>DATDFB010000093.1:0-119932 GCA_036522835.1 Thermoanaerobaculia bacterium | reverse complement strand
AGCCGCGGCTCGGGGACCGGGTGGCGCGAACGATGGTCACGGAAGAATAGGTGTCATCCCGAGCGCAGCGAGGGATCCCCCGCCGAAGGGGGTTCCTCGCCGTCGTTGCGGCTCGGAATGACACCGAGTCTTTTTTCGCGCAGCGTGCGCGCGAACTGCTCCACCATCGACCGCCTCACATCGAGCTCGAACTCGTTCGTCTCGCCGAAGTGCTCCGCCGCGAGCAGCACGTCCGGCGCACTCACCAACCGGTACACCGTGCCCAGCGCCTCGAACGGCACCACCACCCGCACGCGCTCGTAAACATAGCGCTCCGCAATCGGCGCGATTGACAGCACCCCCGCCGCCGCCTCCCGATATGCGCGCGACAGCCCTCCCGTCCCGAGCTTCACGCCCCCGTACCACCGCACCACCACCACGCCCACGTCGTCGAGATCGCCGAACGCGGAGAGGATCGGCTTCCCGGCCGTTCCCGACGGCTCGCCCGCGTCGGAGCTGCGCGTCCGCTCTTCGTTGAACAGGCGAAAGGCCCAGCAATGATGCGTGGCGTCGAAGTGCGTTTTCTCGATCGCGCGCAGCTCCGCGAAGAACGACTCCTCGTCGGAAACGGGGAAGGCGATGCCGAGAAATTCGGAGCGCTCCACCTTGATGCGATGCTCGGCGCGCGCGGCGAGCGTGCGGTAGTGGTCGCGCACGATGCGGCGACTATAATCCGCGCGCCATGTTCAAGATCGCCGAAATTTTCGGCCGCGAGATCCTCGACTCCCGCGGCAATCCCACCGTCGAAGTCGATTGCCTCCTCGAGTCGGGCGCCCTCGGCCGCGCCGCCGTTCCCTCGGGCGCGTCGACCGGCTCGCGCGAAGCGCTCGAGCTCCGCGACGGCGACAAGAAGCGCTACCTCGGCAAGGGCGTCGAGCACGCCGTCGACAACGTCGAGCTCATCGCCAAGGAAGTCGAGGGGATGGATGCGCGCGAGCAGGTGATGATCGATCTGGTGATGAAGCAAATCGACGGCACCGACAACAAGGCCAACCTCGGCGCGAACGCGATGCTCGGCGTGTCGCTGGCTGTTGCGAAGGCCGCTGCCGAGGCTGCGAACCTTCCGCTCTTCCTTTACCTCGGCGGCACCGGCGCGCGGACATTGCCCGTGCCGATGATGAACGTCGTCAACGGCGGCGCGCACGCCGACAACAACCTCGACGTCCAGGAGTTCATGATCGTCCCCGCCGGCTTCGACGACTTTTCCGACGCGCTGCGCGCCGGCGTCGAGACGTTTCATCATCTGAAAAAGACGCTGAACGACCGCAATCTCGTCACCGCGGTGGGCGACGAAGGGGGCTTCGCGCCGAACCTACAGAGCAACGCCGAAGCGCTCGACCTCATCGTCGAAGCGATCGGCAAGGCCGGCTACCGCGCCGGCGAGCAGATCTTCCTCGCCCTCGACGTGGCCGCCTCGGAGTTCTTCGCGAAGGGCAAATACGACTTCGAAGGAAAGCCGCACACGAGCGCGGAGATGATCGACTACTACGCCGCGCTGAAGAAGAAGTATCCGATCGTGTCGATCGAAGATGGCCTGGCCGAAGGGGATTGGGACGGGTGGGAAGCGCTGACGAAGGCGCACGGCGCGGCGACGCAGCTCGTCGGCGACGATATCTTCGTCACCAACCCGGCCATCTTCGCCAAAGGCATCGAGCGACGCATCGGCAACGCGATTCTCATCAAGCTGAATCAGATCGGCACGCTCACTGAGACGCTCGACACGATCGAGATGGCCAAGCGCGCCGGCTACCGCAACGTCATCTCGCATCGCTCCGGCGAGACCGAGGACGCCACCATCGCCGACCTCGCCGTGGCCACGAACGCGGGGCAGATCAAGACCGGCTCGGCCTCGCGCAGCGACCGCATCGCCAAGTACAACCAGCTCCTGCGCATCGAGGAGGAGCTGGGCGACGCGGCGGTGTTTGCAGGAACTTCGCTGTACAAGAGGTGACAAAAGGGCTGGTTTCGTCACTCTTAAGATGAGAGTGATCGCAATGCCCGAGGATCGCGACATCATCGTCGGAGTCTTTCAGCTCGGCAATCTGTTCGCGCGCCGGCTTGCGCCGATGTTCGAGAAGACGCATCTGACCGCGCAGCAGTGGACGATCCTCAACGTCGTCGCCGGCTGCGGCCCGACCACGCTCGCCGCGCTGGCGCGCCGGATGATCGTGTCGAAGCAGAACATGACCGGCATGGTCAACCGCCTGCGCGCCTCCGGCTACCTCGAGCGCAACGACGACCCGAGCGACCTCCGCTCCTCGCGCGTGGTGCTGACGCGGCGCGGCCGCAACGTCGTGGAGAAGCTGCGGCCGGCGTACGAGCGATGGTACGCGGATCTCGTCGCGGAGCTCGACGGGCTGGAGATCACCGAGCGGACGATTGCGGCGCTGATCTCGCGGTTGTCGTGACCGATATGCGGTTGCGCCCTTCGCGCTTCGCCGCGTACAGGCGCTCGTCGGCCGTCTGAAACAGCGCGTCGACCGAGGCGCCGTCGGCGGGGAAGATCGCGCCGCCGATGCTGATCGTGAGGATGCCGGTCGACTCGACGGCGGCGCGGATGCGCTCCGCGATCGCGGCCAGCGACGCGGCGTCGATCTCCGGCACGATCACGGCGAACTCCTCGCCGCCGTAGCGCGCGGGAAAGTCGACGGAGCGCACCGTGTCGCGGATCACGCGCGCCACGCGCTGCAGGGCATCGTTGCCGGCCAGGTGGCCGTGCGTGTCGTTGTATTTCTTGAAGCGGTCGAGATCGAGGACGAGGATGCCGAAGCTCTCCGGATAGCGCGAGGCCCGCTCGATCTCCGCGTCGATGCGCTCGCGGAAGGCGCGGAAGTTCGGCAGGCCGGTGAGATCGTCGGTGCGGGCGCGCGCTTTGAGCTCGTCGATCATGTGATTGAGCGCCACGCCGAGCTTGGCGATCTCCAGGTCGCCCGCCACCGGCGCCATCGCCGAGAGGTCGCCGGCGGCGATGCGGTCGGCGCCGCGGGCGAGCTCTTCGAGCGGGCGCACGACCTTGCGCAGCGTCACCTGCACGGCGGCGAAGCTCAGGATGACGATGATCCAGGCCACGGCGAGGCCCGCTTCCATCATCGCCGCCGACTCGCGCTCGAGCGCCGGCAACTGCCGCGCGATCTCCCGTTTTCGTTCCTCGATCAACCGCTGCGCCTCGGCCACGACGCGCAGCGACTCCGTGTCGAGCTCCGCCGGCGTCGACGTCGGATCGGCCATGGCGGTGCGGAACGCCACGACGCGCCGCCGCAGCGCGCCGGCGTCGATCGTCTGCAGCGCGGCGTTGTCGAGGAGCTGCGAGACGAGGCGGTAATCGCCGCCGCCGCGCGCGTGATACGCGTTCTGCGCGCGCACGAGCTCCTCGAGCGCGGCGATGGCGCGCGTCTCCACGCCGACGAGCCGCTGCCACCGCTCCTGCGCCGACTTCGCGCGCCAGCTCAATCCCCCGGTGATGGCGAAGAGAACGAACGCGAAGGCGAACGTGAGGAGGAGAACGCGGCGGCGGAAAGGGGTGCGTTTCATGAAAAGGCGTTGAGCCTCCGGGCCACACTGTGCACCGCGTGCACGTACGCCGCGTGGCTCCACGTCAGCGGCGCCACCGACTTCGCCTCGCCGGTGTACGGATCGACCTGCTCCGGCAGCACCCCGCTCGGCAGGGCGCGCTTGCAGGCCCAAAGAAGAATGTCGACGGCCTTCTGCAGCTCCTCCGCATTCTTGGCGTGCAGCGCCACCCAGTGCGCGACCGACAGCGTGCAGAGCACCCACGGGTTGCCCGGCACCTTCTCGAGATCGTCCTTCTCCACCTGGAAGTAGTAGTCGTTCTCGTAGCGGGCCAAGCCGCCGACGTCCGTGCGCACCGTCAAGCGGTCGATCATCTGCGTCATTGTGGCCACGATGGCCGGATCGCCGGCCTCGAACATCCCGAACGACCACAGCCCCGCCATCGACGCGTCGAAGGCCGGATCGATGGCGATCTCGCCTTTGCGCGAGACGGTGATCATCCGCACGAAGCGGCCGAGCTTCGCGTCGAAGAGGTGCCGCGCCGCCGCTTCCTGAATCTCGCTCGCGGCGCGGCGGTAGCGCTCCGCCTGCGCGGCCTCGCCGAACGCGTCGGTGAAGCGCGCCGCGGCCGTGAGGCCGCCCCACACCGCGCCGGCGGTGAAGGCGGTAATGCCGCGCCGCTCCTCCCACAGGTCCCACGACGGCGCGGGGAGGCGCGTGTACGGCTCGCGGTAGCGCGCCAGGAAGTCGGCCATGGTCTTGACGACCGGCTTGTAGAGCGGCCGCACGAACTCGACGTCGTGGAACTTCTCGAAGTGCGCCCACAGCGCCCACAGCACGAGCGCCGTCTCGTCCTCCTGGATCGGCAACTGGCGCACGCCGTCGGCGGAGATCCACGGATGCCACGACGACCCGACCGACCCGTCGGGGTTGTACTTGTGCAAGAGAAACCCCTCGGGCGTCGGCAGGCGCGAACAGAAGTCGAAGAAGCGCCGGGTGATGTCGCCGTAGCCGGCGTGCACGAGCGCGACGGTCGTGATCGCGCCGTCGCGCGGCCACATATACGTGTACGTGTCCTTGCCGAACTGCACGATGTCGGAGTCGGTGGCGGCGATGACGGCGCCGCTGTTGTCGATCTGCGTGCGCAGGATCAGGAGCGAGCGCCGGTACAGCCGCTGCACCTCGTCCGGGAGGCGGCTGATGTCGACTTCGTTCTTGACCCACAGCTTCCAGTAGTTCGACGTCCGCTCGAGAAACGACGCCGGGCCGCGCTCGCGCACCAGGCCGTCGAGCGACGCCACTTCGCGGTAGTGCTGGCCGAAGATCCACCAGATCCACACCGTCCGCTCGCCGCCCGCGGGGATGCGCGCGTCGATCATGCCGGTGGCGTCGACGGAGCCCTGGGCGATGGCGTTGCGCTGCAGGTTGCCGTCCTCCGCGTCGCGCCACGTGCCCTGAAATCCGTCGCGCTCCTTCTGCCCGATCGTGTAGTTCTGAAAGCCGTACGTGTCGTCGGCCGACGCGTTCATCAGGACGTAGCGCATCCCTTTGTAGGCGACGAGGCCGTTGAGCTCCGGGTCGTAGAAGATCGTGTCGCCGATGGCGTTGCCCCAGAGGTGCGGATCGAAGTGCATGTAGAGCTTGACGTGCCGCGCGGCGTCGCGCCGGTTGCGGAGGACGACGCGGCGGATGAAGAGGTCAC
Organism: Thermoanaerobaculia bacterium; assembly: GCA_036522835.1. GTDB lineage: Bacteria > Acidobacteriota > Thermoanaerobaculia > Gp7-AA8 > Gp7-AA8 > DATDFB01. The sequence continues at coordinate 114,681 of DATDFB010000093.1, read as the reverse complement.
GGTCGAAGTCGACGGCGTCGGAGATGGTCAGGTCGAGCGCCATCGTCTCCGACGCGGCGGTGACGCGCGTGACGAGCGTGCCGTCCTCGTAGTCGAGCGACTTCTCCCACGAAGGGTTGCCGATCCAGGCGAACTGGCCGTCGCACCAGACGCCGAAGAAGGAGACGTCGCCGACGGTCTGGTTGTCCTGGCCGACGTGCGGGTAGTAGACGTCGCGGATGTTGTAGTCATGATCGAAATTGATCATGAGATTGCCGTTGCCGATGGGAAGATCGCGCGGCATTTTGGAAGCATGCTACTCGACCTGTATCTCGCGACGCTCGACGCCTGCCATCCCGAACGATTGATGCGTGCGGCGAGGGCGCAGGCGGCGCTGCCGCGCAACGTCGTGGCCATCGGCAAGTGCGCCGGTCCGCTGCTCGATGCCTTCGACGGCGACTTCGACGCGGCGTTCGTGGCCATGCCCGAAGGCTACCGCCCCCCGCGCCCTGCCCCCCGCGCCCTGATCTACAAAGGCGGCCATCCCGACATGACCCCGGCGAGCTTCGCCGCGGGCCGCGCGCTCGTGGAGTTCGTCGACGGGCACGACGACATCATGTTTCTCGTCTCCGGCGGCGGCTCCGCGTGCGTTGAAGTCCCGCTCCCTCCGCACAGCGAGGAAGAGTTGATCGCCAAGAACCGCGAGCTCGTCGCCTCCGGCTTGCCGATCGGCGAGATCAACCGCGTGCGCGCGTCGCTCTCCGCGATCAAGGGCGGGCGGTTGGGCGGGCGGGTGCGGGGGCGGTGCGTGACGTTCATCTACTCGGACGTGTCGACGGGGCAGTTGCAGGATGTTGCCTCGGGTCCATCGCTGCGCGACATGCGCCTCATTGCCGACAACACCACGCTCGTGCGCACGGCGGCGCGCATTGCGCGCGAGCGCGGGATGAATCCGACGATCCTCGAGCGGCAGATCGAGATGGACGTCGAGGACGCGGCGCGGCTTTTCGCCGGACTTGACGGCTTCGTCATCGCCGGCGGAGAGCCGACCGTCGCGGTCAAAGGCAATGGGAACGGAGGGCGTTGCAGCGAATTAGCAGTTCGTTTTGCGTTGACAGCGGCGGCATGGCCGCCGCACTCCACAGCGCTCTTCGCCAGCTCCGACGGCGTCGATGGCTCCAGCGGCGTGGCCGGCTGGATCGTGAGCTTGCCGAGGGACTTCGACCGCGAAACCGTGGCCCAGCACCTCGAAACCTCCGATTCCGCGGCGGCCGCCGCTCTCCTCGCGGAACCGATTATCATTCCCTCCGCCGGCAATAACCTCCGCGATCTCTACCTTTTGGCTCGCGGCTAGCACGTCTGGCGTCGCATTCGGCAATGACGACGGAGCCGACGGTTCATCACGACCATCACCGCTCTGCGAGAGAGCGCCAGCGGCGTGGGCCGATGTGGGGATGCCTGCGCTTCATTTTCTTCGGCACCCTCGCCCTCGCCGCGCTCCTCGTCCTCGTCATCGGCGGCGGCTGGTGGTACCTCGGCACGACCAGCTTCGCCGACCTCGTTCGCCTGCGCATCCAGAAGACCATGGAGGCCAAGCTCGGGCGCGCCGTCACGATTCACGACGTCGACATCGTCCGCGGGCGCGAGTCGAAAATCATCCTCAACGACCTCCGCGTCGCCAACGCCCCCGGCGCGCAGCGGCCCTACTTCGCCACCGTCAAGCAACTGGTCATCACCGGCGGCGTCGACTCGTTCTGGGGCCGCCGCATCGGCGTCGGCCGCGTCGACATCGTCGAGCCGCGCATCAACTTCGAGGTCTTCCCCGCCGGCGCGCCGCTCGTGCACAACTTCCCGCACTGGCAATCGGGCCCGCCGAGCAAATACGAGATCTACCACCTCGACCTCGGCACGATGTACGTGAAGAACGGCACGTTCGAGTTCAACGACCGCCGCCACAACGTCGGCGCGCTCGCCGCGGCGATCGACTCCACGATCAACGTCACGTCGAAGGAAGACCTCTACGCCGGCACGGTCGCGAGCCCGCTGCTCACCGTGCGCATACAGGACTACGTTCCATTCAACACCGCCATGCGCGGCGACTTCCGCTACTCGCCGAACGTCCTGGAGCTGCGCAGCGTCGCCCTCGACGGCGGCAAGGACATGAAAGTATTTCTGCAGGGCCGCGTCGCGCCGCTCGCCGACGCCGTCTACAACCTGCGCGTGCAGTCGAGTGTCGGGCTCAATCGCGTGCGCGAGATCTTTCGCGTGCAGAAAGTCCTCGACGGTCCGTTCGTCATGGACGCGAAGCTCACCGGCCGCGCCGGCACGTTCCAACTCGCCGGCGGCTGGGTCTCGCCGAAGATCGATGCCGACGCGTACACGCTCACCAACGCGCGCGGCCGCCTCGACATGACCGACCAGCACGCCGTCGTCGACGTCGAGCGTGCGCAATACGCCGGCGGCACGATCTCCGCGCACTACGTCCTTCCGCAATATGCCGAGCCGTATCCGATGTCCGTCGACCTCCACTACAACGGCGTCTCCGTCGACAAGCTCTTCGCGAATTGGGGCGTGCCGAGTCCCGGCCTCGAGTCCGCGGCAACCGGCCGCCTCCTCTATCACTGGAACAAGGACAAGCTCCTTGCCGGCGCCGGCGAAGGGAACGCGGCGCTGGCCGGACCGACTCATGGCGCGGTCGAGTACGCCCTCGACAACGGCGTCGTCACACTGCACAAGACGGAGCTCGACACCGCCGCGTCGCACATCTCGCTCACCGGCAAGCTGCGCATCGCCGATGCCTGGGCCGACTTCCTCGTCAAGATCCACTCGACCGACTTCGCCGAGCTCGATCGCATCGCCTACAACTTCGCGCACAACGCCGGCAAGAAGACCTACAACCTCCTCGGCCTTGGCGGCAGCGGCGACATCACCGGCAGCGTGCAAGGCAAGCTGAAAACGCCGATGGTCGTCGCCCACATCGCGGCCGCCGGCGCGAAGTACAACAACGTCGTCGTCGGCGACGCCGGCATCGACCTGAAGTACGACGGCGCGAAGAGCGTGATGACGTTCGAGAAGGCCACCTTCCGCGACGGCAACGCCCGCATGTCGATGACCGGCACCGTGGCCTTCCCCGACAAAGGTCCGTCGCCGCAGTTCGACCTCGCCATCGAGGCGGCGAACTTCCCGCTCGACCGCGCCGTCGCCGTCGTCAACTTGAAGCTGGCCGTCTCCGGCATCGGCACCGGGCGGCTCATCGTCACCGGCACGCCCGACGCCGGCAAAGCGACGTTCGTCAACATGGTCGTCAAGCAGCCGAAGGGCGACGTGCGTCTGAACGGCAGCGTCGCCTGGCTGCCGGGCAAAGGCAATTCCTCGTACGACCTCGACATCGCCGCGCGCGACTTTCCCATCGCGGAGATCGTGAAGTTCCTCGACCTCGGCACGCTACCGGTCAAGGGCGATCTCACCGGCACGCTGCACATCGAAGGGCCGAAGGCGAAGCTCAACGGCAGCGGCAACGTCATCGTGCGCAACGGCGAGATCTACGGCGAGCCGGTCACCGAGGCGCGGGCGAACATCGCCTTCACTGCGGGGACGCTCAAAGCCACGAACGTCAGCGTCACCGCGCCCGCCGGCAACGTCACCGGCGAAGGCGAGATCAACTTCGAGACGAATCAGTACACGTACAACATCCAGTCGTCGTCGCTCGACCTCTCGAAGTTCAAGGCGCTGCAATCGCTGGCGAACCTCTTCGGCGGCAAAGTGACGCTGCAGTCGACCGGAGCCGGCACGCTGCAGCAGCCGGAGCTCGTGCTCACGGCCACACTCTCCGACGCCACCATCAAGGGTCTCAACCTACCGCCGAACGCGCCGCCGCCGTCGCTGTACGTCGCCATTCGCAACGGCCAGCTCGTCGTGCGCGCCGACGTGGCCGGCGTCATCACCGCCGAGGGGAACGGGTCGGTGGCGGCGGACGGAACGCTGTCGGGGCTCGTGCGCATCAAAGTTCCGGATCTGGCGAAAGCGCTGGCGCTGTCGCCCAACCTGGCCTCCCTCCCCGCCTCCGGCGCGCTCGTCGCCGACGTGACCCTCGGCGGCAAGATGTCGCCGCTCGAGGCGCTGCGGCTCGACGTCACCTTCCCGCAGTTCGCCGTCAAAGTCTCCGAGCACGACTTCGTCCCCGCGCAGCCGCTGCACATCGCGTTGCGCGGCGGCCGCATCGTCTTCGACTCCTTCGATCTCGGACTGAAAGGCACGGACACCACGCTCGCCGTCACCGGCTACGCGGAAGTGAGCGGCGGCAAGCGCATCGACGTCAACGTCAAGGGCGAGATCGAAGCGGCGCTCCTGCAGCTCTTCGTTCCGGGTCTGCGCGCGGACGGCCACGTCGTCGTCGGCCTCGGCGTCACCGGCACGTTGAGCGAGCCGCGCCTCGCCGGCACCGCCGAGTTCCGCGACGCCCAGGTGCGCTTCCCCGGCTTCCCGCAGCTCATCGACCACATCACCGGCACGCTCGTCTTCAACGGCGACCGCCTCGACATCGACTCCATTCACGCGGGCCTCGGCGGCGGCACGGTCGTCATCGGCGGCACCGTCGCCCTGGCGGGCCTGGCGCCGAAGTCGATGCGCATCGTCGTGCAGGGGAACGACGTGGCCATCCGCTACTTCGACGGATTGACCGTCGAGGGCAACTTCAACCTCGTGCTCAGCGGCGACACGGACCGCATGCGTCTGCAAGGCGAGGTGACGGTCACGCGCGGCACGTACTTCCGCGACATCGACATCGGCAATGCCCTGCTCGGCGCGGTGCTGGCCCGCAAAGGGCCGACGCCCATCGTGGCCGCGTCGTGGCAGGACAAGATCTCGCTCGGTCTCCACCTCGTCTCCGACGGCACGCTGTCGGTGAAGAACAACCTTGCCGACCTCACCGGCAGCGCCGACATCGAGGTCACCGGCACGCTGGCGAATCCGTCGGTCGTCGGCCTGGTCACGCTCGACGAAGGCGGCCGCGTGCGCTTCCAGAACATCGACTACCACGTCGTGCGCGGCTCGATCAATTTCCAGAACCCGTTCCGCATCGATCCTTACTTCGACATCACGCTCGAGGCGCGCGTCAGCGGCGGGCTCTCCGAGGTCGAGGCCGGACCGATCGACGTGACGCTGAACGTGACCGGGACGCTCGACCGCATCACGCCGACGATCTCCAGCGATCCGCCCGCGAGCGACATCACCCTCTTCTCGCTCCTCGGCGCCGCGTCGCTCACGCGGCAGAGCGTGGCCACGAACCAGAACGCCGCCGATGTCCGCACCGCCGGCAGCTCCATTCTCCTGACCTCGCTCAGCCGCCTTCTCGGCTCGCGCGTGCTGCCGTTCGCCGACTCGTTCACGTACGACCCCGGGCTGCTCGAGACGACGTCGGAGCCGGGGCCGAAAGTCTCGTTCGAGAAGCGCCTCTCGAACGACATGCGCGTCTTCGTCGTCTACGCCACGCAAAGCCACAAGAAGAGCGTCGTGCTGGAGTGGCAGGTCAACGCCGATTGGGTGCTGCAGGGGACGCGCGACGAATTCGCGAGCGAGTACCGGGTCGAGGCGCGCTTCCGCCGGCGCTACGAAGGGCATTGGGCGTGGGGGACGTTCGGGCGCAATCCGTTCGGCTTCTTCACCGCCGCACATTCGGCCGCGCCGGCCGCCGCCGCGCAGCCGCTTCCGGCGCCGACGCCGACGGTCGCACTGCCCGCCGGCGCGCCGGTGACGACGATCGCGTTCCAGTCCGACGCCGCGTTCGACACCTCGGTGCTCCGGCAGTACGTGGCCGTGAAGACCGGACGGCCGCTGTCGCTGCGCGACGTGCAGTCGTCGATCAAGAGCCTCTTCGCCACCGGCGATTTCCGCGACGTGCGCGTCGAAGAGAGCGCCGCGCCGAACGGCGGCCTCGCCGTCACGTTCGTGCTGTCGGTCAACTACCGCCTCGCCGAGGTGCGCTTCGACGGCGTTGGCGGCAACAACGCGCGCGAGGCCGCCACGCGTCAGATCACCGTGCGCACCGGCGACGTCCTGTCGCTCAACGCCATCGACCACAGCGCCACGGCCATTCAGGAGTACCTCTCGCGCAGCGGCTACCTCGACGCCACCGTCGATCCGGAGACGACGTTCGACCGCGCCACGAGCCGCGCCAGCGTCACCTTCCACGTCGACAAAGGGCAGCTCGCGCGCGTCGCCAGCGTCGTCGTCAGCGGCAACACGGCGCCGTTCACGGCCAAGCAGTTGATCGATCAGATGAGGCGCGGGCCGGGGCAGTTCTTCGAAGTGGCGCAGGCGCGCAGCGACGCCGACCGCATGAAGAATTACCTCGTGCGCCAGGACTACCGCAAGGCGCAGGTGAAGTTCGACCGCTACACGTACGACAAGGCCACGAAGCTCGTGACGCTGCGCTACACCGCGAACACCGGACCGATCGTGAAGGTCGACGTCACCGGCGTGACCAAGCGCTCGCTGCGCGGCCTCTTGCCCTTCGGGCGCAATCAGGCCTACAGCGAGGACGCGATCGACAAGGCGGCGAACGACATCGTCACGCACCTGCAGCAGCAGGGCTACATCAACGCCGCCGTCGACACCGAGGAACACTTGAAGGACAACGTCTGGACGACGACCTTCCACGTGAATCCGGGAGAGCGCTACGCGCTCGCGGCCGTGACGTTCACCGGCAACGCCAAGATCTCCGACAAGACGCTCGCCGGCGTCGTCACCACGTCCACGAGCGGCGGCTTCCGCTCCTTCTTCGCCAAGATCCTCCGCCGCCCGTCCGCGCCGACGCGCGGGCAGCTCTCCGCCGACCGCGACGCCGTCGAGTCGTACTACCGCCTCAACGGCTTCTCCGAGGTGAAGGTGGCCACGCCGGCGGTAACGACGGCGGCGAACGGCACGATGACGGTCGACTTCCCGATCACCGAGGGGCCGCAGACGCTCGTCACCGCCGTCACCGTGGAAGGCAACGAGCAGGTGCCGGCGAAGGACCTCCCGCCGCTGCTCCTGACGGCGGGCGGTCCGCTGAATCCGCAGGCGGAGCGCGCCGACGTCGTGGCGCTGCAGACGTTCTACGCCGACCGCGGCAACGCCGAGGTGCAGATCAAGCCGCGCGAGGAAGTGAGCGCGGACAAGACGCAGGCGAAGGTGGCGTACGTCATCGCCGAGGGGCCGAAGATCACCATCGACCAGGTCGTCGTCCGCGGCAACACCTATACGAACACGAGCGTCGTGCTCCGCCAGGCCGACATCGAGAAGAGCGATCCGTTCAGCTACTCGGCCATCCTCGAGGCGCAGCGGAATCTCTACCGCCTCGGCATTTTCCAGCGCGTGGAGATCCAAGCCGAGCAGGCCGGCACCTCCGTGTCGCAGCGCAACGTCGTGATCTCGGTGCAGGAAGGGAAGGACCTGACCATCGGCGCCGCCGCCGGCGTGACCTCCGGCCTCACCCGCAGCGACAACAAGTTTTCCATCCTAGGCTCGGTGTCGATCGCGCAGCGCAATCTCTTCGGCACCGGCCGCTATCTCGGCCTGGAGCTGATCGGCACGAGCGACCGCGCGCGCAGCGAGGCCTTCCTCACCTATCGCGAGCCGTTCCTCGGACGCCTTTCCATGCCCCTGCAGGTGACGGTCTTCCAGACCAACACGCTGCGCCAGGGCGCGCACCTGCAGCAGCGCGGCACGTTCCTCGAAGCGTCGAAGGTGGCGGCGGCGCAGACGCGCTTCTCGCTGCGCTACGAATACCGCATCTCCAAGTGCGTGATCGAGACGGACATCAATGATGTCTGCGCGCTCGCGGCCGAGGCGCTGATTCCGGGGCTCGACCGCTCCATTACGAACATCAAGATCTCCAGCCTCACGCCGACGTTCTTCTGGGACCGCCGCGACGATCCGCTCGACCCGCACCGCGGCTTCCTCAGCAGCGCCTCGGTGGAGTACGCGTTCCGTGCGCTCGCCGCCGACGCGCACTTCCTCAAGGAGTTCGCCCAAGGCTCGTGGTACCTGCCGGTGAGCACGCGCAGCGTCTTCGCCATCTCCGGCCGCGTCGGGGTGATTCAGGACCTCGGCGGCCCGGGCGTGACCGGCGTCCCGATCTCCGAGCGTTTCACGGGCGGCGGCGAGAGCTCGCAGCGCGCGTTCTCGACGGACCTCCTCGGCGTGACGTGCAGCGACCCGCGCGACGGCGGCATCGACTGCACGCCGACGCTGGTGAAGCTGCCGAACGACGGCGTGGCGCCGGTGGGCGGGCGGGGGCTGCTGCTGTTCAACACCGAGTATCGCTTCCCGATCGCCGGCGCGTTCGGCGGCGCCGTGTTCGTCGACGCCGGCAACGTCTACGCCGACACGCGCCTCAGCTTCAACAAGCTCCGCTACGGCGCCGGCGCGGGCTTGCGGTATCTGTCACCGGTCGGCCCCGTGCGCTTCGACGTCGGCTGGAAGCTGCACCGCCGGATTCTCTACTTCGACGATAACTTGAATCCTGTCTACGAGAAGCCGTTCGCGTACTTCATCACGCTGGGCTTCGCGTTCTGACGCCGCGACGCGGCCGTGTGCGCTCGCGAACCGACGGTGTGCACGCGCGAACCGGCAGGTTTCACGCGCGCACCGGCGGTTTTCACGCGCGCACCGGCGGTTTTCGCGTGCGCACCGGCGGTTTTCACGTGCGCACCGGCAGGTTTCACGCGCGCACCGGCAGGTTTCACGTGCGCACCGGCGGTTTTCGCGTGCGCACCGGCGGTTTTTCGCGTGCGAACCGACGGGTTTCACGTGCGCACCGGCAGGTTTCACGTGCACACCGGCGGTTTTCGCGTGCGCACCGGCGGTTTTCGCGTGCACACCGGCGGTTTTCGCGTGCGTCTAGAACGAGCTTTCCAGCGACTCCGCCGCGTTTTGCGCGCGCTCGCTCTCGAGCGTGGCCACGCGCGCGCGGAGGTCGGCGATCTCGGTGTGGAGGCGGCCGGTCTCCTCGCGCATGCACTCGCGCACGTACTCCTGCAGCTTTGTCTGCAGCTTCTGCATCTGTTCGCGCGAGAGGTCGCCGAGGCGGTTCAGCGGCTCTCCGAAAATGTCCTTCAGCGCTTGCTCGAAGTCGGTCGGCATACAATCAAAGGCCAGCAATAGTCATGCACATCGAGAAATTTGCCGACTTCTGGCCCTACTACGTCCGCCAACACGCCAGTCCTGGAACGCGCACGCTGCACGCAGTCGGCTCCGTGCTGGCGATCGTCGCGCTCGCCGTGGCACTCGTGGTCAACCTCTGGCTGCTCATCGCCGTCCCCGTCGTCGGCTACGCCTTCGCCTGGTACGCGCACTTCTTCGTCGAGCACAACAAGCCGGCCACGTTCGGCCATCCGTTCTACTCCCTCGCCGCCGACTACCGGATGCTGTTCCTGATGATGGCGGGGAAGATGAACGACGAAGTGCAGAAGTTCGTCACTCCGGCAACCAGCAACTGACCACCGTGCCGCCGCCGTCGCGACGGGCGATGCGCAGGTGCCCGCCGTGCGCGTCGACGATCTCGTTGCAGAGCGGCAGCCCGAGGCCGGAGCCGCCGGGCTTGGTCGACCAGAAGGGCAGGAGCGCGCGCGTGATCGTCTCGTCCGTCATCCCTTCGCCGCGGTCGCTGACCGTCAACAGGCTGCCGCCGGCGCGGCGCTCGACGTCGACGACGATGTCCTCGGCCTTGCTCCCCGCTTCCGCGGCGTTCTTGACCAGGTTGATCACGATCTGCTCGATCTGGGCGCGATCGACGTTGCTCGCGTGCGCCGGCGGCGGCGACACGATGCGGAACGGCACGATCTGCTGCACCGCCTCGAGCACGTCGATCCACTCCGTCCGCTCCGGCCGCGGCTTCGGCAGCCGCGCGAACGCGGCGTAGCCGTCGAGGAAGCGCTGCAGGTAGTCGAGTCGTTCCTCGACCGCGTCGTTGATCTCGTCCATGCGGTGCCACTTGTCGGGCCGTTCCTGGATCGCGCGCGCGGAGTGAAAGAGCGAGCGGATCGGCGCGAGCGAGTTGTTCAGCTCGTGATTGAGCACGCGAATGGCGCGCTTCCACACCTCGACCTCCTGCCGCCGCAGCTCGGGAGTGAGGCGGTTGGCGATCCAGAGCAGGTGCGCGCGGCCGTTGAGATAGAACGTGCGCCGCGCCAGGTGATACGACTCTGTGCCGGCGGTGAAGAGGGTGTCGCGGTCGGCGGCGAAGGCGTTGCGCAGCGCCGGCGCGGCCACGAGGATCTCGTCGAGGTGGCGCCCCTCCAGGCGCTCGCCGGGGGTGAAGAGGTCGCGCGCGGCGCGGTTGGCGTAGACGACGCGGCCCGACTCCGCGGTGAGGATGATGGCCAGCGGCGTGGCCTGCAGCACGGTCTCGAAGAGGAGCTCGCGCTGCAGCGTGTCGCTGCGCTGCGCGCGGAGGAGATTGCCGACGTCGTTGTACATCGCCACGAGCGCGGTGATCTCGTCGTGACCGGTGACGCGGAGGCGCAGCGAGAAGTCGCCGTCGGACAGGCCCTGCACGCCGTCCGTCAGCGCGCCGAGGTTCACCCGGATGCGGCGCAGCGGGCCGCGGAGGAGAAAGTACGCCGAGGCGAGCGCCACGAGGGCCAGCGCGGCCATGATCTGCAGCGGCAGGTTCGTGAAGCGGGTGACCACGACGGCGGCGGCGATCACCGCGGCGAGGGCGATCGCGGCGCGCAGCGCGATCGAGGTGGTGAGCTTCATTCCTTGGGACGGCGTTCCAGCACGATACCAAGCCGCTCCATCTTCCGGTAGAGCGCCTGGCGCGAGAGGCCGAGCGACTTCGCGACGTCGGAGACACTGCCGTGGCTGCGGCGGAGGAGCTCGGCGATCTGCTGCTTCTCGTCGTTGACCGGTACGGGCTGTCCGGCGCCGAGGCCGAGGTCGTCCGGAGTGATCGCGTCCCCCGTGGCGGTGACGCGCGCGCGCTGCAGGCGGTTGTCGAGCTCGCGCACGTTGCCGGGCCAGTCGTAGGCGAGCAGCGCCTCCTTCGCCTCGTCGGAGAGTCGGGAAGCTTGGCGCCCCTCACCCTGGCGCTTCGCGCCTGTCCCTCTCCCCGCTTGCGGGGAGAGGGGGGCGCCGGAGGCGCCGGGTGAGGGGCGCCAGCTTCCCAAAATCGCCTCCGCCAGCGGCAGCACGTCGTCCTTCCGGTCGCGCAGCGGTGGGACGTGGACTTCGATCACGTTCAGGCGAAAGAGCAGATCCTGGCGGAACGTGCCGCGGCGCACCGCGTCATGTAAATCCGCATTCGTTGCGCACAATAGCCGCACGTCGGCGCGGCGCGTCTCGCTCGAGCCGAGGCGCTCGAACTCGCCGTTCTGGAGCACGCGCAGCAGCTTCGCCTGGCCGGCCGGCGAGAGATTGCCGATCTCGTCGAGGAACAGCGTCCCGCCGTTGGCCGACTCGAAGCGGCCCATGCGCAGCCGCGTCGCGCCGGTGAATGCGCCGGCCTCCGCGCCGAACAGCTCGCTCTCCAGCAGTTGGTCGGGAAGCGCGCCGGCGTTGACCTTCACGAACGGCATTTTCCGCCGCCCGGAATTGGCCTGGATGATCTCGGCGATCTTTTCCTTCCCGGCGCCGTTCGGTCCGGTGATCAGCACCGGCACGTCGGCCGCCGCGACCTGCAAGGCCAGGGTCACCACGCGGTGCATCGCCGCCGACTCGTAGACGATGCCGCGGAGGTCGAACGAGCGCGCCAGCGCGGCGCGGGAGCCGCGGCGCTCGCGGTCGCGCCGCCGCGACTCCAGGAGAGCCGTGACGATGGCCAGCACTTTGTCGTCGTTCCACGGCTTGGCCAGGTAGTCGGTCGCCCCTTCCTTGACCATCTGCACGGCCGTCTCGAGCGACGTCCACGCGGTGAGCAGCACGATCGGCAGCGCGGCGTCGATCTGGCGCAGGCGGCGGAAGAGCGACATCCCTTCGTCGCCGCTGGTGACGCCGGGGGTGAAGTTCATGTCCTGCAGGACGACGTCGACGTCGCCCCGCGCCACCGCCCGCACCGCATCCTCCGCGTTCGACGCCACCTCGGCATCGACGCCGTGGATGTCGAGCAGCAGCATCAGCGCGCGCGCCACGGCCGGTTGGTCCTCGACGATGAGAACCGTTCCGGCCGGGGCGCGTTGCGTTCGCTGCGTGCTCACGATCGGTGCAACCGTCACGTTACACCGCCCGCGTGGCGATCACCGGCGACACCGCGGCCGCGCGCGTGGCCGGCGCCAGCGTGGCGATGATGCCCTGCAGCCAGAGCAGAACCACACCCGCGACGACGAAGCGCCAATCGAGCTTGTCGCCCTCGGCTTTCGTCACGAGCAGGTAGTTCAGCCCGTAGGCCATGGCGATGCCGAGAAGGAGTCCGGTATTCGTGATGATCCAATTCTCGAGGAGAAAATAACGCAGGATGGCCGGCTTGGTTGCGCCGAGGGCGCGGCGCGTGCCGATCTGCTTGCGCCGCTCCGTGACGGCGAACGACGTCACGCCGACGATGCCGAGGCCGGTCACGATGACGAGCAGGAGGATCACCGCCGTCATCGCGCCGATGACGATGCGCGACTCGGTGAAGTACTGATTCTTGATCTCGTTGATCGTCTTGAACTCGAAGGTACGTCCGTCGTTGACCTGCAGCAGGCGTTTTTCGATCTCCGGGATGACCTGCTTCATCTTTCCCGGCTCCACGTGCACCAGGTAACGCGCGCCGCCGTACGAGGCGATGCCGTCCGCGAAGTACGTGTATTCGTGGATCGGAAAGCCGTACGGGTTGTAGAACTTGTCGAAGACGCCGACGATCGTGTCGACGCTGTTGTCGGACTCGAGGAGCTGCTGCCCGACGGCGCTCTTTCCCTTGAACATGAGCTGCTCGAGCGCGCGGGAGATGATCACGGTGCTCTTCGTCGACTTCGGGTCGAGGTCGAGGTCGCTGTCGCGCAGCGCGCGCCCCGACACGAGGTGAACGCCGAGCGTGTCGAGAATTTGCGGCGACGTCACGTATGCCTGCATGCGCACCTTGGTGCCGTCGCCGCCCGCCACTTTCGCCTCGGTGGAGCTGCCGCCGCCCTGCCACGGGACGAAGTTCGTGTTCGACGCTGCCGTGACGCCGGGGATGCCGTTGAGCGCGCGCACGTCGGCCTGCGTCGTGGTGATGCGGAACGAGCGCTCGTTGTACGTCTCCGCGTATGGCTTGCTGTGGACCCAGAGGAGGTTGTCGTCGTCGAATCCCGACTCCTTCTGCATCTTGGCGCGGTGCCCCTTGATCATCGTGACGGCGTTGGCGATCACGGCCAGGGTGATGCCGATCTGCAGCACGATCAGCAGCGTGCGCATGCGGTTGCGGGAAAGGGCGCGGACGATCGGTCCGAATTCCATGGCGTCTCCTTTCAGACTTTGAGCTGCACGGCCGGCTGCATCGTGCAGATGCGCCAAGCCGGATAGAGACCGGCGATGAGGCCGGCCACGAGCGAGAGGAAGATCGCGGCGAGGATCATCTCCAAGTCGAGGGAGATGATGGTCGTGGCGGTGATGAGCTTGGCGATGAAGCGCAGCACGCCGAGCGACAGCAGCATCCCCAGCACGCCGCCGGCCACGCCGACGATCTCGCACTCGGCGATGTGCTGCAGGAAGATGTCGGCGCGCGTGGCGCCGAGGGCGCGCCGCACCGAGACCTCCGGCGCCCGCGCCAGGAACTTGCCGAGCAGGAGGCCGGTCAGATTCAGCGCGCAGATGACCAGGAAGAGGATCGACATCGCCACCATCGCCGTCAGCGCCGGGCGCACCACGCCCATCTCCACCATCATGTCGTGCATTGCCGTGAGCTGGTTATTCAGCGGGCGCAGGAAGCGCCCCTTCGTCTTCTCGGCGCGCACGTAGTTGTCGATGAACTGCTGGTACGCGGCGCGGTCGGCCGGCTTCGGCAGCTCGACCCAGAACGGGACGAAGTCGACGTCGGAGGCGAGGAAGTCGTCGAACGTCGGCCCGACCGGCTGCCACCCGTCGCTGTTGCCGACGTTGCGGATCTGCATCGGCCGGGTGAGGCTGAAGGGAATGTAGAGCGGCTCCGGCTCGCCGACGAAGTTCTGCGTGAGGTCGTACATCTTGATGAACGGCCGCCACGGCTTGAGCACGCCGACGATGGTGAAGTCGCGGCTGCCGACGCGCAGGCGCTTGCCGACGCTGTTCGCGCCGCCGAAGAGCTTCGCGTTCGTGGCGTGGTCGATGACGATGACCTGCTCGGCCTTCGCATCGGCCGTCTTGTCCCAGCCGTGGCCGTACTGGAACGGCACGTCGAACATCGGGAAGAAGTCGCTCCCCACGACGCGTACCGTAGCCTGATACGGACGGCTGACCCGGCGCTCCGGATAGACCGCGAGAATCGTCATGTACGACGGCGTCTGCCGCGCCGGGAGGTTCGAGCGCATCAGCTCCGTGACGTCGCGGAACGCCAGCGATGGTGGGAGCGGATTCGCGTTCTTCGGCCCGCTCTCGCTCGTCGGATACGGCCGGGCCGGGTCCCAGTTGTCCATGCGGACGTAGAAGAGCTTGTCGCTCTTCCCCGGCAGCGGATCGCGGGCGAACATGTGGCGCACTGTGGTGAACGTGGTGGAGGCGCAGATGCCCAAGGCGATGCCGAGGATGATGATCGCCGTCAGGACCGGGTTGCGCTTGAGGCTCTTCGTGGCGATGCGGGCGTTGTAGGCGAGCATGCCGTCCTCACTTTCCCGCCACGGCGGCGTCGAGCAGCGCCGGCGGGCGCTCCACGTCGACGACCTTGCCGTCGAGGAGATGGATCTCGCGCGAGGCCCGCGCCGCGCACTCCGGCGCGTGCGTGACCATGACGATGGTCGTGCCGCGGCGGTTGATGTCGTCGAGGAGGTCCATGATCTCGCGCGCCATGAGCGAGTCGAGGTTGCCGGTCGGCTCGTCCGCGAGGATCAGCTTCGGCGACGCGGCCAGCACGCGCGCGATGGCCACGCGCTGCTGCTGCCCGCCCGAGAGCTGCGACGGCAGGTGGTGCAGGCGCGAGGTCAGGCCGACCATGTCCACCGCTTTCTCGATGCGGTGCTTGCGCTCGAACGCGGAGAGCCCGCGGTAGCGCAGCGGGACGTCGACGTTGTCGAAGACGTCGAGGTCGGGGATGAGGTTGAAGCTCTGGAAGATGAAGCCGATGTTCTGATTGCGGATCCGCGACATCTCCCGGTCGGAGAGGCGGCTGACGTCCTTGCCGTCGAGATGGTACGAGCCGCCGTCAAAGACGTCGAGCAGCCCGGCGATGTTGAGGAAGGTCGTCTTCCCCGACCCCGACGGCCCCATGACCGAGACGAACTCGCCGTCGTTGACGGTGAGCGACAGCCCCTCCAGCGCGTGCGTCTCCACCAGGTCGGTGCGGTATACCTTTCGGATGTTGTTCATCTGCAGCATTCGATCTCCTTTTTACAGGTGACGGGTCACAGGGAACGGGGGACAGGTGGTGTTTTTCGCGACGACAACCACCTGTCCCCTGTTCCCTGTGCCCTGTCACCTCCTCATTGCAAAATCACCGATCGTGCGTTCCCGAACGACGACGTATCTGACGTCACCACGCGTTCCCCCACCTGCAGCCCGCTCAAGATCTCGACCTCCGAGACGCTGGCGGCGCCGACGGCGATGTCGCGCTTCGTGGCGGTCTTGCCGTCGACCACCCAGACGCTGCGCCCGCCGCCGCTCTCCAGCCACGCGCCGCGCGGGACTTTGATCACGTCGTGCTTCGACTCGAAGACGAGCCGCGTGGTGAGGCGCTGGCTCTGCTTCATCCCCTCCGGCCACCCGCCGTCGGGCACGGCGCGCGCCGTGACCTGGTTGCCGACGACCTCGGGAGAGATGGCGGTGATGTGCCCCGGCTTCTCTTCCGCGCCGAAGGCCATGGTCACCGGCGTCCCGATCTTCGAGTCGTTCGCGTACTCCTCCGGAATCGTCAGCTCCAGCTCGAGCGAGGAGAGGTTGACGATGTTGAGGATGGCCTGGTTGGCGGCGACGGTGTCGCGGTCGTTGACGTTGACCGAGGCGATCATGCCGTCGAACGGCGCGCGGATGGTGAGGTCTTCGAACTTCTTCTGCAGCTCCGCGGTGGCGGCCTGCTGCCGGTTGGCCTGCAGCGCGCGCGTGCGGACGTCGAAGCCGCCGGTCTCCTGGCTCGAGCCGATCTCGCGCGTGGCTTGTTCGAGCTCGAGCTCGGCGACGTGGACGTCGTCCTGCGCCTTCTCGTAGTCGCCGCGGTTCAGGAGCCCTTCCTTGAGCAGCGTCTCGGCACGCCGGAGAGCGCGCTTGGAGGCGTCGAGGCGGGTGCGGGCGAGGTCGGCGAGCTGCTTGGCGCGGGCGTCGGCCTGGCGCGAGAGGATCTTCTGGCGCTCCGCGTCGGCCTGGAGCGAGAGGAGCTGCGCACTCGCCTGCTGCAGCGCGCTGCGGAGCTCCGGGCTGTCGATGACCGCGAGGACGTCGCCCTTCTTGACGACGGCGCCGGCGTTGGTTCTGAGCGAAACGGAGCCCGCGGCGGGAGCGATGAGCGTCGGATGCAGCGCCGCGACCACGCGGCCCTGCACGGAAACGTCGCGGCGCAGATCGCCGCGCGTGACGGTGCCGATGGAAAGGGTGGTGGCGTCGACGGCGCGGTCGGCGCGCGACCAGCGGCGGATCGCCGGAAAGGCAATCGCCCCCGCGACGACGAATAGCCCGATGGCGATGAGCGCCAGGAGGCGCGGCCGGGTGAGCCGTCCCGGCGTCGCGACAGGCCGGTCCATCGAAGAAGCGTTTTGGATCATGGGCGTCGCTATGCGCAATGGCGGTGCCATCCGTGTCGCGCCGTGTTTTCAATGAGTTAGGTGTTACAAAGAGTGTCCGAACGGACGGTTGTCCGCGGACAAATGTCCGCGTTAACACTTTGCCTCCCGCGTTCGTCTCCTTGATATGAAGCTCACATTTGCCGCCGCTCTCCTCCTCGTCGCCACCGCTGCCGCCGCGCATCCCGGCTCCGCGATCGCGGTGTCGAAAGCCGGCACTGTCTATTTCGTCGACACGGGCGCCGGCGTCTTCGCCATCGAAGCGGCCGGCAGGATTGAAAGGCGCGAAGGCCCGGCCTTCCATTGGTTCGCCTTCGATCCCGAGAGCCGCTTTCGCAACACGCCATGGCCGTCCATTCCGGGCGCGGAATTCCGATCCGCCGGGAACGTCGTGCTGTCGAGCGACTATCCGGTGACGATCGGCCGCGACGGCCGCTTCTACTACGCGGACGGCCGCGGCCACATCGTCGCCATCGAGCCGTCCGGCGCGCGCTCGGTGTTCGCAACGCTTCCACCCGCGCGAAACGTGAACGGCCTCGCGCCCGCCCCCGACGGCTCGCTGCTGTACACCGAGGATCGCGCGATTCGGAAGATCGACGCGCGCGGCCGCGTCTCCACGATCGTCGCGAACATGGCCGTGCCGAACTGCGCCAAGATTCCCAGCGACGAGCCGCAGAACGGCGCGTATCTTCGCGGCCTCGCGGTCGCGGACGACGGCACCATCTACGTCGCCGCGGCAGGCTGCGGCGCGCTGATGCGCGTCGATGCCGCCGGCCGCGCCGGCGCGCTACTGCGCACGGCGCCGCCGTGGTCACCGACCGCCGTCGCCGTCAACGGCCGCGACGTCTATGTCCTCGAGTACCTCCACACCGCCTCGGATAACCGGCGCGAGTGGATCCCGCGCATCCGCAAGATCGGCGGCGACGGCAAGGTCAGCGTGCTCGGTTACAAACGTTAGCTCTTCGGCTTCTCCGCCGGCTTCCCCTGCAGATTCTCCGGCGCCTTCTCCTTCTCGTCGATGCGCTTGCCGCTCGACGTGTCGAAGACGGCGTTGCGGAGGAACGCCTCCGTCGACCACGGCGGCGCGCCGCCGCCGAGGTACTTCTGGAACCACTCCAGGTGCGCGGTGTAGTAGAGAATCATCTCGTACCAGCTCGGCCAGTGGCCGGCCTTCGAGAACACGATCAGGCGCGACGGCACGTGCTGCTTCTGCAGGGCCGTGAACATCTGCAAGCCCTGCGTGTACGGCACGCGGTAGTCGCGCTCGCCGGTGATCACCATGCACGGCGTCTTGAAGTTGACCACGAAGTTCGACGGCGACCACTTCTGGTACAGCTCCGAGTTCCACGGCTGCCCTTTGAGGTCCCACTCCGGGAACCACAGCTCCTCCGTCGCGCCGAAGAACGAGCGGTTGTCGAAGATCCCCATCATCGTGGCGATGGCCTTGAAGCGGTCGGTGTGCCCTTCGAACCAGTTCATCATGTAGCCGCCGTACGACCACCCCATCGCCCCCATGCGGCTCTTGTCGACGTACGGCAGCGCTTCGAGCGCGTCCGTCACCTTCATCAGGTCCTCGAACACCGCGCCGCCCCAGTCGCCGGAGATCTCCGCGGTGTAGGTCTGCCCGCGCCCGGTCGAGCCGTGCGGATTCGGGAACGCCACGATGTAGCCCGCGCCCGGATAGACCTGCCAGTCCCCGCGGAAGGCGTCGCCGAACTGCGACTGCGGACCGCCGTGCACGTTGAGGATCAGCGGGTACTTCTTCGCCGGATCGAAGCCGTGCGGCTTGACGATGTAGACCTGCA
Source organism: Thermoanaerobaculia bacterium (assembly GCA_036522835.1). Taxonomy (GTDB): domain Bacteria; phylum Acidobacteriota; class Thermoanaerobaculia; order Gp7-AA8; family Gp7-AA8; genus DATDFB01. The sequence goes on along the minus strand of DATDFB010000093.1, from coordinate 96,059 downwards.
CCTTCTCGTTGCGCGCGCCGTTGACCCACATCGCCTCGGCGGGACGGATGTCGACCTCGTTGGCGAAGGCCTCGTTGAGGTGCGTGAGCTTGCGCCGCGTCGAGGCCGCGCTGCCCGAGAGCGAGACGCGGTAGATCTCCGACGGCTCGCCGACGGAGCGCTCGATGTAGAAGAGCGTGTCGCCGAGCTTCGACACGTCGAACGCGTCGATCGTGGCGTGCTCGTAGATCTTGCGGATCGCGCCGCCGGCGAGGTCGAGCCGGTAGAGCGGATTGATGCCTTCGACCGGGCCGGTGAAGACGATCGACTTCCCATCCTCGCTCCAGTGGAAGTCGTCGATCCAGTTGTCGAACGTCCCCGAGACGATGCGCGACGTGCCGCTCTGCCGGTCGTACAGCGCGAGCTGGAAGAGCTCCGACTCGTACGCCGGCGTCTTCTGCGTGCGGTAGGCGATGTACCGGCCGTCGGGCGAGTATTGCGGCGAGTCGTCGTAGCCGAGGTTCGCCGCGGTGATGTTGCGCGGCGTGGGCGTGGCGGATTTGAGGTCGATGACCCAGAGGTCGTTGTTCGTCGACGAGGCCGGCTCCGCGTCGTGATTCGACGCCACGGTGAGCTCCGTCGAGTCGGGCGAGAAGGCGTACTGCAGCGGCCCGCCGAGCTGGAAGCCGGGGAAGTCGAAGCGGCCGGGGGTGAGGTCGCGCACTTTCTCCGACGCGACGTCGACGAGCAGCGTGTGCGTGACCTTGCCGTCGCGCCACTCCGTCCAGTGGCGGTAGAGCAGCGAGTCGGCCATGTGCGCCTGCAGCTTTCCCTTGCTCCAGCGGTCGGCGATCTTCTGGTTGCAGGCGTCGTCGGCGCCGCACTCCGGATAGACGTCGGAGGCGAAGGCGATCGACTTCCCGTCCGGCGACCAGAGCGGATCGGAGACGCCGGTCGAGAGCGTCGTCAGTTGCTTCGCCTCGCCGCCGCCGACGGGCAATAGATAGACGTTGTCGCTGCGCAGGAAGGCGATCGTCTTGCCGTCCGGCGAGAAATGCGGCGCCGTGTCGGCGTCGCCATGCGTCAGCTCGCGGGCGTTCGAGCCGTCCGCATTCATCATCCAGATCCGCGTCGTCCGCTTCGCGTGCGAGAGGTCGGAGGTGGTGACGGTGTAGAGCACCGATGCGCCGTCGGGCGAGAGCGACAGATCGCCGAGGCCGCGGACGCGGTAGAGGTCTTCGATGGTGAAGGCGCGCTTTTGGGCGAGCGCGGTGGCGGAGATGACGAGCAGGAGCGAAACGAGCAGTAGGCGTTTCATGGCGGCGGAAGCCTAATGCAGAATGCAGAAAGAGGCGCCGCGCCAAAAATTCTGCGTTCTGCATTCTGCATTCTGCATTCGCATAGAATCCGCCCATGGCATTACTCGAAGGCAAGACCGGCCTCATCTTCGGTGTCGCCAACAAGCGCTCCATCGCCTGGGCGATCGCGCAGGCGCTCGCGCGCGAGGGGATGCGTCTCGCCTTCACCTACCAGGGCGAGCGGCTGAAGGAGAGCGTGGAGGCGCTGAGCTCGACGCTGCCGGACGCGCTGCTGCTCCCCTGCGACGTCACGAGCGACGCGGAGATCGACGGCGTCTTCGCCGAGGTCGACGCCAAGTTCGGACGGCTCGACGCGCTCGTGCACTCGGTGGCCTTCGCGCCGCGCGAAGATCTGGAGGGCGACTTCTTCAAGACCTCGCGCGACGGCTACAAGACCGCGCACGACATCTCTGCCTATTCGCTCGTCGGTCTGACGCGCGCGGCCGTCCCGCTCTTCGAGAAGAGCGGCGGCGGCGCGGTGCTGGCCATGTCGTACTACGGCGCGGTGAAGGCGATCGAGGGCTACAACGTGATGGGCGTGGCCAAGGCCTCGCTCGAAGCTTCGGTCCGCTACCTCGCCGCGAACCTCGGCCCGAAGAACGTCCGCGTCAACGCCATCTCCGCCGGCCCGGTCAACACCTTAGCCGCACGCGGGATCAAGGGCTTCACCGGGATGCTCAAGCACTACGCCGACAAGGCGCCCCTGCGCCGCAACGTGGAGCTCGAGGAGATCGGAAACAGCGCGCTCTTCCTGCTGTCGCCGATGTCGTCGGCGATCACGGGCGAGGTGTTGTACGTCGATTGCGGGTACAACATTGTTGGGCTGTAGGTCACAGGTCACGGGTAACAGGTAACAGGTCATCGCAATCTGTCACCTGTTTGCTGTGACCCGTCACCTCCTTACAGCGCCGAGCTTCCAAACATCGTCGGGCTGTAGGGTCAGGCCGACTTCTTTTCGCCGAAGTAATACCCCAGCACGAATGCGAGCAGCGGTCCGAAAACCTTCGTCACGAAGTTCTCCATGACGGGTACGATCTCGACGAATGCCTTCACGAAAGCTCCCGCTTGTGAGGGTGACGCGCTTAGGCCGAAGATGAATACGATCGTGAGAAACAACGCGGCAACGGCACCCGCAAACGTATAAACCAGAACCCGTGCAATGCCGCGCGCGCCAAGAGCTTTCTCTTTGGCAGGGTTGAAGTCTTCCGCCGTGCTCCGATTCACCGAGCCGACGGTCACTGTCACATTGCTGCCACCATCGGATGGCGGCGGTGCGGCGGGTGGCGGCGCTTGTGGTGGGCCTGGCGGTGGAGGGCCTTCGCTCATGGGGTCACTTGACGAATTTGACCTTCTTCAGGACCTTTCCCTCGTTGTCAGCGATCGCGACGACACGATCCTCACGCAGCTTCCCATCCGACAGGCGTGTCTCGTCGGAGACGACCTTGGCGAGGCTTAGTGCGTTTTCGAAAAACTTGTCGAGCCCGCCGCTCTTCGCCGCTGTCTCCTGAAGTTCGGCGAGCGCGTCATCCGGCAGGTTCAATGTGATCGTGGCCATGGTGGTCCTCCGCCCATTCAAACGACGCAGATATCGTACCTCTTCCGTAGTCACAGCGACGAGCTCCCATCACGAAGAAGGTGGTGTGCATCTGTCACCTGTCACCCGTCACCTGTCACCCGTCACCACGTCACAACGACGAGCTCCCCATCACGAAGAAGTTGCTATTCGTCGGCTGGGCCACGCCGCCGCGCGGCTCGAGCGTCACGGCCAGCGCCTTGATCTCCGTCGCCACCGGGAGGTTTTCGATCGTGATTGTGGCGTTGCCGCTGCCGGTCACGTCGAAGACGCCGGCGCTCTGCGGCTTCGCGGTGATAATCCAGAGCTGATAGCTCTTGTCCTTCGCGTTCGCCGGCAGGTTGTAGAAGAACACGATCGCGCGGCGCCGCTCCGGCTCGAGGAAGACGCGCGCCGAGGCGCTCGGCGCGGCCTGCTGGCCGCTCAATGAGATCGTGCGCGTGCCGGCCGAGGCCAGCGACGCCATTTCCGCGCTCAGCTTCTCGTTGTTCTGCGACAGCCGCAAGTTGTCCTCGGCCAGGCGCCGGATCTCCGCCTCCTGCGTCGCGTACTTCTCGCGCTCGACGCGCATCGTCAGCTCGCGCCAGCCCCACAGCGCCAGGAAAATCGTGGCCGCCGTGGCCAGCCACCACTTGCTCGAGCCGAAGCGGCGGCGGGCGTCGACGACGTTGTCGGCCGCTTCGCCGCTGACCACCAGCTCGCGCAGCTCGGCGGGCGGCGGCACGGGGGTGAGCCCGCGCGCCAAGAGCGTCACCGCCTCGGCGTACTCGTCACGGACGCGCCGGCACTCCGCGCACGCGGCCAGATGCTCGCCGAGGTCGCGCTCTTCCTCCGCCGACGCGGCGCCGACGGCGTCGAGCGCGGCGATCTCCTGTGCTTCGTCGTGCGCGATCATCGAAAGGCCTGGAGCCGCTCCCGCAGTTTCTTCATCCCGAGCTGCATTCTCGTCTTCACCGTGCCGAGGGGCTCGTGCAAACGCTCGCTGATCTCCGATTGCGAGAGTCCCTCGAAGTAGGCAAGCTCGAGTGCGATGCGCTGGGCCTCGGGCAATTCGGCGAGCGCGTTGCGCACGGCAATTCGTTCTTGCGACAGGATGGCGACATCCGCCCCCGTCGTCTTATCTACGAAAGCCGAGTGAATCGAGATTTCCCGCCCGGCGTCGTTCTCGCGGTCCGAGCGGATCTTGCGCGAGCGCAGCTTGTCGATTCCTTTGCTGCGCGCGATCGAGATCAGCCAGGCCACTTCGCTGCCGCGCGCCGCGTCGAACATGCGCGCCGTCGTCCAGACTTTGACGAACGCTTCCTGCAGCACTTCCTGCGCATCTTCGGCGTTGCCGAGAATGCGCAGCAATAGCGCGTACAGCGTGCCCGAGTAACGGTCATAAGCCGCCTCGAAGGCGGCCATGTCGCCCTGGGCCACCGCTGGAATCAACGCTGCCGACGAGTCGACGCTCGCGCTCATCAGGGATGTGATGCCGATTCTACGCTCAGCGGCGCGGATCGGATTTGTTGGGTTTCAAAGGAGCGTCCATGTCGGTGCGGACGCCGGTCTTGCTCGGCGTGCGCGTGCCCGGGAACCCGCTCGGCCGCCCGGCGGACTGGCCGTTCTCGCTGCGCCCGGCCGAGCCGCCGTCCCAGAAGCCCTTCGACTTGGCGTTCTCGCGCGGATTGCCTGCCATTGCGGGCGGATTTTATGGCACCGCGCTGGCAATAGATAGAGCACGGGAAAGGAGGAGAGGAATGGTTGATAACGTGAATCCTACCAGTCAGTTCCATCCGTACCAGCCGCCGACCGACACGCCGGTGGCGGAGCGGCAGGCGAGCGGTCTCAACGGCATTCTGTCAAAGGCGAAGAATCTCGACGTGAACGGCTCGCTGGGCAAGGTCCGCGAGTACGCGAAGTCGAACCCGGGCATGGTCCTCGGCGGTCTCGCCGCCGCCGCGATCGGCCTCGGCATGATGAGGAGGGCGCGATAACCCGGTAGGGGCGCACAGCGTGCGCCCCTATCAGTACCCGTGGTACGTGTACGCGACCCTCACCCGCGTTCCCTGCACGTCGCCCTGCACCCGCACCGTCGCCTTCTGCGCCGGCACGCCGGTCGCCTCCGCCTGCGCCTCGATCATGAACGTGTTCCCGCTCTTCTTGAGCGTGGCGCTCATCGTCCCTTGCTCGTCCGTGGCGTTCACCGTCGCGCCCGGCGCCGTGACGAGCTGCGCGGCCGCCAGCTCCGCCGCGCTCTCGGCGAGAGTCGTGGCCACGACGCGCGCGCGGAAGCGCTGGGCTTCGCGCAGCGCGCGCGAGGAGTCGATCAGCATCAGCTCCATCAGAGCGAAGTAGAGGATGGCCAGCGCGATGGCGGAGACGAGGACATAGCCCCGCTCAGTCGTGCGGCCGCTGGATGAGGATCTGATCGATCGCAAGTTTGCCTTTGTCGTCGACGGCGAGGACGTGCAGTCCGGTCTCGCCGTTCGGCGCCTCGTATTTCGCCGTGGTGAAGCGCGGCGTGGCGCGCGCCACCCAATCGGCCTGCTGCTGGTTCGCGTTCCAGGAGTGGCGCGTGACCTCGCCGGGTTTGCGGAAGTCCCACACCACCGTCTCGCCGAAGCCGGCCGAGGTGATGGTGTAGATAATGGGCGTCTGGTCGCTTTGCGTGTACGTCTGCCAGGCGTCGGGGAAGTACTTCGCGTCGTAGACGTCGCGGCGGAGGCGTGACACGACGGCGCCGACGTCCGGATGGCTGATGAAGTCGACCGGCCACTTCTTCTCGTTGCGCCGCATCTCCGCGGTGAGCATGACGATAATGAAGAGGAAGGTGCCGAACAGCGCCAGCGTGACGACGATCTCGATGAGCGAGTAGCCGCGCGCGCGGGTTACCACAGGTTGCTCCCGCCCGTGTCGGCGCGCGCCAGGGCCAGCGATGCCGCGTGCCGTGCTTGGTCCCAGCGGATCGTGAGGGTGATGTTGCGGACGTCGGCGCGCGGCGTGTCGATCTTCACCGAGGCGACGTACGGCGCCATCGGGGCGAGGAGCGACGTGTCCGACCGAAACTGCAGCGGCTGCGCGTCGATGCTGTGGAAGTCGATGCGCCGCCAGAGCTCGGCTTCGTTGCCCAGGACCTGATAGGCGAGCGTCGTCTCGTGCGCCTGCCGCAGCCGCTTCTGCCGCTCTGCGAACATCGCGATCGTCGTTGTGATCACGATGGCCAATACGAGGAGTGCGACCAGCACCTCCACGAGTGAAAAGCCACGCCGTCGCATCGAACGATTCTAGTGCCAGCACTCGTTTGTTAGACTCCCGCCGTTTGAAACTCCGTTTCGCTCCTTCTCCCACCGGCTTCCTCCACGTCGGCGGCGCGCGCACCGCGATCTTCAACCTCCTCCACGCCCGCCGCTACGGCGGCACGATGCTGCTGCGCATCGAGGACACGGACGTCGAGCGCTCCAAGCAGCACCACGCCGAGCAGATCGTCAGCTCGCTGCATTGGCTCGGCGTGGAGTGGAACGAAGGCCCGCTCTACCAAAGCGACCGCCTGGCGCTCTACCGCCAGCGCGCCGAGGAGCTCGTGGCGAGCGGGAAGGCCTATCGCTGCTACTGCACGGTCGAGGAGCTCGAGGAAGAGCGTGTCGCGGCCGAGGCCGAGGGGCGCGCCTGGCGCTACTCCGGCCGCTGCCGCGCGCTCGCCGAACAGAATCCCGAAGCGGCGCACGTGATCCGCTTCCGCGTCGAGCCGGGGACGATCGAGTTCCACGACTTGATCCGCGGCGACGTCGCCTTCGAGGGCGATCTGATCGACGACTTCGTCCTCCTGCGCTCGGACAAGCATCCGACCTATCACCTCTCCGTCGTCGTCGACGACATCGACATGGGCATCACCCACGTGGCGCGCGGCGACGACCACCTCTCCAACACGCCGAAGCACGTCGTGCTCTTCCGCGCGTTCGGCGCGGCGCCGCCGGTCTTCGCGCACCTGCCGCTGATTCTCGGCAGCGACCGCAAGCGCCTCTCCAAGCGCACCGGCGCGACGTCGGCCGAGGAGTACCGCGACCTCGGGATCGTGCCGCAGGCGCTCTTCAACTTCCTCACGCTCCTCGGCTGGTCGCCCGGCGGCGACCGCGAGCTCTTCACGAAGGACGAAGCCGCACAGCTCTTCGACCTGGGCGACGTCAACAAAGCGCCCGCGGTGTTCGATCCGGAGAAGCTGCTCTGGATGAACGGCCAGTACCTGATGCGCATGAGCGCCGGCGAGATCTACGCGCACCTCGTTCCCTTCCTCGGCGAAGCGCCGCGCACGGTCGAGGAGCTGCGGCCGATCCTCGAGCTGCACAAGATGCGCGCGCGGACGCTGCGCGAGATCGCCGAGCAGATCTCGTACTACTTCACCGACGACTTCGAGTACGACGCCGAGGCGGCGAAGAAGCATCTCAAAGGCGACGACGTCGGCGACCGCCTGCGCGAGCTCCACGCCGTGCTTGCCGCAGTCGAGCCGTTCGATGTGACCACCTCCGAGGCCGCGCTGCGCAAGCTCGCCGAGGAGCGCGGCGTCAGCGCCGCGAAGCTCATTCATCCGTTGCGGCTGGCACTGACGGGCCGCGGCGCCTCGCCGCCGATCTTCGATGTGGCGGTGATTTTGGGGAAGGAGCGGACGCTACGCCGGCTTTCGCGGTTGATCCTGTGGAGTGCGGCGGCCACGCCGCCGCTCTGACAGCGGCGGCATGGCCGCCGCACTCCACGTCAAATGCGCGATGTAGCCCGCCGCGAATAAGCCCACGCTCACCCAATGCGCCACCGCGAACGCCTTGCGCGCCGCGTCCGCGGTCGACACCTGCATCAGATACCCGCTGAGCGTCATCGGCACGATGAAGAGCATCGCCACGATGCCGCTTTTGCGGTTCGGCGCGCCGCCGCGGTACGCGGGCCAGATGTGATTGCCGAACACCCATCCGATGGCGAAGACCGCGATCGGCCCGAGCAGCACGTGCGCGTCGAGGAAGTACGGCTGCAGCGGATGATTCGCGACCGCGAAGGGATCGTCGCTCTTCATGAAGTACTTCATCCACGCGAAAACGAGGCCGGTGACGGCCATGGCCAGCAGCGACAGCTGCAGCAGCAGTACCTGCGCGCGCGGCATCATCGCGGCGCCACCCCGGTGAGCACATGGTGCAGCGCCAGCACCTTGCGCGTGGCGTTGACGAGCGCGCGGCCGGTGAGGCTCGCGCCGGAGATCGGGCGCACGCCGCGGTTGAGCGCGAGCTCGCGGTCGAGGCGGCGGTGCAGAAGCTGGTCGAGCCAGCGCCGCTTCGGGAAGTAGTCGGTCGGCTCGTTGAAGGTCAGGATCTCCACGCGGTCGACGCTGCCGTCCGGCATCACCACGACCATCACCGTCTCGGGCTCCGTGCGCACGCGGTGCGTATCGAAGTAGGCGATGCGGCCGTCGCTGCCGGCGTAGCGGACGACGAGGCGGTCGTCGAAGTCGACGCCGCTCTCGCTCCGCGCCGCCGCGAGCTGCTGCTCCGTCAGGAAAAACTTCTGCCGTGTCACCGTCACGCCCTTCGGGAACGCGGTGGCCAGCGCCTGCTCCTGCGTGAGCAGCACGCGCGCGTGCGCGGCCGTCGTCACGAGCAGGAGGAGGAGGACGAGTCGCTTCATCACGTGTCTCTCTGGAGTGCGGCGGCCATGCCGCCGCTCTGACGGCGCCGGCATGGCCGGCGTACTCCACATCAGAAGATGTATCCGAGTCCGAGGTTGAACTGATTCTTGTTCCTGCGCTGCTGCCAGTCGGCCTTGATCACCGTCTGCGGGATCGGCTTCACCTCGATGCCGAGCGTGAAGACGCGCGCGTCGTTCTCCGGATTGCGCTCGAAGCCGAACGGCACGCTGCGCTGCGTGTCGAAGCGCTCGTAGCGCGCGTACGGAATGAACGCGACGTTGCCGTTGCCGAGGTCGTAGCCCCCTTCGACGTACCAACCGCCGAGGGTTTTCCCGACGGACTCCTCGCCCACCAAGCCGTTCGCTTCATTGATCGCCGCGGCGTCGCCGATCGACGCGCGCGCCGCCAGCGCCCGCAGCGACACGGCGCGGAACTTCGACTCCGCGTGCACCTCGGCGAGGTTGACCCGCCCGCCGAAGCCGCGGCCCTGTCCGGAGTTGCCGGTGTAGAACGCGCCGCCGAGGAGCGTGCCCTCGATCGGGTGCCAGTCGGCGCGCGCCACGAACGCGAAATCCTCCGCCTTCGCCTCCGCGCCGGCCTGCTTCCCTTCGTGCAGCCCTTCCTCGGCCTCGAAGCGCGAGCTGTCCATCCCCGTCGTCAGATACGTGCGGTAGCTCAAGCGGCCGACGTCGCCGAAGAGCCCGGCGCCGATCTCGCTCCACGTCGTCGGGATGATGACGCGCTCCACCACCGGCCGCTGCGCGCCGAAGTACGCCGTCGGCTCATGCTGCTCGTTGATGAAGCCCACCGGCATCAGCACCACGCCGGCGCGCACGTTCGCCTGCGGCTTCATCAGGAAATCGAGGTAGGCGAACTCCATCGACACCGCGCCGCCGAGCTCCGTCGACGCGTGCTCGACCTCGAGCTCCGAGTTGAAGAGAACGTTGTTGTTGAACTTGTAGCCGGTGTAGAGGACGGCGCGCACGAGGTCGGCCGTGCTCTCGCCGCCGCGTCGGTTCGCGTAGACCATGTCGCCGTAGCCGCCGATGGAGAAGCCCGGCTCGGAGCGATAGACCTTCGAGGCCGCGGCGCCGAGGCCGTACTGCCGGCCGGAGAGCGCCGGCGTCACCTCGACCGTTTGCTTCTGCTGCCCCGACTTGAGCGCCTCGATCTCCTTCGACAGCACGTCGATCTCGCGCTTCAGCTCCTCCACTTCGTTGACTTTGTCTTGCAGCGCGCGCAGACGGCGCTCGAGATCGCCGGTATCTTGCGCGATTGCCGCGCTCGCCAGCGCGAATGAGCACACTACGACCAGGAAACGTCGAATCATCGGTTTCTATCCCCTTACTTCTTGATCGAGAACTTCGCGTCGAGCGCCTGCAAACCCTGGATCGGCGCCGACGTCAGGACTTCGTTCTTGTCGGTGATGAAAATGGCGCTGACGTTGTGCGCCTTCGCCCAGTTCATGCCCGCCTCGGGACCCATGACGTAGAGCGCGGTCGAGAGGACGTCGGCGACGAAGGCGGAGTTGTCGATCACCGACACCGAGCCCCACGCCGGCATGGCGAAGCCGGTGCGCGGGTCGATGATGTGCGTGAACGTCTTGTCGCCGACGGTGAAGCTCTTCTCCGAGCCGGAGCTCGTGGAGATCGAGCGCTTGCCGAGCGAGAAGCCGAGCGCGGGCGTGTCGCGCTTCTTCGGATCGGCGATCGTGACGTACGGCTGGTCGCCGTAGTGCGCGATCTGTCCGCCGAAGTTGATGCGCGCGCGCAGAACCCCTTTTTGCTTGAAGATGCCGAGCATTCGGTCGAGGGCCAGGCCTTTGCCCCAAGCCCCTTCCTCGACCATCGCGCCGTTCTTCAGCGTGATTTTTTCCTTTGTCACATCGACGTTGGCGAGGTCGACGCGCTTCATCGCCTCGGCGATCTGCTCCCGCGAGGGGACGGCGCCGCCGTCGCGCGTCTTCCAGATGTCGACCAGCGGCCGCACCAGCGGGTTGAACGCGCCGCCGGTCTTGTTCGCCCACCACACCGTCGTCACCAGCATTCCTCCCAACTCTCCGGAGACGGTTTGGAGCTTCTGAGCGTTAACGAGGGAGAGCTCGCTGTCGTCGCGCCAGGTGTCGATGATGGCGTCGAGGCGCTTGGCCTCGGCAAAGGCGAGGTCGATGTATCTCGCGTCGTTGTCCGGAACGGTGATCTCGCACACCGTGCCCATGAGCGACTGCGCGCGCGTCGTGTCGGCGTGCGCGACGGCGGCGGGGAAGATGGCCACCACGATCAGCAGCATGACCACGGCGTGCGCGCGCTGGAAGCGGTCTTTCATCGACACCGCCAAAAGCCACGCCGCGCAGAAGCCGACCATCGCCATCGAGAACCACTTGCCGTACACGCCGACGGGCGAGAACGGCTCGGTGGCGGTGTGGATCGCTTGGCTGTTCGGCAGAACCTCGGCCTCGGAGAGCTCATGGATCGCGTAGAAAACGATCTGCGCGGTGAAGAGCAGGAGGAAGAGGCCGGTGACCTGGAAGAAGCGCTTCAGGTTGATGCGATGCCCGTAGTGCGCCCACGCCCACGACATCGCCGCCGCGGCGACGATGCCGAGGAGCGAGCCGAGGATGAAACGCGTGTTCTTGACCTGGATGAGCATCAATGCGGTCTCCATCCCTTCGCGCGTGACCATCAGTACGGTGAAGACGAACACGCCGGCGACGGCAAGCGCCCGCGAAGCCTTTGACGACGCCGTCTCGAGGTGCGCTTCCATGTCGCCCTTCATGCGCGGCGCGGTGCGCCAGACGTGGACGACGAAGCTGGCCACGAGCACCGCGGCCACGAGGCCTAGGATTCCCTCCCACAGCGACTGGTTGACGCGCATCAGCACCCAGCCGAGGGCGAAGCTCGCGGCGATGGAGGTGACGACGCCGGCGTAGACCGTGGGCCGCAGCCAGTCGCGGCCGGTCTTGCGCAGGAAGGCGAAGATGATGGCGACGGTGAGGAAGGCTTCGAAGCCTTCGCGGAAGACGATGACGAGCGCAGGGAGCATGGGTTACTTGCGAAGCTGCAAGGCCCCCTCGGAGATCGCGGTGACGCGATCGGGGGCCACGGGCAACGCACCTTTCCGTCGGCAGGAGTCGCAGATCCCGAGGACCTGCAGGTTGTAAAACGTGGGAGTGAACTTCTTCTTCTCGCAGATCTCGCGGGTGCGGTTCTCGAGCGTGACGTCGTGGAACTCGATGACCGAGCCGCAGGTCGTGCAGATGAGATGGTCGTGGTGGGAGTTCCCGCTCACGTACTCGTAGTGGTAGTGGTCCTCGCCGAGGTGGACGCGGCGGACCATGCCGGACTTCACCAGGAGCTCGAGGGTGCGGTAGATCGTGGCGCGGGAGATCTTGACGGCCTTCTGCTTCATCTTGAGCAGGAGCTCGTCGGCCTCGAAGTGATAGTGCGTGGAGAAGATCTCGCGGACGAGGGCGACGCGTTCCTGGGTGAGGCGGAGCCCCTGGGTCCCGAGGAAGTTTTCGAAGCGGTGGATCTCTCGCTCGACGGCCGGCATTGAACGGCCTCGATTCTGTACTGAGACTCAGTCTCAAGTCAAGCGGGCGCGGGCGCGTGCGGCGCGTCAATTTCGCCCACACGCCCCGGGGAACGACGAAGGGCGCCTCCGGCGGGCCGGCACGGCCGGCAGCGCTGATCGAAGCACGTGCAGCCGCGAGAGGCGCGCCTAAGGCGGCTGGCGTGAGTCGGCCGAAGGCAACCAGCGCTGCCGCCCGTGGCGGCCCGCCGGAGGCGCTCCCCGTCGTCTCCCTAGAGCGTGGGCGGAATTGCGTGCGGTCTGAATCAAAGCATCGTCCGCGCCGCCTCCGCCGCCGCGCGGATCTGCGGCTGGCGCGGCTCGATCGAGAGCGAACGGTTCCAATAATCCAACGCCCGCGCGAAGTCGTGCTTCTTCGAGTAGAAAATGCCGAGGTTGTTCAGCACCATCGTCGACGACGGCTGCATCCCCAGCGCGCGCTCCAGCTCCGGCACCCCCTCGGTGTAGCGGCTCGCCGCCACCAGCGCCGAGCCGAGGTTCGCCGCGATCGCGTACGACTGCGGGAACATCTGCCGCGCCTTGTACAGCAGCGCGATGGCCCGGCTCGGCATGTTGCGCTCCCGGTAAAGCGCGGCGAAGTCGATGATCCACTGCTCCGCGTTCGGCAGCCCCTTCGCCACCGCCGTGAGGAACGTCTCGTCGGCATCGGTGTAGTACTGCTTGTCGAACATGGCCATGGCCTTGTTCAGGTAGGGCGTCGGCCGCTCCGGATTGATGTCGATGGCCCGGTCGAACGCGTCGATGGCCGGCATCAGCTTTCCCTGCTGCCGCAACTGCACGCCGAGGTTGTTGTAATACGCGTAGGCGCCCCACTGCTCCGGCGGCAGCGGCGTCGCGGCCTTCTGCGGCTCGTCCTCATCGAGCAGCGGCTGGAGGTTCTTTGACGGATCGTACAGATGCCCGATGGCGCGGAGGTCGGCCTCGAACTGCTTCGAGTCGACGGACGCCGGCGCCGGCGCCGGCTTCGAATTCACGAACTCGCTGTAGCTCACGACGCGCACCGACGTCAGCGGCGCCACGTCGCGGAACGCCCACGGCACGAGGTTGCCCGGCATCTCCGTCGACTTCGGGAGGCCGAGCAGCGCCAGCGCGGTCGGCGCCACGTCGAAGATCGACATGGGGTGATTCCCGCGCGACGGCTGCACGCGCTGGCCGTAGGCGATGAAGATCCCGGTGCTGCGGTGGTCGGAGAGCATCGTGCCGCCGTTCGGCATCGAGCGCGGCCGGTTCTTTCCCCAGCGGAAGCCGTGCGCGGAGACGATGACGACGTTCGTATCCGGCGCGAGCACGCCCATCCACTCGCCGACGAGGCGGTCGACTTCGCTGTAGTAATTCGCCACCGCCGGCCAGAACTTGCGGTAGTTGTCCGTGCTGATCCCTTCGCGGTAGGGCGGGTGGAACGGCGCGAAGAGGTGATTGACGGCGTCGGTCCCTTCATACGACATCATCACCAGCAGCGGCTCGCGGCCGTTGCGGCGCGCATCGTTGTAGAGATTGATGGCCACGCGGTGGTCGCTCCACGTCTTTGCCAGCACGCGGCGGAAGACGTTGATCGGATCGGCGGCGTTGTCGCTGTTCACGGCCTTGTCGTACTCGGCGAGGCTGATGTTGAGGAAGCGGCGGATCTGCGGGTAGCCGACAGTCTCCACCGGCACGTCGAGCGAATCCGCGCGCTGGCGGATCGCGTCGGGGTAAAGCACGTCGGGGCGCTGCTCCACCGGCGCGTCGACGATGACGTTGTCGTGCGGCGAGGGCGGCCAGTCGGTCCACCAGTTCGCCACGAGCGCATTGCGGCCGAAGGAGTCGGCGATCTCCCACAGCGCCGGCGCGCGCCGCGAGTACGCGCTCACGGGCAGGTGCAGGGAGTGGTCGATGTAATCGAGCACGCCGTGGCGGTCGGGCGTGAGGCCGGTGGCCACGGTGGTCCAGAGCATCGGCGAGACCATCGGCTGGATCGACTGCACCGACGCCGTGGTGCCGCCCTGCGCGAGAGCCTTGAGGTTCGGGAGGCGGCCGTCGTCGGCGAGCTCGGAGATCAGCTCCCAGTCGGCGCCGTCGAGGGCGATGATGGCCACCCGTCCCGGCGCGCTGCGCGCGTCGCGGCGCAATTCGGTGCGCTTCACGCGCAGCAGGGCCTCGCGGTCGGCGTCGATGCGGGCGATCTCGAAGGCCGTGACGTTCAAGCCGCTGCGCGCGAGGTGCCCGGCCACGGTGCGCCGCAGCGGATCGCGCCCCTGCGTGTTGAACTGCGACGTCGGCGACAAGAGGTCCTCGATCGGTACCTGCGCCGCCACCGCCGCCACGGCTTCGGAGACGCGCGCCCGGATCCAGGCGTTCCACCCGTCGTTGACGATGCGCTGCGCGTCCGGCAGGCGATTGCCGGCGATCCCGAAGCGCAGCCGGTAATAGACCGACACCGGCACCCCCTCTTTCGAGGTGATGCGGATCATCCCGTCGCGTTGCGCGAACCCTTCGCGCTTCTCGAACTTGAGCCGGTAGAACTGGTTCGGCGGCAGAAGGGTGATGTGCGACTCGACGATGCGCACCGCGCCGGAATGCTTGTCGACGCCGAACACGAGCCACCGCGACGAGGGGAGATAGAGGCTGACGAGCAGGTAGCCGACGAGGGTAAGGCCGGCCAGGGTGAGGAGGATGCGGGCGGAGCGCGGCATTGCGAGTGGCGTGAATGCAGGGGGGAGGCCAGAGAGGTTCTTAGGTTCTTAGGTTGTTAGGTTCTTAGGTTTGCGAAACTTAAGAACCTAAGAACCAAGAACCAAGAACCAAGAACCAAGAACAAACCACTACTTCCGCCGCTTCACCAACTGCTTCACCTCATCATTCCCGATCGGGCTCTGCGCGGAGATGATCACGGCCGCCGTCCCCTCGCGGAACGCGGGGATGGTCGCGCGCACGACGGCGGTGCCGTCGGCGGCGGTCTTGCCGCGGAAGATCACCCGCGGCGCCTCCACGGTCGAGATCACCTTGACCTCGATGGCGGCGGCGGGGATGGGCTGCTGGGAGAGGCTTTTCTTCGTGGCCACGCGCACCTCGACCGCCGAGCCGGCGAAGAACTCCGCGCCGCTGCTCAACAGCGACAGCTCGAGGTGCTCGCTCTCCGCCTCGGAGGCGAGGTAGTCGATGATGACCTGGTCGAGGGTGCGGTCGTCGAGCGGGGGCGTGGCCGTCGCCGCAGTCGTGGGCGCCGGCTCCGCCGAAAGCGTCGGGCCCGGCTTCGGCGCCGCGGAGCGCGTCGGATCGGCCGGTCCGTCGAAGCGCCCCCGCTTGATCGCCGCGATCATCGTGCGGTGCTGCTGCTCCATCAGGTTGCCAATCCATTTCTCGTCGACGCCGGTCTTGAGCTGCTCGGCGTACGAGGTCTTCTTCGAGGCCAGGATCTCGCCGCCGACGTACACGAGCGACTCGATGTACGGATTCTGCAGACCCTTGTCCTCGGTCTGGATGTGGTAGACCTTTTCGTTGTGCTTGATGTCGGTGTTGAAGCCGGTGATCACGCCGGGTACAAGCCTAACATCGTCAATTCTTTTCCAGCCAGCCGCGAAGCCAGGCGATCTGCTCGCGGACGCGCCCTCCGTCGTCGGCGTGGGGCATGAGCACGAGATAGCGCTCGAAGCACTTGATGGCCGTGCCGTAGGCGTGCAGTTGCATGGCCACGGCGGCGCGGTCGCGGAGCTCGTAGGCGTCGTTGCCGTCGAGGATGAGCAGGCGGTCGATCGACGCCGCGGCGTGCTGCAGGTCGCGCCGCGCCAGGTAGGCCGACTTCAGATGCGCCAGCTCGCGCGCCAGAATCTCCTTCGCCGTGAAGGAGCGGAGGTGATGCTCGCGCAGGCGCACGCCGCCGCCGTAGACGCCGTCGAGGAGCTGTTGCAATTCGACGTTCGTCAGCACGCGGCCGCCGTCGAACGGATCGACCACGATGTGCCCGAACGCGCCGCTGAACTTCACCAGGAACCGCCCCGGCAGCGCCACGCCGGAGACCTCCACGCCGGCGCGGCGGGACATCTCGATGTAGAGAATCGACAGCGTCATCGGTAGCCCGGCGTGGCGGTCGAGCGTCTCGCTCAAGAGCGCGCTGCGCGGGTCGTAGTAGTCGTCGTTCTCGCCGTGGAAGCCCTCTTCGTCGAAGAGCAGCGTGTTGATCGCCTCCACGATGCGCTCCACGTCGTGCGAGCCGCCGAGGCGCTGGCGCACGGCGCCGCTCCAGCCGTTGACCTCTTCGAGGTAGCGGTCGATCGCGATCGTCGGATTGTCCTCGACGTCGATCACCAGCGAGGCCTCGACCAAGTCGAGCGCCGCGTCGGGGAGCTGGGCCATCTCCACGAAGCGGCGGCGGGCGAATGCCGGATGCGTCAGAACGCGTGCCTGCATCATTCCTCACTCCCTCCCGAACAGCGTCCGGACTTTCTCGCGCAGGTCATCGGGGATCGGCAGCTTCGCATGGCGCTTCCAGTCGAACAGAACAAGCACGACCCTGCCGGTAGCGGCAAGTTGTTTGCCATTTTGGTTACGAATTTCGTAAAGCGTGTCGAACGACGTCGTGCGCATCTCGCCGACGCGGACGGCGAGCTCGATCGGCTCCAGCCCGATCTGCGCTTTGAAGTCGATCTCCGCGCGCGCCACGATGAAGCTGATGTCGCGCGCGTTGGCGCCGCCCGTCAGCTCGAACCAGAGCTTGGCGCGCGCCCACTCGAAGTAGGAGAGGTAGACCGCGTTGTTGACGTGGCCGAACGCGTCGAGGTCGCGGAAGATCACCTGCCATGGAACGACGTACCAGCCGTCCTTCAGCATGCTCTACTGTACCGCGTTTGTCGCTGGGCGCACGCCGTGCGCCCCTACCGGCTTCGTATACGCCTGCAGGTACTTTCCCGGCAGCGGGTGATCGAGATACGGCGCGATGATCGACGACGCGGCCACCAGGCGATTCAGATCGACGCCCGATTCGATGGCCATCCCGTCGAGCATGTACACCAAGTCCTCCGTCGCCAGATTGCCCGAGGCGCCGGGAGCGTAGGGGCAGCCGCCAAGGCCGCCGGCGGAGGCGTCGAACGTCGCGATCCCCATCTCCAGCGCGGCCAGCGTGTTCGCCAGCGCCGTGCCGCGCGTGTCGTGGAAGTGCATGGCCAGGCGCTTGGCCGGGATGACTTGCAGCAGCATGCCGGTCACGCCCTGCACCTGCATCGGCGTGCCGACGCCGATGGTGTCGCCGACCGAGACTTCGTAGCAGCCGAGGTCGAGGAGACGCGCGCAGACCTCGAGCACCTTCTCCGGCGCGACGTCGCCCTCGTACGGACAGCCGAACGCGGTCGAGACGTAGCCGCGCACGCGCACGCCGTGCTCGCGCGCCCGCGTCGCCACCGGCGCGTAGTTCTCGAACGACTCGTCGATGGACATGTTGATGTTGCGCTTGTTGAAGGTCTCGGAGGCGGCAGTGAAGATCGAGATCGACGTCACGCCCGCGTCGAGCGCGCGCTCGAGGCCCTTCATGTTCGGCACGAGCACCGGGTACTCGACGCCCGGATCTTTCGGGATGTTCGCGTAGACCTCGTCCGTGTCGGCCATCTGCGGCACCCACTTCGGCGAGACGAAGGCGCCGGCTTCGATGGTGCGCAGGCCGGCGTCGCCGAGGGCGGTGATGAAGGCCACTTTCGCGTCGGTGGGGACGGTGACCTTCTCGTTCTGCAGGCCGTCGCGCGGGCCGACTTCGACGATCTTCACGGTGTCGACGGCGATCTTCATGTGATCTCGACCAAGTCTACGCCGGGCTGCACGAGCTCTCCCTCGGTGCAGTGAATTGCCGCAACCGTGCCGTCGCGCGGCGCCACGACCTGGTGCTCCATCTTCATGGCCTCGAGGATGACGAGCGGCGCGCCCTTGGCGACTGCGTCGCCTTGCTTCACAAGGATCTTCAACACCATCCCCGGCATCGGCGCGCTCAGGGAGTGGTCGCGGTGCCGCGCCCGGGCGCGTTTGTCGGTGACGTCGACGGTCCAGATTTCTCCGTCGAGCGAGAGCCAGACTTCGCCGCCCTTGACGATGAACGGTACGAACGCGGTGCGGCCGTCGATGAGGAGCTCGGCCTCGTTGCCGCGCATGGCCACGACGTCGATCTTCATGCCGAGTATCGCGACCCCGGCGCGTCGAGCGCGAGCCCTCTCGCGCAGAGGGGGCAGTTCGCTTCGTCGTGCGTCTCCAGCGCGAGCGTCATCAGCGACTCATAACGCGCGTCGAACGGATTTTCTTTGCCGCTGCGGTTGAGAATCGAGGCAAAGGCGACGACGCGCCCGCCGTGCGCCGCGATGACATCCGCCGTCTCGCGCGTCGACTTCCCCGTCGTCACGACGTCCTCCACGATCACCGCCGGCTCGTCGGGCTCGATGCGGAATCCGCGCCGCAGCGTCATGGCGCCCTCCTTCCGCTCGGTGAAGACGAACGGCACGTCGAGCGCCTCGGCCACGGTGTAGCCGATGATCACGCCGCCGAGCGCGGGGGAGACGACCTTGCGCGCGCCGGCGTCGCGCAGTTTGCCGGCGAGCGCGATGCCGATCGCCTTGGCGTTCCGCGGCTGCTCCAGGAGCCGCGCGCATTGCACGTAGCCCGGGCTGTGCAGTCCGGAGGAGAGGCGAAAGTGGCCGGTCAGCAGCGCGCCGGTCTCGCGCAGAAGCGCCGGGAGGTCGAGCGGCATGGCGGGCGAGAATAGCATTACAGTGTCATGCAGAGCCGCGCAGACGGCGAAGCATCCCCTGCGGGTCGGGAGGAGGTCCCTCGCTGCGCTCGGGATGACACGAAGAGGAGCAACGCAACATGGCGAAATTGACCGAGCAGATCCGCGCCGACCTCACCGAGGCCATGAAAGCGCGCGACGCGGAGCGGACCTCGACGCTGCGCATGCTCCAGTCCGCGCTCAAATACGAGCAGATCGACAAAGGACACGAGCTCTCCGACGAAGAGGCCATGGCCGTCATCCGCAAAGGGGTGAAGCAGCGCCACGACTCGATCGAGCAGTACACGAAGGGCAACCGCCCCGAGCTCGCCGCCAAAGAGCAGTCGGAGATGGATCTGCTCAAGCGCTACCTCCCCGCGGAGCTTTCCGACGAAGAGCTCGAATCCGGCCTGCGCGAGATCGTCGCCTCCACCGGCGCGCAGTCGAAGAAGGACATGGGCAAAGTGATGAAAGAAGCGACGGCGCGATACAAAGGACGCGCGGACGGCAAGCGCATTCAGGAGATCGTCGCGCGCTTACTGCCGTGACCCTCACCGCCGCCGAGCGCGCCCGCTACGCGCGCCACCTGATTCTGCCGGAGATCGGCGAAGAGGGGCAGCTCCGCCTCAAGGAAGGCTCGGTGCTGATCGTCGGCGCCGGCGGCCTCGGCAGCCCGGCCTCGATCTACCTCGCGGCCGCGGGCGTCGGCCGCATCGGCCTCGTCGACTTCGACCGCGTTGACGCCACCAACCTTCACCGTCAAGTGCTGTACGGCACGAGCGACGTCGGCGCGCCGAAGTTGCAGGCGGCGCGCGCACGTCTTTCGGACATCAACCCCGAGGTCGCGATTGCGACGCACGACGCCGCGCTCACCTCGGACAACGCGCTCGATCTGTTCCGCGGCTACGACGTCATCCTCGACGGCACCGACAACTTCGCCACGCGCTACCTCGTCAACGATGCCTGCGTCCTCCTCGGCAAGCCGAACGTCTACGGCTCGATCTTCCGCTTCGAAGGCCAAGCCTCGGTGTTCTTCGCCAACGAAGGCCCGTGCTACCGCTGCCTCTACCCCGAGCCGCCGCCGCCCGACCTCGTGCCGTCGTGCGCCGAGGGGGGCGTGCTGGGCGTGCTGCCGGGCGTGGTGGGGACGATTCAGGCCACCGAGGCAATCAAGCTGCTCGCCGGCATCGGCGAGACGCTCGTCGGGCGCCTGCTCCTCTTCGACGCGCTGCGTATGTCGTTCCGCCAGATGAAGCTGCGCAAGGACCCGAACTGCGCGATCTGCGGAGCGCATCCGACGATCGCGGCGCTCATCGACTACGAGCAGTTCTGCAATCCCGCCAGCGCGGTCGAGGTGACGCCGTCGGAGCTCGCGCGCATCGACGCGGCGCTCATCGACGTGCGCGAGCCGGAGGAGTTTGCCGGCGGCGCGATCGACGGCGCGCGGCTCATTCCGCTGGGAACGCTTCCGAACCGCCTCGGCGAAATCCCGCGCGACCGCGACATCGTCGTCTACTGCCAGACGGGCGGGCGGTCGGCGCGGGCGTTGGAGATCTTGCGAGGTGCCGGCTTTTCGAGAGCGCGGCACCTCCGCGGTGGATACGCGGCCTGGCTACGACGGTGACCTGAGGGCCCCGCCCCGCGTCGCGGGGAGAGGTGGCGCGAAGCGCCGGGTGAGGGGCGATGGCTGCAGGATGGCGCCCCTCATCCGCGGCTGTGCCGCACCTTCTCCCCGCGAGCGGGGAGAAGGCCCTTACCGCTTACGACGGTGACGCTGCCGCCGCCGCTGCCGCCGCTTCCTGCGCCGCCAGCATCTGCGGCGTCGTGGCCGGCTGATTGACGACGTCCGTGTACTCGAAGAGCGCCGTCGAGAGATAGCGCTCGCCCGTGTCGGGCAGCACGGCCACGACGCGCTTCCCTTCGCCGAGCTCCTTGGCGATCTCCAGCGCCGCCCACGCCACCGCGCCGGAGGAGATGCCGACGAAGATTCCTTCCTCCGTCGAGAGCCGGCGGGCCACGCCCACGGCGTCCTCGAACTTCACGTCGGTGACGCGGTCGACCACCTTCGCGTCATAGATCGACGGGATCATCCCCGCGCCGATGCCCTGAATCTTGTGCGGGTTGTGCGTCCCGCCCTTCAGCACCTGAGACTCGATCGGCTCGACCGCGACGGTGATGACGTTCGGCACCTCTTTCTTGAAGATCTGGCCGATGCCGGTGATCGTCCCGCCGGTGCCGACGCCGGCCACGACGGCGTCGAGCTTGCCGCCCGTGTCGCGAAGAATCTCCTGCGCCGTCGTCTCGCGATGGACCTTGAGGTTCGCCGGATTATCGAACTGCTTCGACAGCCATCCGCCCGGCGTCTTGGCCAGGATCTCGTCGGCGACGCGCTGGCACTCCTTGATGCCCTTCGGTCCCGGCGTGAGGATCAGCTCCGCGCCGAGGGCCTGGAGCAGCTTGCGGCGCTCGACCGACATCGTGTCGGGCATGACCAGCACGCAGCGGTAGCCGCGCGCCGCGGCCACGAAGGCGAGGCCGATGCCGGTGTTCCCGCTCGTCGCTTCGATGACGGTCGATCCCGGCTTCAACTCTCCCGCCTTCTCGGCCTCGCGGATCATCGACACGGCGATGCGGTCCTTGACCGACGAGAGCGGATTGAACGACTCGAGCTTGACCACGACCTCGGCGCTGCCGGCCTCGGGGACGCGATTGAGCCGCACCAGCGGCGTGTTGCCCATCGTTTCGGTGATGTCGTTGTATATCTTTCCGTGCATTCCTGATTCCTCCTCCGAAAACAAAAGGACCCGGCTTTGGGTCCGGGTCCGAATTCAATGCGTTGGTGACGGCGCGCCTATGTCGGACCGCGTGAGTTGGTACAGCGACAGATGGCGTGCCTCATGGGCCGATCACGGTATCAAACTAAGAACCAAGAACCAAGAACTACGAGCTCGTCACCGCCGCCGCCGCCTCCCCCAGATACCGATACCCGATCTTCGCCACCGCCACGATCACCGCCGAGTCGGTGCCGACCGCCTTCTGCAGCTTGCGCCGCAGCCGCGTCACGTGCGTGTCCACCGTGCGCGAGTTCAGGTTCAGGTCGACGCGGTAGTTCCAGACGCGCGAGAGCAGCTCGTCGCGCGGGACGACGCGCTCCTTGTTCTTGAACAGATACATCAGCAGGTCGAACTCCTTCGGCGAAAGCTTGAGCTTCTGGTTCTTCGCCGAGGCCTCGCGCGTCGAGGGATCGAGCTTGATCAACTCGTCCTCGCAGATCACCTTGCTCGACGCCGCGGGCGCCTCGCTGCGGCGCATCACCGCGTCGATGCGGGCGAAGAGCTCCTGCAGGCCGAAGGGCTTGGTCACGTAGTCGTCGGCGCCGCCGCGCAGGCCGCGCACCTTGTCGGTCTCCTGGCCGCGCGCGGTCAGGAGAATCACCGGGATCTTCGAGAACTTGCGGATGTGGTCGAGGACCTCGAAACCGCTCTTTTTCGGAATCATCAGGTCGAGCAGCACCAGGTCGGGCTTCTCGGCGTGGAACTGGCGGATCGCTTCCTCGCCGTCCGCGGCCTGAATCGTGTCGTAGTTTTCCAGGCGAAGGTTGATCTCCAGCCCCTGGCGCAGCCCCGCCTCGTCCTCAACGATCAGAATCTTGGTCATGTCGTTCTCCGAATGTCACATACTACGAAGACGTCCGTAGATGGTTACGGGTTGGGGTCAAAAAGCCTGCGGCGCGTGCGCCAGCCGCGGCACCGCCTGTTGAGTTTCGGTTCGCCCGCGCGGGAAGAGGAGGCGGAAGGTCGAGCCGACGCCGGTGGACGACTCCACGTCGATGCGTCCACCGTGCGAGGCGACGATCTGCTGCACGAGCGTGAGCCCGAGCCCGGCGCCGCGCCGCGTCTGCGTGTCGGAGAACTGCGCGCGGAAGTAGGGATCGAAGATGTGCTCGAGGTCGGCGGCGTCGATGCCGATGCCGCGGTCGCGCACCTCGATGACGACGTGCTCCTCGGTCTGCCGCAGGGCCACGTTGAGCAGCTTCACGTCGCCGGAGTATTTCATGGCGTTGTCGATCAGGTTGAGCAGCGCGCGCGAGACGGCGTCGCGGTCCCAGAACTGCTCGTCGATCGGATCGTCGATCTCGACCGTGACCTCGAAGCCGCGGCTGCGGATCCACGACTCGTACGTGGTCATGACGCTGGTGACGAGCTCGCGCGGGTAGACGGGTGCGAACGTCAGCGCCTTGGCCTGGCGGTGCTGCATGCGCGCGACGTCGAGCACGTTCTCCACGAGGTGGGAGAGGTGCAGGACCTCGCGCAGGATCGAGTCCTCGATCTCCACGCGCTGCTTCTCGCTCAGTTTGTTGCTGCGCTTGAGCGTCTCCGCCCCCAGGCGGATCATCGACAGCGGCGTGCGCAGCTCGTGCGAGACGTTGGCGATGAGCGCGCCGCGCAGCTTCATCGTCTCCGCCTCCTTGCGCAGGCCCCGCAACGCCAGGTACGCGCCGAGCGCGGTCAGGAGCACGGCCACCAGGCAGACGAACGCGCTGATGCGCCGCGCGTTCTCCCACCCTTCCGTGCCGGCCGCGTTCGGCACGAACGCGCGCACGCCGTACGACGTGAGCGGCGGCGCGAGCCGCGCCACGAAGGCGAAGCCCTCGCTGGTGCGCACCGCCCCCGCGGGCGCTTTCGTGACCACGTCGACCTGCGCGTGCGTCTGCTCGCCGCGCGACTGCATCAGCGGCTGCAGGCGCACGGCGCTGCGCACGTGCGCCAGGAGCTTGGACGGATCGTAGGTATAGCGGACCAGGCCGCCCGATGTGTAGAACTCGCGCGTCAGCCCCTCTTCCGATTTCGACGGCGTGAGCGCGCTGACGTAGATCGAGCCGGTCGGATCGGCGTCGGGGACGTAGATCGCGCCGACGATCCAGTCGTGTCCGGCCACCCAGCTCTTCAGCGCCGCGTCGGTCGGCTTGGCCATGCCGCGCTCGAGCTGCTGCCACTCCTCGCTGGCCTTGAAGAGCTCGGCGCCCGCGGCGGAGTCGAGCTGCCGCGCCGTCACGTCGGCGGCATAGCCGGCGTACTGCGTCGCCAGCGTGTTCGCGCCGTGCTCCATCTGCCGCGAGAGCTGCCAGGCCCGCCAGGCCAGGCCGCCCAGGGCGATGGAGATGATCAGGAGGGGAAGGATGACGTCCCGGGCATGGGTGGAGCGCTCACTTTGCGTGAGGCTCTCTCGCAACCTCGCCAGGAGTCGTGGAAACATGGTCCTCCAGCATTACGGACGCGAGTCCGGAATCGCTGAAGCAATCGAGTGCGCCTCGGCCAGGTGCTGGGCCACGATCCTCTCGATCTGTGCTTTCGTCAGCGGCTCCATCATCACGTCGATCTTCTTCAGTGCGCCGCGCCGGTTCACGATCATCCAGATGTGGCGGTGCGTCCGGCCGACTTCCGCGAGGATCATCTTGAAATCCTTGATCGACGCCTCCGTCGTGCGGTGCCCGTTGACGGCGATGACGCGGTCGCCGGGCTTCACGTCGCCGTGATCGGCGGGACTGTCGGGGACGACCGTCTTCACGGCCAGTCCGGGCAACAGCTCCGCGAGCTCCACGCCGAGGTACGGCTTGCCGGCCAGCATCTTCCGGATCGTGCGCGCGCACTCGTCGGGCGGCGTGTTGCATTTCTGTGCTTCGTCGGCGAACGCCACGGCGGCAATCGACACGACGACGGCGGAGAGTCTGATCAATCGGGAACGCATGCTCTGGTCTGGGTCCTTGGCCGACGCCAATCTACGTCCTCGGGCCCGGCAGTGGCGATTACAAATCCGAAAATCTCGGATGAATTCCCTGCAATGTCAACGAGTTATGGACGAGCTGCGCGCCGCCGTACCGGCGGCGGTGGAGGCGGCGGCGGGGTATTCGGGCCGTAGACGCGTAGGCCATAGCGGTCGGCGATGACGATCTTCGCCCCCGCGCTGTCGATCTGCATCGGCGACAGCGCGACCAAACCGCTGTCCACGATCGTCCGCGTGGCGAGGTCTGCGCGCACGAGCGCGTCGTCGATCCACACCAGCACGCCGTCCGCGGCCGGCCCGGCCACACCCGGCTCCGCCATCGGCACGAACGACGTCTCCACCGGATCGAGCGGATCGGCGAGGCTGAAGACGTGCAGCCCGTCGGCGCTGCGCACCACGAGCTCGTTGTTGCGGAGGAACGCCTGCCGCACGCCGATGCGGATGACTTTCGCCGTCACCGGATTGCGCGGGTCGCGCAGATCGATGACGGCGATGGAGACGCCTTCGCCGGCGATGTAGGCGACGTCGCCGCCGTTGGCGACGATCTCGTAGTAGTGCCCTTTGATCCCGCCGATCTGCGCCGGGTCGGCGTAGTCGACGAAGTCGACGACGTGAAAGCCCGACCACGGGTTGCCCTCGAGGATCGTGTCGCGCGCGAACGCGGCGTTGCTCGGCGGGCGGCCGAAGGAGTGGAAGACTTTGACGAGGCGCGGGCGATACGGATCGCTGACGTCGACGAGGTCGACGTCGCCGCGGCCGTAGAGGATGACCTCTTTGCCGAGGAGCTTGACGTGGTCCTCGATGTTGTCGATGGCGAGCGAGGCCAGCTCGCGCGGCGCGCTCGTGTTCGAGACGTCGATGACGCGGAAGAACGGACGGTCGACGACGTAGGCGAGCGTGCCGTCGGTGGCGGCGCCGCTCACCGGGCCGGCCAGGTCTTTGATCTCGCCGATGACGCGCGGCGCGGCGCTGATCTCGTAGGCGCGCAGCGGGATGCCGGTCTCCGTGGCCAGGCCGAAGCGGTCGAAGTTCGTGCCGCTGACGAAAAGGCGCGTGCCGCTCGCGGCGAGCGTCTGCACCGGCTCGTTGTCGATGCGCGCCACTTCGCCGCTGTCGTCGAAGATGTGGATCGTCGCCGGCGACTCGCTCGCCGCGACCCTCGTGCCGGCGACGGCGACGTGCGCGAGGTTGGTCTCGCCCGCGCCCTCTCTTCGAATGACACGCGGTGCGAGCGGGTTGGCAAGGTCGGCCACGACGAGGCCGTTCACGCCGCTGGCGACGTAGAGCTTGTCGCCGGCGACGGCGAGGTCCTGCGCGTTCTCCGCGAGGACGCTCTGCTCACCGGTGGAGAGGTCGATGATTTCGATGCCCAGTTCGCCGAGCGCAAGGTAGAGCGCATCGCCCGCCAGCGCGATCGCGCTGATGCGCGATGTGGAGTGCGCCGGCCTTGCCGGCGCTCCTGACAGCGGCGGCACGGCCGCCGCACTCCAGACTGCGACGTCCGTCGCAGACGCCGCCACGATCCATTTTTCGTTCGCGCGCAGGTGCGTGAAGCCGCGGGCCGGAAGCCGCTCATGCAAGAAAAGACTGCGGTCATAGCGGTCGATGCCCTGCCGCGTCAGGACGAAGAGGTTCTCGCCGGCGAAGGCGCCGTCGAGCGTCTCGGCGTCGCTCTCGACGACGTTGACGCGCTGGAACGTCGCCGTGTCGTAGACCGCGACGCCGCGGCCGTCGATGTCGTAAACGAGATGGTCGCGCACGAGGAACGCATGGCTCACGCCGCGCGAGCCCCACACCGCCGCGGACAGCGGCGAGCAAGCGACCAAGAGAAAAAGGATCAGCCGTCTCATGCAAAACGAAGCCCGCCGAACGCGCGCGGCACGTGAAAGTCCGGCGGCGTCTTCATCGTCGGCTGCCACGCCGTGTACTCGTCGGGCGTGCCGCGGTCGATGCGGTAGAAGTTCGCCCGCCACTCCCCCTCGGGCTTCGCGCCGAGGGCGGCGAAGGGAACGCGCACCAGGACGTCGAGCGAGTTCGGCGTCGTGCGTACCATGGTGAAGAGCCCCTCGCACGTCCACGCCAGATCGCTTTGCATCGTGGCGCGATCGAGATCGGGCGAGTCGATGACGGCGTCGAACGTCGTGCCGAGGGGGTTGACCTCGATCTCGAAGTAGCGCGACGGCCGCTCCGGCGCGAGAAAGAGCTCGACGACGTCCTCCTTGAACAGAGGATCATCGTGTTGCAGAAACGTCGCATGCACGCCGTCGTCTTCGCCGCGGAACACCGCCGTCAAACACTCGCCGTCGTGATAAAGCGCGAGCGAAGTGGCGAGCCGCGGCGCAGCGCCGTCAGTCGCGCGCCGCAACGAAACCGGCACACAACCTTGCGGGACCCGCCACGGATCCTCAACGAAGAACGAAGAACTAGGAACTAGGAACTGACTCTGCGGCATATCCCATGCAACATTCTCTGGCCATGGTCGTCGATCTTGAACTGGAAGAGCTGAAGCGCGAGTTCCTCGCCGAGGCGGAGCAGAAGGTCGCGGAGATCGAGTCGAAGGTCTCGGAGCGCTCGCCCGAGGCGCTGGAGCGGCTGTCGTATCTGGCGCATCAGTTGAAGGGCTCCGGCGGCAGCTACGGCTTCCAGCGCATCTCCACCGACGCCGCCGCGCTGGAAGCCGCGATCGAGCGCCTCGGCGAAGGCGAGGCCATGGACGAGACCATCCGCCAGCACGTCGTCAACCTCCGCTCGGAGATCGATCGGCGCTCGCAGGAACTGGCTCCGCGCGCCGCGGGCGCGTGACGCGTGCCGGATCCGTCCTCTTCTCCGCCTGCACCTGATTCCGGCCGCCGCGCTTGGCGCGATAGAGCGCTTTGTCGGCCGCGATGACCAGCTCCTTCGCGGCGCGGATCTTCGTCCGCGGCACCGACGCCAGGCCGATGCTCACCGTCACGCCCAGCGGCCCCACCGCGGTCGGGAACGGCGTCGTCTCGATGAGCGTGCGGATCTTCTCCGCGAACGTCATGGCGTCGTCGAGGTCCGTCTCCGGCATCAGCACCGCGAATTCCTCGCCGCCGTAGCGCGCGGCCAGGTCGGTCGAGCGGATCGACTCCTGGAAGACCTTGGCCACCGCTTTGAGCACGTCGTCGCCGACGGCGTGGCCATAGCTGTCGTTGACCTTCTTGAAGAAGTCGATGTCGATGATGGCCAGCGACAGCGGGCGCTGATAGCGCTGCGACTCCTCGAAGGCGCGCGCCATCTCGTCCTGAAAGTAACGGTGGTTGTAGAGCTTCGTCAGGCCGTCGGTGATGGAGAGGAGCTCCAGGCGCTTGTTCGTCTCCATGAGCTCCTTCTGCAGGTCGATGATGCGCTTGGCGGCGCGGATGCGCGCCAGGAGCTCGGCGGCCTGGAAGGGCTTGGTGATGTAGTCGTCGGCGCCGAGGTCGAGGCCTTCGACCTTGTCCTCCTGGTCGGCCTCGCCGGTGAGCATGATGATGTAGCGGTTGCGCAGCTCGGGGTCGGACTTGAGCTCGTGGCAGAGGACCACGCCGTCCATGTCGGGCAGACGGCGGTCGAGGATGGCGAGGTCCCACGGCGCGCTGTGCAACTGGCGCCGCGCCTCCTCCCCGGCAGCAAACTCCATCACTTCGTAGCCGCTTCGGGTGAGGAAGAGGCGAACGAGACGGCGGATCGCCGCGTCGTCGTCGACGATCGCAATGAGGAATTTCCCACGGTCCTCTGCCACAAGCGGTCACTGCGGCAAAGGCGGTGCCACGACGCGCATGGAGATGTCCAAAGCCTTGACGGAATGAGTCAAAGCGCCGACGGAGATGCGGTCGACGCCGCTCTCGGCGATGGCCCTGACGGTCTCGAGCGTGATGCCGCCCGAAGCCTCGAGCGGGACGGCGCCGGCGGTGCGCTCGACGGCTTGTTTGAGCTCGCTCGCGCTCATGTTGTCGAGAAGGATGAAGTCGGGCCTCAGACTCAGTGCCTCGTCGAGCTCGCGCATGTCGCGCACTTCCACCATGATCTTCTGCGGCATTCCCCGCCGGCGGATGCGCTCGACGGCGTTGGTGATGGAGCCGGCGCGGTCGACGTGGTTGTTCTTGATGAGGAACATATCGAAGAGACCGATGCGGTGGTTCTCGCCGCCGCCGCAACGGACGGCGTATTTGTCGATCTCGCGCAGGCCCGGCGCGGTCTTGCGGGTGTCGTAGATCTTGGCGTTCGTGCCGCCGGCGGCGTCGACGTATTGTTTCGTAGTCGTAGCGATGCCGGAGGCGCGCTGGAGTAGGTTGAGCGCGGTGCGCTCGCCGCTCAGGAGGGCGATGACGCTCGACTCGACCTCGGCGATGACGTCGCCGGGCTGGACGGCGTCGCCGTCGTTCTTCGTCGCCCGGAACGAGCTCGTGGCGTCGATGGCCTGGAATGTCGCCTCGGCAAACGGCAGCCCGGCGACGACGCCCGCTGCCTTGGCCACGAAGCGGGCCCGGCCGCGGTCGCCGGCGTCGAAGATGGCTTCGCTGGTGATGTCGGGCAGGTCCTCGGCGAGCGCGGCGCGAACGATGGTCTGGACGTCCATGCCGCGGAATGCTCTCATCATGCCCGCCGTTTTCGGATGCAGTTCGTTGACAAGTTGGGGGCGCACCGGCTTCGACGGGGACACGTCGGGGCGGTGGTTGCATGCCGAGCTGATTGCCTCGTAAATCCGATCACACTGAGTAGCTGCGAACAACAGCGAACTCGCCCTCGCGGCCTAAAAACCCGTGAGCGCCTCTCCGTACGGTTGCTCGAGCCGGCGGAAGAGGTGTCATTGAGTCGAGCTAAGGTGCCGCGGACCGCCTGGCCGCAGCGCACGAAAACCGTACAGGCTGGCCCGCGTCCGTTCCCCGCTCTCCGGGCAGAACGCGGACGAGATCTAAAGGAGAGATAAGCATGTAGGAGCCACGCTTCACTGCTCTCGGACGCGGGTTCGACTCCCGCCGCCTCCACCAACGATTTTAGCGACCTAAACGACTGATCTTGCGGCGTTTAGCGATTCTCGCGAAACTGGCGATTCGGCGTGTACCTAATACGTACTCTTCGATCTAGAACGGAGAGCGCGATGCTTCGAATCTACCGCCGCCATCTGAAGTCCTGCTCCCATACCTCCCGTTCCTATCTCCGCTGCTCCTGCCCCATCTGGGTCCAGGGCACGCTCGCCGGAGAGACCATCAGCCGCGCGCTCGACGTGACCACGATCGAGGCGGCCTCGAAGCTCATCCTGCAGTGGCGGGCCGCCGGCACGATCGGCGGCCAGAAGGTTGAACCGACGCGCATCGAGACGGCCGTCATGAAGTACCTCGACGACGCCCGCGCCCGGGACCTCGCCAAAGCCACCATCACGAAGCTCACCACGATTTTCGAAAGGCAGTTTCTGAAGTTCGCCAAAGACCACGGCTACCGGTTCCTCAAGACCTCACTCCCGATCGCCTCACCGCGTGGCGTTCGACGTGGAAAGACGAGGCGCTCGCCGCCTCGAAGAAGTACCAGCGCGTCGTCGGCTTCTTCTACTTCTGCATGCGCATGAAGTGGATCTCCGACAACCCGATGAAGTCACTCCACCCGCCGAAGGTGAAGCAGGACCCGACGCTCCCCTTCACCGCCGAGGAAATGACTGCGATCGTCTCTGCCTGCGACCGGTTCCCGATCAAAGGCATCTACGGCGAAGGGAACCGCACCCGCCTCCGTGCGATGGTGCTGCTCCTGCGCACTCCGGGCTCCGTATCCGCGACGCCGCCACGCTCCGGCGTGAGCGCGTCCGCGACGGCAAGCTTCTCCTCTATATGCAGAAGACCGGCGTGCCGGTCTTCGTGCCGCTGCCACCTTACGTCATCGCGGCCCTCGACGAGACGCCGAACGTGCATCCGAGCTACTTCTTCTGGTCCGGCAACGGCCTCCCCAAAACGACGGTTGCCGATTAACAGCGATCGCTCCGCAAACTTTGCGTCGACATAGCGAATGTGAGCGGCGCGCATGCCCACCGCTTCCGTGACACCTTCGCCGTGGAGCTTCTCCTCGCCGGCGTTCCGATCGACCAAGTGTCCGTGCTTCTCGGCCATTCCCCGGTGAAAATCACCGAGAAGAGCTATGCGCCGTGGGTGAAGGCGCGGCATGAGCAGCTTGAAGCGGCAGTCATGAAAGCTTGGCCCGTCGCACCCGCGCACCTTCGACTCGTGCGAGGCCATCGCTAACGCGTGGCATTCATCATCCCAGCGAACTTCTCATTGGCAGCGCCCTACCCGATACCACAAAATACATGATTCCAGAATGGTGACTTCGCAGGTGCTTCAACGGCTGATCAACTATCTCGTGACCGCGCAACTCTTCGCGGTCATCCTCTTAATCATCACCAATGCACAGGCCGTCCGGGTGTTGGCGCGACGATCGTTCTCGCTAGCCGCACTAGGCTGGTTCGCCCACCTCGTATACCTCCTCATCGGTACTCTTGGCGTCCCCGCACTTCCTGAATACCGGTGGCTGGAAGTCTCCTCGGTGGCTTTTGATGTTATCTCCGCTGCGCTGTTCGGCGCAGCTTTGCTAAGTGAGCGACGTGTCTCTTCCATATGGCGCATCGCCCTAACGCTACTAATCGTCATCGCCGCGTCATCGATTTGGGCGCCCTTTCAACTGCGACCGTTTCTCATGGCAATGCTGAACACATTCGGCCTGGTCGCTCTTGCTGTCTTCTATTGCAAGGCTTTAACCATTTCGTTGCCGGGAGCCGCACGCTTTGTCCATCTGCCAGCAGGCGGTGCCCTTTGCTACGCAATGCTGCAGCCACTATCAGCCATCATTCCAGCGACCACAGCCGCTCCTTTTTTGCAAATCCTGTTCGTCGTCGCTATTGCTAGTAAAGTGTCGATCGCATATGGGCTTGAGGCGGCCTTCATTGAAAAGGCGTCGATCGGCGCACGTCTATCTGGAGCGGCTGCCACCATAGGTCGTGTGACGCACGAACTAGGAACGCCTATTGCCCAAATCGGCCTGCATGTCGACCGTATTACACAGTTACTCGGGCCGGCCGAAGACCGGGTCGCTGCCGAGCTACAAGCGCTGGACGACGCCGTCCTGCGCGTTAACGCTACGCTCTCAGCCGCGCAGCAGTTATTGCCGACTCCTAATGATCTTATAGATCTAAACGATCTTTTGGCCCCCACCGCCGCTTCGGATAGCCGTGCGCCACGCACGAGCGTTGTCAATGTCAATACCGTGGTCCAACTCGCCGTTATGGCGATCAAAGAAACGCGGCCGGAGCGCGCTGTTCTAACAGTCCACTATTCACACAACTGCTGCGTGCGTGCCGACAGCGTAGAACTTATGCGCGCTATTGTGAATCTACTGCGGAACGCGTATGACGCGGTTTCGCCTGACAGATCTGGCCGCGTCGCCGTCCTGACTCAAGGCGAAGGAAATCCAGACGGCGGGCGCGTGATCATCAGAGTGATTGACAATGGGGAAGGTATTCCGCCAGGCCTGCAACAGAAGATCTTCGAGGAGGGCTTCTCAACCCGGAATGGGCCGGGACGCGGGTATGGTCTTGCCGTCGTCCGTACAGTAATTGAAGGGTATGGTGGTTCAGTCAAACTGCAACGCAGCGTATCTGATGACGAGGCAAAAACAATTGCGACGGTAACATTACCGCGTGTCCGATGCACATTGTTCGCATTTCAGCGGCGGCCAGACGGCACTGAACTGACGCAAGGGGAGGATTGATGCCGACGACATCTTCTTCATCCAAGCCGCGTCTACTGTGGCTCGACGATGACGTGATTTACCTCGACGCGATTCGCGACACTATTAGCGATAGGGTCGACGTCACTCTCGTCACGTCCGCCGAGGACGCTATAGCTCGCCTGAAGGCCGATCCGGCCTACAACGCCATAGTAACCGATCTCGTACTTTCTCCGAATGAATCGGACGGCCTGGGCTTTATTAAGTTCGCTAAGACTTTACTACCGAAAACGCCCCTTATCGCCGTTTCTGCATTCTCGGCCCGTTATACCCGCGAGCTAAGTGCGCTAGGTGTGGACGCCTTGTTGGACAAGTCGGAGTTGAACACAGCGTCCTTGATGGAACTCATTGACTCGATTATTAGAACGCCAGTCGCTGCGCCACACCCCAACTTAGAATTTGTGCGCGAACGTGAGGTGCGGCGTATCGTCGAGGAAGAAATAAGGCGCCTGGTTCCCGAGAAGGAGCGAACACTTGACCTGCTTAGTCATGGCCGATACGAACTCATAAAACCACTAGTCGGCTACAAAAAAGATATCGAGCGCCAACTACTTCGTTTCCCATTCGAGAAAAACGTATTCCTAATGATGAAGTTTCGTGCAAACAATGTGGAGCTAGGCGAATTCATCATTGAATGTCTCGCGCGCGCCGGCCTGTGCGGCGTCCGTGCTGATCAGGACGCTTGGAATATAACCCGTAACATCTACAATCCGATTGCAGTCCTCTACTGCTGCAAATTCGGCATCGCACTCTTTGATGAAGCTGAAGCTGGCCAGGCTTATAGCCCAAATGTCGCCTACGAGCTTGGCATGATGCATTACCAAGGAAAGGAGTGTCTCGTACTGCGTCATACGTCGCTGCCGTCCGTGCCCTTCGATCTAATCAAGGACCTCTATCAAGATTATTCAAAGGATCTCCAGGTGCGGGCGGTGGTTGAGAGATGGGTGCGGCAGATCGCATCGTAGCGTGCGACACCGTACCGAATTTGAGAATGACCAGTACGTTTAGCAAAGGACAATGCTGGCACCTCGATTCAACGGCTTTAAATCGAGTTCGGAGGCGGCGTCCAGAATCAAGGCAAGACTGCCAAGACGGAATACCTCAGCGGAAGTAGCGCTGCGGAGCAGATTGTGGGCGCGTGGCTTACGTTTCCGTATCCATGTTTGAGACCTACCCGGCTGCCCGGATGTCGTCCTGCCGCGCTATGCAACGGCGAAGCCGTCGACATCTTTCCGAAGGAATTCGAGCACCGCGCCAAATGCGACGTGCGCTTCGACGACGGCTCAACCGCTGTTCTTGCCGGAGACCAGATGACAGACAAGAAGATCGCCTCAATGCGGGCATGGAATGGTGCTTCCGAACCGATTACCGCGAAGTATTTCACCTGGGTCAAGGTCGGAAAATGATCGAACGCCGCATCCGCGCCCGTGTCGCGTACTCAATACGTACCTCCGAACCGCCATTCACGCGGTTCACGCGCTTTTCGTGGTATAGTGTTTTCAGTAAGTTACTGAAAAGACGAGAGTAGGGTTAGGTTCCGCCGTCTCCATCAATCGCTACTACTCCTCAAGCTGCTGTTTCCGCTCAAACTCAGAGCTGTCGACTACGATGCGCTGCGCTGGTGCATCGTGGTGCATGATGGTGTAGGATGAAGAAGCTCATGGCTCAATCGCAGCGAACTGTCCGCCAGAGCGTCAGTCTCCCGTTATCCGTGGCACGGCGTGTTCAGGCGCTCGCGAAGCGCCATCGCACCAGTGCCAACCGCGTCATCGTCGATCTGATCGAAAGCGGTCTCGATGCAAAGGAGCGGGAGAAGGTTGCATTCTTTGAGGTTGCGGACCGGCTGACCCATTCGTCCGATCCCGCCGAGCAGAAACGGCTCAAAGAAGAACTGGCACGCATGACGTTCGGTGAGCCGTAGTGCCGAAGATTCAGTGGACCAATCTACCGGCAGCGTTGCGCGACCACCTCTTCGACCGACTTCGCGCGCGCAAAATCACCGTCGAAGACCTCTACCAGCTCAAGGTCTGGCGTGAGTCGGAGCCGGTAGCACCGGACGGACCCTGGGTAAAGACTTCGGCTCATTCAAGATTTGCAGCGAAGGAAAGTATCCGAAGACCTTCCTTCTTCGAGGACAACCGGCAAAGGGCGAAAAGCTATGACATGTTGGACTCCGCGTACTCAATACGTACTTCGGAACGGCCGTTCGCGATCGGCGGAGAACATCCCCTGCGCGCTCGACGTGACTTCGATCGAGGCGGCCTCGAAACTCATCGTGCAGTGGCAGGCTGCCGGCTCGGTCGGCGCCGATCGAAGCGGCATTTTCGAAAAGCAGGTCCTGAAGTCCGTCACCGGATCTTCTCCGCGCGAATGGGCTTCTCTCCTGGGCCGAAGGTGAACTCCAGCGCCGTCACTTTCTCCCCCTCGCGAATGAATCGTATGCGCGTCACCGTCGGGACTTTGAGGAAGAAATCGCCCTTCGCGGAGGGGAAAATCTCCAATCGATCGTCTTTCCTTGGGATGTCGACGAAAAGGTGCGTTCCCTCGCGCGCGATCGTGTGCGTCCGCCCCTCGCTCGGCCGGTACTCGCCGGCGTAGGACGCCAGGACCGCCTCGTCGAGCGCGATGGCCGGCTCGTAAGCCGCCGCGCGCCCGGCCAGCCACTGGTTCATCACCGCCGCCGCCGCCTCTTTGCAAGGATCGTCCGCCGTCAACACGAACTGCCGAAGGAACGCGCAGGCAAACGGATTCGTCTCGCCCGGGACCCAGAAGCCGTCGGCGAGCGCCTCGCTGTTCGCCAGAAGAATCACCGACACATTCCTCGCCGGCACCTTGAAAACCAACGCTGAGAACCCCAAACCCCAATTGCCGGTGTGCCAGATGAGTTTCTCGCCGCGGTACTCGCCGGTGAACCAACCGAGTCCGTATGGGAGGCGCTCGCCCTTGTTCGACACGAACGGCGTCCACGCAAGCTCCTGCGTCTTCGGCTGGAGAAGGACGTGGCGATCGATGGCGATGTCGTACTTCGCGAGGTCGCGCACCGTCGAGAGCAACCCGGCGGAGGCACCGATCTCTTTGCCGGGGTAGCTGGCGGGGACGATCTCGCCCTTGCCGTAGAGCGCGTACGGTTTGGCGAAGCGCGCGAGGTTGGGCGCGTAGCGGCGCGCGAGCTCCGGATCGTTGATCACCTCGTGGCCGGGAACGCTTTCCGTCATCTTCAGCGGATCGAGAATCCGCTGCGCGATCACCTGCCGGAACGGCGCCCCGTACTTCTTCTCGATCACCGGCGTGACCGCATCGTAGAGGCTGCCGTTGTAGGCGAAGGCATCGCCCGGCGTGCCCGCGGACGTGTGGCTGAGAATATGGCGGATCTGCACGCGCGGGTCGGTGATCTTCCCCGAGAACCGCGACGGCGTGTACGGCGCAATCGGCTCGTCGAGCGAGACCTCCCCCTTCTCGACGAGCTGCAGCACCAGCGTCGCGCCGAACGTCTTCGTCACCGAGGCCACGTGGTAGAGCGTGTCCGGCGTGGCGGGCACGCGGTTCTCGAGGTCGGCGTATCCAAAGCCGTGCGTCCAAAGAACCTTCTGGTCCTTCACGATCGCGGCGGACATGCCGGGGATGTATAGAGCCTGCCGGAGCGCATCCGCCTCCCGCTCGAACCCCTTGACGCGATCGGCATCCGTGGTCGCGCACGCGGTTAGGGCAAACGTGAGGACAACGAGAGCGAGCCTTCTCAAGAGGAGCCTCCGAAGAGAAGAGACGGACGAGGCAACCGGCGGTTAGCTTACCGTGCTCGATATCTGCATGGCGCGCAAGCGGCCGTTCGACATCGACGACGTCCTGCGCCGCGTCCGCGCGGCGGTGACGGAGCATGCGGACGCGGCCATGTTCGCGCTTGCGCAGCGCGGCTTTCGGAGCGTCTTTCAGCAGCTTGTCGGGTGCATCATCTCCATCCGCACTCGCGACGAAGTGAGTCTTCCAACGGCCATCAACCTCTTCGAGCGTGCGGCCACGCCGGCCGCTGTGGCGGCGTTGTCCGTGGCGCAGATCGATACGCTGATCCGGGCGAGCAGCTTTCACGAGGCGAAGGCGGCGCAGATCCGCGAGATCGCGCGGCGCACCGTGGACGAATTCGGCGGCGAGATTCCCTGCGACTTCGAGATTCTGACCTCGTTCCACGGCGTCGGTCCCAAGTGTGCGAATTTGGCGATGGGGGTGGCCTGCGGGGCGGAGCGGATCAGCGTGGATATCCACGTGCATCGCGTCACGAACCGCTGGGGCTACGTCGCGTGCCGTTCGGAAAGCACATCTGCACGGGACGCCTGCCCAAGTGCTCGACTTGCGCGGTCCTCGAGTACTGCCGGCAGGTCGGCGTGACGGCGCATCGTTAGACTGCTTGCGGCACGCGTGGAAAGCGATGCCGCTGGAACCTGCAATGGTCGATCCGGACGAGGCGCGCAAAGTCGAGATGGCGGGTCACCTCGGCGAATCCATCGCCAAAGGGGAGCTCGTTCTCTTCATCGGCAATGGGATTCGCAGGGTGCCGACGAACACCGTGCCCAGAAGGAATCTCGACGAGGGCGAGCCTGGTCCTTCCTGGCAGAAGCACATGGAAGATCTCTGGTCGCTGGCGGGCGATCCCAAAAGCCGCGCGTGCCTGCCCCTGTCGAGCTTCGTCCAACTGCCGGCACCGCGGCAGGCGGAATGGTTCGACGATCAGGTGGTGAGCCGGTTTCCGCATCTGACGCGCGAGTCGGCGCGGCTTGCTCGTCTCCATCTGCTCGGCCGCGAGCTCCATCCCCCGAACGGAATTGCCAGCAATGCGCTCCTCGAATGGATCGCCGAGGTCGTGACCATCCAGGTTCTGGCGAGGAAGTCACCGCCCGTTCACGTCGTCACCACCAACGTCGATTGTGCGATCGAACAGAACATTGCCAGAGCCCTCGACGGCGTTGTGCACGACCCCGCCGTCGCGATCGAGACGGCAACGCCCGAAGGGATCAACGCGCGCTGGACCCGAGGCTCCGCCAGTACGGCGGCGTCGGTCAAAATCTGGAAAATCCATGGCTGCCTCCACGCGATCAAGCGCGCTCTGGGCCGGCGTTGGTTGACGGAACGAATGGAGCTCGACCGCGCGTTTGCGGCGGACAGTCTGTGGGGCAAACTGGGCGCGGACGAAGAATTCGCCGGCGCCGTCCCGACCGATCGACTCGTGCCCGGCTTGCATTGGCGGATGGCTCCCGAGCATGACGAGCAATCCGCCGTGACCACCGGCGTATTTTCCCAGACCGAGTATCTGGAAGTGCTCCGGCGTTTTCTTGGGGAGGACGCGGCCATCGCCGAGCTTCTCGAAGTCTTGGGACGGTCGCCGCTGCTCTTCATCGGCTATGACCTGCACGAGGTGGACGTCGACGTCGGCGCCGTCCTGCAGCGCCACAAACACGAGTGGAGAGGCCCGAACCGGCGTGTGGCCTTGCGATACCGGCGCGATGCGCTCGCCGACCTTCACGAGGAGGAGCGGCTGAGGCAACTCGGCGTGGAGTGGTGGAGCTTTTCGCCGGGAGGAATCGGTCGCGCGCGGCTTCCGGGCGAGCTGACGGCCGTCAAGAAGCACGAGTGGCGCTATCCCGGCGGCCGCCGCGACCCCGGTGTGGACCTCCGTGCGCAGTTGG
This sequence comes from Thermoanaerobaculia bacterium, assembly GCA_036522835.1. Lineage (GTDB taxonomy): Bacteria > Acidobacteriota > Thermoanaerobaculia > Gp7-AA8 > Gp7-AA8 > DATDFB01. Next base: position 57,961 of record DATDFB010000093.1, on the reverse strand, counting down.
ACAACCCCTGGCGCCGCAGTCTCCAGCACGCGTCCGCACAGGCGTGGCTCGACGCACAGACCGCCGAGCTCACGCGAATCCCGCTCGCATCCGGCGGCGTCCGATCGAAAGCCGGCACGCCGGCACCGGCGACGCCGCCGCGCCTCGTCGTCGCCGGACTCGCGTCCGTCTGGCACGCCATCGCGCTGCGCAAGGCAGATGATTTCCCGGAGCGGCGGCGCGTCTCCGCAAGCCTCGAGCCCGTCGATTCGCAGGTCCCGGGAGGTTCCGGGCTCGTACCGGTGATGGTCGCGGCGACGGCGGCGGGCCCTTCGTCGGTGGGGCGAATCGCATTCCTGTCGAACGGCGTCGAGCGCTGGTCCCATTGGAACGAAGTCGAAGAGTTCTGTCTTTCCGCGGGCATCGACGTGCGGCCCATCGGCGAGACGGCCGGTACGGAAGCGGGACGGACGAGCCATGTCCTCCTATTCGATGCGGAAAAGAGCGACGAAGACTCGCTCCAGCCACGGCAACGCATGATCCTCGATGTCGATGAGCCTGTCGTGGCCGGACTGTCAGCGTCGCGCGTCAGCGCGTTGAAGGTTCCTCCGCATCTGGATTTTGCCGGAGCCGCAGACTTGCTCTTCGCGGACAAGTTGGCCGATGCGCAGCTCGTCGGGAACTGGAAGGGGCCGGTCGTCTACGAGACCGGATCATCCGGCGATGAACTGCTCCGTCTGTCGAAGCCTCCCGCCGTCTGGACGGCGTCGATCGGGTCATTTCTCCGCACGCTTGCGCTCCAGTCCATCGGCTTCCTCGACACGAATAACAACCCGACGATGCCGGATTGGGAGACCGTCGATCGCGCATTCCGCGAATTTCGCGCGGATCCCCGCCTGCAGCAGCTGGCGTCGCCGGCGGCTCCCGGCGGCGCTGAGTACGTGGTGCGGATCAACAGCTTCGGAAAGACTCTCTGGGATCCGAAAAAGGTTGCTCACGGACCGGAGATTGCCTACGGCAGCTGGCTTCAGGCCTGCTGGACGGACATCCACCGATCGGCGTGGCAGATTCTCTCGACTCCGGGTCTCGTACCGGCCGCGTTGCTGGCCCCCGACGCCCGGTTGGGAGGCGGATTCGTGGTCACGATGCACGAGCTGGGCTTGATTGCGTCATGGCGTCGCGATGCCCAGGCTTCGCCCGTCGCCATCATCGTGCGAACGGAGCGCTCCGGCCGGGAGATCCGCTTCGTGGGCGAGTCCGATCGCGGCGGCGTTCCGAACATCGTCAACGAAGCAACGATTACCATTCCTGCGGACGCGGGCGCGGGAGACGGCCACTTGAGGTGCAACGGCGAGTCGGCCGATTTTCGCGTGGCTGCAGCGCTGAAACGGCACACCCTCGGCGCGGGCGATACGGTTCGGGGCATTCTTTCGTACGGTCTTTGGAGGAGCTTGGAAAACCGTCAAACACCCGAGACGATTCTCTTCGCCGCGACGGTGCTGGCGAGCCTCAAATGCTACGCCGGGTCGTTCGTCGATTTCCTGTGCGTCCTGGAACGACTGCGCAATGAGCGGGTGTGGCAGGCGCTTTGGGCCGAACGGGGATGAGCGGCGAGTTGATTGCGGATCTTCGCGCTGCGCTCTTCGACCTGGACGGCACGCTCTGCGACAGCGCGCCGCTGCACTTCGAGGCGTGGCGCCGCGCGCTCGCCGATCGCGGCCGCTCCGCGCCGGTTTGGGACGATTACGTCGACTTCTGTCTGCGGGGGCAGCGCCGATTCGAAGAGGTCCTGATGCTGCCCTCCGACGAGGCGGCAGTCCTCCATCGCGAGAAATCGGCGCACTTCGCCGTCTTGGCCGAGCGAGACTTACGTCCCCTTCCCGGTGTCGAAGCGTTCTGGGCTCGGCTGCGGGCTCTCGGCGTTGCGATCGGCGTCGTCAGCACCGCGCGACGGTCCAGCGCCCAGATCGCGCTGCGTACGATGCGCCTTCCGGCGCCGGACGTCGTGATCGCGCGCGAGGACGTCGAGCCGAACGTCAAGCCGCATCCGGCCGGCTATCGGCTGGCGGTCTCGGCGCTCGGGGTTCCCAACGAATGCGCGATCGCCTTCGAGGATGCGCCTTCGGGCATTGCCGCCGCGCGCGCTGCGGGACTGGTCTGTGTCGCTACGCCGTCCAAGGTCTTCGGCCGAGAGGATCAAACGGAGGCGGACGCGCATTTTGAAGAGTGGAGCGCCGTCCGCCTGGAGCTGCGATCCGGCCGCGTCCACGTGGTGATTTCTCCCGCATGACCACGCGGCCCGCCGAGGTTGCGGCCGCCGTATCCGATCGACATACACTCCCGTCGTCATGAACTTGCGCCGATTCAGCGTCTCTGCTCTGGCCGTGTCTCTCGCGATCTCCGCACAAACGGTCAAAAACCCTTCGCCGCCGCAGCCGGTTCCGATGCCGCCGGCGATCGCCGCTCCGGTCGATCAGCCCTATGCCGGCCCGGTGCGACTCGCAGTCGACCTGACCAACGTCAGGGACCGCGTGGCGCACGTGCGCGAGGAGATTCCCGTCCCGCCCAACGCAAAGGAGCTCGTGCTGCTGTATCCGCAGTGGATCCCCGGCAACCACTCGCCGTCCGGCCCGATCTCGCGCCTCGCCGGAATCGTCACCAGCGTCGACGGAAAGCGCGTGCAGTGGGTCCGCGATCAGATCAACGTGTACGCCTTCCACGTTCCACTGAGCGCGGGCGCCAGGACCGTCGCGGTCCAGTTCGACTACCTGTCGCCCATGAAAGCGGCCGAAGGCCGGATCGAGCGTTCGGACGCGATCCTCGATCTTCAATGGAACGAAGTGGTCCTCTATCCCGCGGGATTCTTCTCGCGCGGCATTCCCTTCGACGTCACCCTCCAACTTCCGAAAGGCTGGAAGTACGCAACCGCGCTGGAGACCGCAAGGGAGGACGGTTCCACGCTGACGTTCAAACGGACCACGCTGAACACGCTGGTGGACTCGCCGCTCTATGCCGGCATTCATTTCAAGCGGGTCGACCTTTCGCCGTCGGCGACGAACATCGTTCGCCTGAACGTATTCGCCGACAGTGAGAAAGATCTCGAGGTCTCCGCGGACGCTCTCGAAAAGCACAAGAACCTGGCGATCGAAGCCGAGAAACTGTTTCAGTCGCATCACTACGATCATTACGATTTTCTACTGCTGCTCAGCAGCACCGTCGGCGGCATCGGCTTGGAGCACCATCGGTCGAGCGAAAACGGCTCGCGTCCGACCTACTTCACGGAGTGGGGCCGCGGCGACCTGCGCAGCGATCTGCTGCCGCACGAATACACGCATTCGTGGAACGGCAAGTTCCGCCGTCCGGCCGGGCTGTGGACGCCGAATTTCAACGTCCCCATGCGCGACGATCTGCTTTGGGTTTACGAGGGCCTGACCCAGTACTGGGGAAGCGTGCTCGCGGCGCGCTCCGGGATCCGGACGCCGGAGCAGGCGCGGTACGTGTTTGCGCGCGTGGCCGCCGGATTCGCCATCAGCCCGGGCCGCGATTGGCGTCCGCTGGTCGACACCACCAATCAGCCCACCGTCTCGCAGCGCCGTCCCGTGAGCTGGGTCAGTTGGCAGCTTCCGGAAAACTATTACATGGAAGGAGAGCTGATCTGGCTGGATGCCGACACCAAGGTGCGCGAGCTCACCAATGAACGGAAATCGCTCGACGACTTCGCCGCGGAGTTCTTCAGCCCATTCAACGGCAGTTTCGTCACGTACACATACAACCTCGACGAAATCGTCAACACGCTGAATCGGATCGCGCCGTACGACTGGATGAAATTCTTTCGGGAGCGCGTCTATGCGCTGCATCCCGATGTTCCGGCGGACGGAATCACCCGCGGCGGCTACAAGCTCGTCTACACCGACACGATGCCTTCGTGGCTGACCAAGTCGGAAACGCCTCTCACGGGCGCCGATTTCTCGACCTCGCTCGGCTTCTCGGTCGGCGGCTCACGGGGAGGCGCAGCGGAGGCCGCGGCCCGGGAATCGAACGACCTCGGCAACGTCTGGTGGAACAGCCCGGCGTTCAACGCGGGGATCACGCCCGACATGCAGATCGTCTCGGTCAACGGGAAAGCGTACACGGCGAAAGTCCTGCGCGATGCCATCCTGGACGCCGAGAAAACCAGGCAGCCGCTCGATCTGCAGTTCCGCCGCGGGGAGGAGTTCAAATCATTCTCGATCCCGTACTACGGCGGCCTGCGCGTCCCGTCTCTGGAGCGCGTCGACGGCACGCCCGGCCGTCTCGACGAAATTCTCGCGCCGAGCAAACGGGCGTTGCCGGCGATGTAGGCGTCAATGAGGGTGCGCCCCGCGGTCCCTCTTCCGGCGCGAGCACCGGGCTCTGCTGGGTGTCCTGGAGACGAATCCCCGCCCGCCGGAGGTGGACCACGGCGGCGGCGAGCCGGTCGATGACGTTCACAACGTATTCATAACGTTGATGATACCCGGCGATGACGTTCACATCGCGGTCGATGACGTTTGCAACGCCGTCGATACCGTTCACGACATCGTCGATGACGTTCAGGTTTGTCGTCGATACGGTTCACGACATCGTCGAAGACGTTTGCAACGCCGTCGATACCGTTCACGAGATCGTCGATGACGTTCACGACATCATCGAAGATGTTCACAACGCCGTTGATGACGTTCAGGTTTGTCGTCGATACGGTTCACGACCTCCGTCGAAGACGTTCACGACATCGTCGATACCGTTCACATCGCCGTCGACAACGTTGACGACGATCGTGCGACTGGCGGCGACAAACGAGTCATCGATGACGACGGCGGAGCGATCGGCGATGACGGGCGACCTCGTCATTCACGACTGCAACCCCGCTACCGCACCGCCCGGACGTCCTCGAACCATGCGTCGATGTGGTCGCTGATATCGTCTTGACGCGCCGCCGAGACCTCGCCTGCGACGCGCGCGCGTTGACGCCGGAACGCCGCCTCCAGCTCCAGCCCTTTCAGCTCTTCCGCGAGCGCAGCGAGCGCGCGGATCGCGCTCTCCCGCACGCCCGTCGATCCTTCCACGAGCTCTTCTCGCAGCGCGTCGTTCGACCGCAGCACCGAATGCACGTACGCGCCGTACACGGCGTTCGCGACGGGACTGGCCCAATCGAGGAGCTTCGCGATCGTCGGCTCCCCCCTTCCCCGATCCTCCGCGTACGCGGCGATCATCCGGTCCATCGCCAGCGTCAGGAGCTCCTTCATGCCGAGGAGGATGCCCATCATGAAGTCGTGCTCGTCCTCGGTCGTCTCGATGAGCCTGATGCCGAGACCCTCCAGGAACGCCAGCACCTCGGCGGCGACGCCGGCGACGTTGTTCCGCCCGCCGATCAAAAACCACTTCTGGCGATCGTGGCGGATGTTGGGGCCGTGCATCGGATGCAGCGAGAGGTGTGTCGCGCCCGAGGAGCGGACGACCGCAGCGACGCCGCGCTTGATCGAGCAGATGTCGATCACGACCTGCGAGGGCTGAAGACGCACGTCGTCCAGCACCTTGTCGACCTCGTCTCGCGGGATCGCCAGCCAAATTGCATTGCAGGCCCACACCGCGGATAAATCCGAGCCTTTGTCGACACCGACCGCGCCCGGGAAAAGATCCATCAGCGCGTTCCCCATGGGTCCTTTCGCCCCGATCACGCCATGCTTTGTCATGAGAACATCCTTTCATGCATTGGGCGCGGGCCGCCCTCCTTTCCTCCCTCCTCGTGCGGGTTGCCGCGGCGTCGCCGTGGGGCGACGTTGCCGATCCCGTCTTTCTGCGCATCGATCAGAAGGCCTTGCCGCATCCGGCCGTCTACGCGGTGGCGCAGGACGCCTCCGGGTTCATCTGGGTCGGGACGCCGGGCGGGCTGGCGCGCTATGACGGCCATCGCTTCCGGCACTTTCCGCCGGCCGTGCAGGCGCTGCTGGCCGACCCTTCCGGCACGCTCTGGATCGGCACGCCGTCGAACGGCCTCTTGGCGCTCGACACGGCCACCGATCGGTTTCGCGCCTTCAAACCGCGGAGCGCGACCGTCATTGCGCTCGCGCGAAACCCCGACGGGCGGCTGTGGGTCGGCGGCGACCGCGGGCTTGATTTGCTCGATCCGGCGAGCGACGCGTTTCAGCACGTCGATATCGACGCGCGCGTCGAGGCCATCCTCGTCGACCGCGCGCAGGGCGTCTGGGTTGCGACCGTACGCGGGCTCTTTCATCGCCCGCGCTCCGGCGCCGCGTTTCGGCTCGTGCGCGACGGCACGTTTTTCAGCTTGTACGAGGATTCGGCTGGGCGGCTGTGGGCCGGCTCCGTCAACGCCGTCTTCGCCGGCGCGCGCGCGATTCCGATCGTGGGCGAGCAGTGGGGCATCATCGAAGTCACCCCCGGCGTCTTCTGGGTCGCGACGTACGACGGCGGCATCTCCATCGTCGACGACGCGAGCCGGCGCGTGCGGCGCCTGGCCGTCGACCGCGCCAATCCCGGCGGCTTCACGCCCGGCGACGTCTGGCAGTTCTTTCGCGACCGCTCGGGATTGATCTGGGTGGCGAACGGGCCGGGCGGCCTGCTCGTGCACAACCCGCTCAACCGCGGCATTCACGAGCTCTTCGCGCTCGACAAAGACGTCGGCGCGGGCGGCATGGGAGCGCGGGCGATTGCCGCGGCGTCCGACGGCGCGCTCTGGCTCGGCGGCGCCGGCAAAGTCGTGCGGGTCGACCCGCGCACCGGCATGCCGGCCACGTTCACCGTCCCGGGCCACGTGCAAGCGCTGCACGGCGGCGCCGATGGCACGTTGTGGATCGGCACGGTGCAGGGTCTCTGCCGTTTGCGGCAAGGCGCCGTGGATTGCCCGTATCGCGACATCGGCCGCGTCTTTGCGATTCTCGAACGCGACGGAACGCTCTGGGTCGGCTCCGGCGCCGGCGTGGCCGCGCTCGACGAGCGCAGCGGCGCGGTCACGCGCTACGGCCACGGCCAGCTCTCCAACGACTTCGTCACCGTCCTCTACGCCGACCGCGCGGGACGCATCTGGGCCGGCACATCGAATGGGCTGAATCGCATCGACCCGCAGACGCACAGCGTGACGCGCTTCCTCGCCGGCTCGATCACCTCCATCGTCGAGGACCGCCGCGGCCGCGTCTGGGCCGGGGCGTTCGGCGGACCGCTCTGCGTTCTCGACGGCGGCCGCGTTCGCCGGCTAGACCGCCAGAACATCGCCGGCCTCGCCCTCGGCGCCGACGGACAGATCTGGGCGAGCGCGACGAACGCGCTCCTGCGCATCGATCCCGACACCTTCCGCGCGCGCGTTTTCGGGCCGGCCGAGGGCGTGCAGGAAACCGAGTTCTGGACGCGCGCGGTGGCCACGGCGCCCGACGGCACCATCTTCTTCGCCGGCACCTACGCCGTCACCGTCATCGCGCCCGGCGCCAGCGCGGAGTGGACGTACGCGCCGCCGCTGGCGATCACCGCGCTACGCGCCGGCGGACGCGACGTGCCGCGCGGCGCGAGCATCGAGCTGCCCGCCGGCGACCGCGACATCGCCGTCGAATTCGCGGCCCTCGACTACTCCGCGCCCGAGGCGTTGCGCTACGCGTACACGCTCGACGGCTACAACCACGGCTGGATCGACGCCGACGCCGCGCATCGCCTGGCCGCGTACACGAATCTCTCTCCCGGCAACTACACGCTCCGCGTCCGCGCCACGAACCGCCTCGGCGCGTGGAGCACGAGCGTGATCGCCCTTCAGTTGCGCGCGCTGCCGGCGTGGTACGAGACGTGGTGGTTCCGCGCGCTCGTCGCCGCGCTGCTCGTGGCCACGGTGCTCGCCGTCATCCGCGCGAGGACGCGAATCCTCCGGCAGCGCGCGCGGCGGCTCGAGGCGATCGTCGCCGAGCGGACCAGTGAGTTGGCTACCGCGAATGCGGCGCTGGAGAACATGAGCGTCACCGATGCGCTGACCGGCTTGCGCAACCGGCGGTTCCTCATGCAGCGCATCGACGACGACGTCGCGCTGGCGCTGCGCCAAGGGACCGATCTCGTCTTCTTCCACGTCGACATCGATCACTTCAAGGCCGTGAACGATCAGCTCGGCCACGCCGCGGGCGACGCCGTGCTCCGCCAGATGCGCGAGCGCCTCGAGCAGGTCTTCCGCGCCTCGGACTACGTCCTCCGCTGGGGCGGCGAAGAATTCCTGGCCATCACGCGCGGCAGCAGCCGCGACGACGCGGCGGAGATCGCCGAGCGGCTGCGGCTCGCCATCGCCGAACGTCCGTTCCTCCTCGACGATGGGCAAGCGCTGCCGAAGACCGCGTCGATCGGCTTCGCCGCATTTCCGATGGGCACGCGAACGTGGGAGGAGGTCGTGGAGCTCGCCGATCAGGCACTCTACAGGGCGAAGAATAGTGGGCGGAACACGTGGGTGGGCGCGCCCACACACTCGAGCCTCCGCGTGCAATCATGAATGGATGGCGACCGTTCGCTACATCGGTTCGAAAGCTCGGGTTGCGGACGCGATCGCCACTCTCATCGGCAGGCCGGCGGACTCTCGCCGCCGTCTCATCGAGCCGTTTTGCGGCACCGGCGTCGTCTCCGAACGGGCCGCCCTTCGCGGCTGGAGCGTCACGCTCAACGACACGCTCTTTTCGGCCACGATCATGGCCGCGGCGCGGATGACGGCGCGCGAAGACATACCCTTCCGCGCGTTCGGCTCGTATGAGCGCGCGCTCGTTCATCTCAACGAGATTCCGCCACGCGAGGGATTCATTTACCGCGAGTACAGCCCGGTCTCGGGACGAAAGTACTTTTCTGAAGAGAACGCCGCTCGCATCGACGCCATTCGTTTCGAGATCGAGCGGCGTTTCGCGCTTGGCGAGATCACGACGGCCGAGCACCGCGTGCTCGTGGCGGACCTCATGGCCGCGGCCAATCGCGTCGCCAACATCGCCGGAACGTATGGATGTTTTCTGCGGCACTGGCTGCCGCAGGCGCGCGAGCCGCTGATGCTCATGCCGCGGCGCACGCTTTTCTCGCGGCGCGTCGATCTGCGGATTCATTGCGGCGACGTCCTCGAGGTTCCGATGACCGCGGACGACGTCGCCTATCTCGACCCGCCCTACACGAAGCGCCAATACGCCGCCTACTACCACATCCTCGAAACGATCGCCTTGGGGGACGAGCCCGAAGTCACGGGCGTGACGGGCTTGAGGCCGTGGGTCCAGAACGCCTCGCGCTTCTGCTATCGGCGCAAGGCCCTCGGCGCGATCGCCGAAATGGTCCGGCAACTGCCGCCGCGGCGCATTCTTCTCTCCTACAGCTCGGAGGGGCACGTGCCGATCGAGCCGCTGACCGAGGCCTTGAGCGCGTTGGGGGAGGTCAGCGTCGGCGCCATCGGCGAGATCGGGCGGTACCGGCCGAATGCAGTGGCCAGCGCGGCGGCGGCGGACGTGACCGAATATCTGATCGAGATCCAAAAGGAGGAGGAGGTGCTGGCGAGGGCGGTGATCGCTTGACCGTCGCGTCGACGCACGAAGATCAGCTTTTAGCGCCTGTCGAATTATTGCTCGCCGAGGTCGACGATCGCGTGGCCGTCCTCGAGGCGGCGTCGTCGCGAGCGGGCGGTTTCGATGTACGTGAATACTGGCGGCGCTTCCATCTCTCGCCGCGCATCCGCGCGAACGAAGCGTTGGCGGCAGCGGAGCGCGTCGTGGCGCTGCTCTCCAACATCGCCATTCCGCTTCCGCTGGCATTGAGCGCGCTCGCGCGCGAGCGCCTTCCGCATTTGTCGCGGAGGACGGCCGGCGCGTATTACACCGACTTCCGGCTTGCGCAATATCTCGCCGGCCTGTCTCGCGACGCCATGGACGGCCGGGTCATCGATCCGGCCAGCGGGTCGGGCGTGCTGCTCGCCGCCGTGGTCATGGCCGCGTGCGGGTCGGACCGGGTGCGAACGGCGTCGTGGCTGCGCGACCGCGTCTATGCGGCGGACCGGTCGGCGGCCGCGCTGCGCGGCGCGCGGTTGGCCCTGGCGTCGATGGTCGACGATCTCGATGCCATCGACGAAATGAATTCGCATTGGCGCCGGCACGACAGTCTCCTCGCCGGCGTCCCGGAGCGCGGTTTCGACCTGGTGATCGCCAATCCGCCGTGGGAGAAGTTGAAGCTCTCGCGGCACGAATACATCCAGTCGCTCGGCGGCGAGCGGCACTACGGCGCCGACTACGATTCATCGGCGTTGCGCGCGTACGAGGCCGGGCTCGAGCAGGTCAGCTCGTATGCGATGCAGCTCCTCGAGCGGTATCCGCTTCTCCGAAACGGCGAGCCCGATCTCTACAGAGCATTTCTGGAGCTGATGTTCCGGCTGGCCGGCAGCGGCGGGCGGCTTTCCGTGCTCGTCCCCGCCGGCCTGATTCGCTCGCAATCGACCGAAGAGCTGCGGCAACTGCTGCTCGGACGAACGAGCGGCCTTCGCCTGGTGGTCATGGAAAATCGCGCGCGGTTCTTCGCCATCGACTCGCGGTTCAAGTTTCTCGCGCTCACGGCGCGCGTTGCGAAAAAGGGCGCGCGCGCATTCGAAGTCGCGCACGCCGCGCCATCCGAGTCGAGCGTTCGGATCCCGATCCGTCAGTTGCAGGCCATGCGGCCAGACCTGACGGTGCCGGAGGTGCGCGGGCCCGCCGAATGGCGGGTGCTCCGGGCCATCTATCGTCATAGCCAGAGGTGGAGCGACGTGCCGCCGCGCTGGCAGCCGACGATCGTTCGCGAGCTCGACATGACGCGCGACCGCGCCCTGTTCTCGCGGCACCGCTCGAGCGGCGCTCTTCCGATTGTCGAGGGCCGCATGGTGAATCAATATCTGTTCGGCGCGAAAGCGTATGCGAGCGGCAGCGGCCGCCGCGCGCAATGGACGCCGCTGCCGTTCGGCGACGCCGCGACCGCGCCGCAGTTCTGGTGCAAGAAAGATTCGCTTCCCGAGCGGACGCTCCAGCGCGCCTTCCGCGAGCGCTTGGGCTTCTGCGACACCACCGGGCAGACGAACGAGCGCGCCATTCTGGCCGCGCCAATTCCGGCCGGCGTCGTCTGCGGCAACAAGGTGCCGACGATCTCCTTCGGTGATGAGGATGAAGTTCAGCGGCTGCGCTTCCTGGCCCTGCTCAACAGCTTTGCCTTCGACTGGGTGGCCCGAAGAGTCATCACCACGACGGTCAATTATTTTCTCTTGCGGAGCCTGCCGGTCCCGGCCAGCCTGATGGAGGAGACGATCGCGACGCGGAGACTGGCCGATGACGCGCGGAAGCTCGTACGCCTCGCGTCCGCCGGCTCGAGCCGGGACACGATGCTCGCGGCGGCGGCGCTCCGGGCCACGATCGACGCGACGATCTTCAAAGCGTACGGCCTCGACCTGGACGACGCGGCTCTCATCATGAATGACTTTCCGCTGTTGGATCGCGGCCAACCGCCCATCGCGGGCGAAACGCGATCGACGATCACGCGAGACTTCGTTCTCGCGCGCGCGGCGGATCTCCATCGCTCGAAAGTCACGGATTGGCACAGACGGCGGGATGAGGCCATGTGCGGCGGCGCGATTCCGTACATTCCCTCGGAGTCGATGCTCCGCGGGGCCGTTGCGGCGGCGTTCAGATCGCCGGCGCGGCCGTCGCGGTCAGCGGCCTCGCCGGGCGCGGCGGCTTTGCACGCTTTGCGGCGAACGTGAGCGAAGCGGTTACACGCTCAATACGTGCAGGATGTTCCCGTCCGGATCCTTCAGCCACGCTCCCTTGAAACGGCCGGCCACGTGCAGATCGCCCTGGCGGGTCAGGCCGGGCAGATCGTCGTAGTGCTCGAAGGCCACGCCCTTCGCTTTGAGCGCGCGGACGACCTCCTCCGCGTCGTCGACGACCCACGTCGCGGCAGTGGCGCGATTCGTTCCGGCGTACTGCGACTCATAGACGAACAGCGTCGAGTTGCCGCTGTGAAACCGGGCGCCGCCGGGATTCTGTTCATCGAACGGTTTGAGGCCGAGCGTCTCTTCGTAGAACTTCTTCGCCACGCTCAGGTCTTTGACGGCGATCGTCGCCACGGCATCCGCGTCGGAGAGTCTCATGAATTTCGCCCGTGCAACAGACGGGCCTCAAATCCACTTGCAGCCCGCCCGCGTACTTGTCAACACCTCGAGGGAACAAGAACGCAGTAAGGAACTAAAGGAGAAATCAATGCGACTCTCTCCCATACGCCGGATGTCCGGTGCGTTGCTGGTCCTCGCCCTTTTCGCGGTCGTCATGCCGGCGCACGCGTCGAGCCACCGCGAGGCGCTGGCCGTCCTCAACGAGCCGTGCGCGGACAACACCGACACGTTCGCCTGGGTCTCGAACGGCACGCACGACAAGCTGTTTCTGATCATGGATTACAACCCGCTGCATGAGCCTGGGCAAGGCAACCAGGGCTTCCGTGCGTGCGACGGCTACCGATACGAGTTTCACATCGGGAAGGGCGCGAGCCTCGCCGATCAGGCGGTCTACCGCGTCGAGTTCAAGAAGACGCTCACCCCCGAGGCCGCGCCGAGCGCCTCCGACCCCTTAGGCGGCGGCAATGAGCTGTTGTGGCAGCTCACCGGCGGCACCGAGACCATGACCATCACGCGCGTCATGGCGCCGGGGCAGCCGAATCCGACCGTCATCGGCAAGGACCTCAAAGTCCTTCCGAACAACCACGGCCCGCAGACGGACCGTCTGGTCTACGGCCTCGGGCCCTTCAAGGGCTACGACTCCACCGACCGCTCCAGCCGCGAGAATGGCCTTTACAGCCAGGCCTTCATCGACACGTTCATTCAGCCGCTCTCGAACGGCGGGCGCATCATCGCCGGCGATTTCGACGATCCGTATCAGCTCGACGAGAAGGGCATCTTCGACCTCGTCAACCTCGCCGCGCCGGACCTCGCCGGTCTCGCGCCCGGCGCGCGCAAGACGCCGTCCGAGGATGTCTTCACCGGCTTCAACGTCTCCTCCATCGCCCTGGAGATTCCGACCGCGGAACTCTTCCCCGACGGCATTCCGCACAACGGCACGCTCGACGCGAACTCCGTCGACAGCCTGCTGCGCGTCTGGGTCAGCATCAGCCGCCAGGCCACGCAGACCGTCGACCCGAGCAACATCATCACCGGCCTGCGCGGCTCCGGAAACTTCGTGCAGGTCGGCCGCAACGGCCTGCCGCTCTTCAACGCCGGCTTTGTCGGCACGCAGCGGCAGACGCTGTATCTCCACACCGATCCGATGAAGGACGTGTCGCGCTTCGGCAACGACGTGCTCTTCCCGGTGCTCGTGCGCGACCTCGAGGCCCTCGGCGTCTACAAGGCCCTCGGCCTCGACGCGGCCACGATCGCGACGCTGAAGGGACCGCGCTTCGACATCATCAAGGCCATCAACCTCGGGCGCCCGATCCCGGTGGCGGACGGCTCGACCGGCGACGTCATCACGCTCGACGCCGCGATCGACTCGCAGTTCCCGAACGGGCGCCGCCTCGGCGGCGGCACGACGTCGACGCGCCAACAGGTCAACGTCAACTCCGTGCTCATCAGCCTCATCGCCGCGGGCAACCCGAACGCCGGCCTGGCCAAGGGCGTGGAGGTCAACGACAAGGAGTTCCTGCCGCGCTTCCCGTTCCTCGCTCCGCCGCACCAGGGGCTGCTTCAGGGCCACGGCGGCATCAACCTGCCGGCGACGCCGGTGATCCCGGATCCGAACGCCTTCCCGCCGTGCCAGTGAGGAGAACGACCATGAAACGATTTCTTTTTCTCGCGCTCATCGCCACCACCGCGCTCGCGCAGACGAGCAAGCGCGGCGTCGCCCCGAACGACAGCTTCGCCTCGAACGTGCAAACGATCCCCGTGGTCGCGAACACGACCGGCTTCGGCGGCGCGGTGTTCCGGAGCTCCGTGGCCATCCTCAATCCGACGCCGTCGGACTACTCCATCACCGCCAGCTTCTTCGATGCGACCGGCACGAAGAAGGACGCCACCATCACCCTCGCGGCCGGCGAGCAGAAGGTCTTCGGGAACTTTCTCGGCACGGTGTTCGCCACGACGGGCGGCGGCGCCGTGGTGCTGTCCAGTCCCGATCCGAGCAACCGCTTCGTCGTGAGCAGCGAGGTGACGGCGGGCAACTTCAGCACGTCCGTGCCGGCGCTGGAGTTCGGGGGCTCGAGCTCGCCGTCGTTCGCGCCGGGCATCAACGTCAACTCCACGAGCCGTACGAACGTCGGCTGCTTCAACCAGTCCGATGCGGCGAACACGATCACCGCCACGGTCCTCGACAGCACCGGCAAGCTGACGATCGGCACGGCCGCGCTGGTCCTCCCGCCGCACGCGTGGGGACAGACCGGAATCACTCCGATCGTCACGGACGGGTACGTGCGGTTCAATCCGTCGGACAGCGCCGTCTGCTACGCCGTCGTCGTCGACAACACCACCAACGACGGCCGCTTCATCTCGGCAGCAGAATATCGCCCGTAGACTCGAACGTCATCGATGCCCACCAGCTCTCCCACATGGAGCCGGAGCCCTTCGGCGCCGGCTCCATGTGCACTGCCTTGATCAGCCACAAGCCGCTCCGCGCGGTCCGAACGGTGGCGCGGCCGCGCGCGTCGGTGCGCACTTTCTCTTCGTGGTTGCCGTTGATGGCGACGATCTGCGCGTTCGCGAGCGGCTTGCCGCGGAAGAGCAGCGTGAGCGGCAGCTCGCGCGACGCGTAGGGATTCCGGTGCGGGACCAGCTCGAGCGTGAAGCCGAGCGGCGTCTCCAGCACCTTGCCGGAGTCGCCGGGCGTGTCGAGCAGAGCCTTCGCGCAGCGGTAGAAGCGCTCCGGCCCCCGCGGAACCGTCGGCAGTCCTTCGTCGCGCAGATACTCCGCGAACTTCTGTGCATCGAGGTTCAGCGGCGATGCGAAGCTCTGATAGCCGATCCAGTGCAGCCCCGGCCCGGAGACGAAGGCGATGCCGGCCGGCTCCATCCCCGTGCGCCCGACGACCGGCCGCTCGTCGCCGTTGCCGCGGATGAAGAATTTGTCGATGAGCTCCGCGATGCGTGGAACGGGATCGCCGAGGAGGTGCATGCCGACGCGGAGCGCGGCGGTGATGCGCGCGCCCGCGGCGGGGTGGAACGTCGAGGGCTCGATCCAGAAGTCGTGGGCGAAGGCGGGCGTGGCGACGAGGAGTGCGACGAGGGCGAGCCGCTTCATTTGAAGAGCATATACACACCGAGCAGGACGATGAGAAGCGACACGGCGCGGCGGAACCAGCGCTCCGGAATGCGCCGGAGAAGCGTGATGCCGAGGAACGTGCCGGCCACGACGCCGGCCGCGGCGATGAGCATCTCCGTGCGCGCCTGCGCCATGCCGGCCCACTGCGTGGCGACGTAGACGGGCATCCGCGCGCCGTCGACGACGAGGCCGATGGCGGTGGCGGTGGCGACGAAGCTTTCTTTCTCCAGCTCGAATCCGAGGAGCGCGGCGGAGCGGATGCCGCCCTGGTTTCCGACCAGACCGCCGAAGAGTCCCGACACCAGCCCGGCCAGCCAGGCCGTCTTGCGCCCGAAGCGCAGCCGTCCCGCGGCGGTGCCGGCGAAGATGAGGAGGAGGCCGAAGACGATCGTCAGCGCGCGGCTATTCGCCCACGCGTTCAGCAACGCGCCGAGGAGGCCGCCGGCGGCGCTGAGCGCGCCGAAGCGGAGAAGCACGCGGCGGTCGACGCGGCGCCACATCGTGGCGAAGCGGACGGCCGTGCCGATGAAGTGCGGCACGGAGACGATGGCGACGGCGAGCTTCGTCCCGAAGCGCAGCGCCAGGAGCGGCGTGAGGAGGCTGCCGATGCCGAAGCCGGCCACCGCGGCGATGCCGCCGGCCACCGCGGCGGCGACGGCGATGAGCAGCGCGAACACGCGCGATTATTATGGAGTGCGGCGGCCATGCCGCCGCTCTCCTCATGCGAGCCGCCTGGTACGAGCGCCAAGGCCCCGCGCGCGATGTTCTCGTCGTCGGCGAGATGGACGATCCCTCGCCCGCGCCCGGCGAGGTGCGCATCCGCATCGCCGCCTCGGGGATCAATCCCGGCGACATCAAGAAGCGCAACGACGCCTTCGGCTACGGCATGGCCTATCCGCGCGTCATCCCGCACAGCGACGGCGCCGGCGTGATCGACAAAGTCGGCGACGGCGTTTCGGAGGAGCACCTCGGCCGCCGCGTCTGGTGCTTCGGCGCGCAGAGCTACCGCCCGTTCGGCACGGCCGCCGAATTCACGACCGTGCCGCTGCACAACGCCGTGCCGCTCCCCGACGGCGTTCCGTTCAAGGCCGGCGCGTGCCTCGGTATCCCCGGCATCACCGCCCATCGCGCCGTGCACGTCGCCGGCGATCTTCGCGGCAAGCGCGTGCTGGTGCACGGCGCGCGCGGCGCGGTCGGCGAGCTGGCGGTGTTGTTCGCCGAGCGCGCCGGCGCGACGATCGTGCAAGAGAACGCCGATCACATCGTCACCGTCGACTTCGCGACGTGCCCGTTCGACGCGCTCGCCCCGAACGGCTCGATCGCGGCGTACGCGGCGAGCGATCCGCATCCAACGCTTCCGTTCTGGCCGCTCCTCTTCCGGAACGCCCGCCTCTACCTCCTCGGCAGCGACGACTTTCCGCTCGAGGCGAAGCTCTCGGCCGCGCGCGAGCTCAACGCCATGCTTGCGGAGGGGTGGGAGGGTCCGCGCATCGCCCGGACCTTCCCGCTCGGCGAGATCGCGCTCGCGCACGAGGCCGTGGAGAGCGGCCACGTGCGCGGGCGCGTGGTCGTCAGCGTACCTGCACGGCCCGGCTGAGCTCCGTCATCCGCGTCGGCCCGTCCTCGCTGACGGTGTAGTCGATGAGAACCGTCGCCGCCGACACCCATTGGCCGCGCAAGTCGCCCCGTACCTTCATCTCGAAGTCGCCGGGCTGAATTTGTCCGAGGTAGCGCTGCGATTCGCCGGAGCCGAAGAGACCCGCGGCGTCGGCGGCGTAGACGTCGACGTGGACGTTCACGCCGTTTACAGGCCCCGGCGCGGAGGCGCTGCCGCGGATCGTCGTCGTGCCCGCGGCCGGATCGAACGTCGCGCTGGTGATGACCGGCGTGGCCATCCGGCCGCGCGTGGTGAGCACGTCCGGCGACGGCCCGTCGAGAGCGTCGTCGACGGCGATGCCGCCGTTGCCCCAGATGCGGTTTGACTGGCCGCCCGCCCACTTGGTGGCGCCGTCGATGGCGATGCCGAACTCGTGGTTGAAGGCGATGACGTTGTAGTCGATGACCGCGAATTGCTGCGTGTTCGGTCCGACGTAGATGCCGCTGGCGCCGTTCGGCAACGGCGTGTCGGCGTGCGCGGCGACGCCGATGCGGTTGTTGGCAATCCACAGCTTGCCGTCGAGCACGAAGATGCCCGAGCGGAGGTTGCCGGAGATCGTGTTCATCAGGATGGCCGCGGTCTTCCTGCCCATCGTGACGATGCCGCGCAGGTTCGGCACGGCGGCATCGCCGGTGGGATCGACACCGATGAAATTGCCGGTGAAAAGCGAAAATCCGCCGCAGCTCTCCGCACTGAAGATGCCGAAGCGGCGGAAGCCGGTGATCGAGAGGTTGGCGATCGTCTGGAAGCAGCCCAGCGCGATCAGGCCGTCGCCGTCGACCTCGCCGCCGCCCGTGATCTCGATCGACGGGCCGTCGGGATTGCCGCCGCCTGCGAGGCCGATCTGCGTCGAGCCATCCACGTGCAACGACGGCGAGAGGAGCGGCGGCAGCGGCGAGGCCACGCGAATCGTCTTCCACGGCTTGGCCGACGGCTCTTCGATGTCGAAGACGATCGCGCAGCGGTCGAGGGCCGTGCGGCACGACGCGTTTGCCGTGTCGATGGCTGTGCGCAGGGAGCCGCTGCCGCCGTCGGCCGTGGTCGTGACGACGAACGAGCGCGAGAGCGTGATGCGCGCGTCGTGCGGGAGGTCCTGGAAGTTCGTCTCGCGCATCCGCACCGTCGTCGTCAGCGTCAGCGTCTCGCCGCCGAAACGCGCCGGCGCGCGGAGACGCAGATGCAAGCGATCCTGAGGGGGCGTCTCGAAGACATCGCCGCCGGCGGCGCAGTCGATGCGCGTCGGCACCGGCGCGCTGCAGGCCGGCGGAAGCGACACGATGCCCGTCCCCGCGGGGAGCTCGATGCTGCCGACGACGTTGTGCGCGACCGCGACGTTGTCGTATCCGAAGATGAGGTCGACGGGAAACTCCATACCGGGATCGACCCAATCGGGCGCGGTGAGGTACGTCGTCATGAACGGCTCGGTCGACAAGAGGACCATGGCCGCTCTGGCGTTGTTCTCCGCGTTCGGATCGGGCGTGCTGCCGGCGACCTCGACGTTCCACACCACGCTGTCGCCGCTCTTCGGCAGCGTTGCGTTGACGAAGAGAACCCTCTGCCTGCCCGGCGCCATGTTGCCGAGCGTGCAGCGCCCGCCGTTGCACGGCTCGGACTGTTGCGGCGGCAACGGCTGGCCGTCGAGGCGGACCGTCACGACCACGTCGCGGGCGGTGTCGGGGCCGGCATTGTCGACGAGGATCTGGAGGCTGGAGCCCAATCCCGGCCGCGCTTTCTCCGGCGCGGTCAGGCGGACCGAGAGGTCCGCCTGATCGGCAAATGCGGTGGCTGCGGCGAGTAGGAGGAGGAGCGTTACTGCGCGGACATGAAGTGCCATTGGTTTCCGAAGGGGTCTTCCACGGCGCCGACCCTACCGTACGGCTGCTTCGTGGGCGGCATCATTTCCTTTCCGCCCGCAGATACGGCGCGCGCGAACGCTTCGTCGGCGCTGTCGACAGCCACCACGAACATCATCGGCACCGGCTGCCATTCTCCGTGCGCTTCGCCGAGCTCGACAATCGAACCGCCGACGCGCACTTTCGCGTGCACGACGGCGCCTTCGTGCTCGTACTTTTCCAGCACCTCTGCGCCGAGGGCGTTCTCGAGGAACGAGATCATCTTCGGCGCGCCGTGCGGGTGAAAGTAGGGCATCACGTCCTGCGTGTTCTTCGGGCGGTAGCGCTCCCCGCGCTCCGTGGCGATGTACCAGTGGTTGCCCCAGCGGTCTTTCACCGAGCCTTCGCGCGAGCCGTACTCCTGGTCGACCACGCCGTAGAGCGACGTCGCGCCGGCGGCGATGGCGCGCTCATACGCCGCGTCGACGTCGGGGACGAAGACGTGCAGCGTGGCGAGGTTCGGACCTTTCGTCAGCTTCATGCCGCCGCCCATCATCAGCTTCGAATCGCCGATGTGGATCTCGCAGTGCGTGCCGCCGGCGCCGCCCTTCGTGCGCAGCGTCTCTTTTGCGCCGAAGACGTTCTTGGCGAAGTCGATCAAGTCGTCGACGTCCTCGACGACGAGGTACGGAGTCACTTCACGGACATCAATCGTGGTTGCGGTCATACGTCCTCCCAATCTTCGTTTGAATTCCGGGTCCGGCAGATCGCGGAGGTCGGCCGCGATCGCCACCAACGCCTCGAGCTCGCGCGGGATCGACACCTCCGCCGCGCCGTCGAGGATGGCCTGGATGGCCTGGTCGAGCGCGTCGTGCCGCTCAGCCATGCGACCCCCTCACCTGCGCGCGCAGCGCCTCGATGGCGCGGAGCTGCAGTTGCTTGACGGCCCCCTCGCTGCGGCCGAGCTGGCGCGCCACGTCGGCGATGGAGCGCTGCTCGGCGAAGCGCTTGACGAGCACGGCGCGCTGCGCCGGCGGCAGCGTGTCGACGAGGCGGAAGAGGAGGGCGCGGCGTTCGACGTCGTCGTCGACGGCGAGGTCGCAATCGTCCAACGGCGTTTCGCGGCCGGCGTTGCGCGCGCGGTCGTGCAGCACGTTCGCCGCGATCCG
Organism: Thermoanaerobaculia bacterium; assembly: GCA_036522835.1. GTDB lineage: Bacteria > Acidobacteriota > Thermoanaerobaculia > Gp7-AA8 > Gp7-AA8 > DATDFB01. The sequence continues at coordinate 38,043 of DATDFB010000093.1, read as the reverse complement.
GTACAGCCACGCCACGAACGGCACCCCGTCGCGCTCCTCGTAGCCGCCGATGCCTTTGAGGGCCTTGTAGAAAACGTCGGAGACCACGTCTTCCGCCTCCGCGCGATCGCGCACCCGCCTCGCCACGAACGCGTACACGCGCTCGAAGTTCTGCTCGTAGAGCTCGGCGAATCGCGCTCGCTCGTCCACTGTCGATCAGCTTAACTGCGGGGCGGAGGGAAAAGTTACGGCCTGTGGAGTGCGGCGGCCATGCCGCCGCTCTCGACGACAGCGCCGGCACGGCCGGGGCACTCCACAGTCGCGATCGCTTGTGCGACCTGCCGCTCGCGCTTCTCGATCTTCTTCACCCGTCCGACCACGTCCTCGATCAGCGCCCACGCGGAGGGAAAGTCACGACCTGTGGAGTGCGGCGGCCATGCCGCCGCTCTCGACGACAGCGCCGGCACGGCCGGCGCACTCCACAGTCGCGATCGCCCTGGCGACCTGCCGCTCGCGCTTCTCGATCTTCTTCACCCGGCCGACGACGTCCTCGATCAGCGCCCACGTCACGTTGGACGGCTGGTAGCGCTCGGGCGACGACTCCGCGACGTGGCGGCCGAGCGCGCCGAGGGCCGTGTGGTAGGGGAGCGGGTGGGCGGCGCCGCCGCGGGAGAGCTCGTCGATGTAGCGCGCCACGAGCAACCCCACAGCGGACGACTCGACATAGCCCTCCACCCCGGTGATCTGCCCGGCGAAGAAGACGCGCTCGTCGCGCTTCGTCTGGAACGTATTGCGGAGGTGCCGCGGGCCGTTGATGAACGTGTTGCGGTGCATCGATCCGAAGCGCGCGAACGCCGCGTTCTCGAGGCCCGGGATCATCGGGATCACGCGCTTCTGCTCCGGCACCTTCATCTTCGTCTGGAATCCGACGATGTTGAAGTAATCGTCGGAGAGGTCTTCCTTTCGCAGTTGGACGACCGCGTACGGCCGCTCGCCGGTCGCCGGATGCTCGAGCCCGACCGGCTTCATCGGCCCGAAGCGGAGCGTGTCGACGCCGCGCGCGGCCATCTCCTCGATCGGAAGACATCCTTCGAAGTGCGCGGCGTTCTCGAAGTCGTGCAACGGATAGAGCTCCGCGGAGAGCAGCGCCGCGACGAAGGCCTCGTACTGACCTTGCGTCATCGGCGCGTTGAGGTAGTCGGTGCCGGAGCCCTTGCCATAGCGCGATTTCCAATAGAGCTTGGTGAAATCGAGCGACTCCGCGGCCAGGATGGGGGCGATGGCGTCGTAGAAGTACAAGCCGTCGCGGCCGAGGAAGTCGTTGATGGCGTCGAAGAGCGGGTCGGAGGTGAGGGGACCGGTGGCGACGACGAGGAAGTCGTAGTCGCCGCGGTCGAGCGCCGTCGCTTCCTCGCGCACGATTGCGATGCGCTCCTCGCTCTCGATCGCGCTCGTCACTTCGGAGGCGAAACGTTCGCGGTCGACAGCGAACGCGTCGCCCGCGGGCACGCGCGCGCGCTCGCCGCAGCGGACGACGAGCGAGTCGAGGAGCGCCATCTCCTGCTTCAGCAGCCCGACCGCGTTCGTCGCCGCCGAGGAGCGGAAGGAGTTCGAGCAGACCAGCTCCGCGAGGTTGGAGGTCTGATGCGCAGCGGTCATCTTGCGCGGACGCATCTCGTAGAGCGTCACCTCGTGGCCGCGGCGGGCCAGGCCGAACGCGCATTCACAGCCGGCCAGGCCGGCGCCGATGATCTTGACCGTGCTCACGTCAATTGGAGGGCTCGTTGCCGGTGCTGAAAACCTGCGCGCCGTCGAGACGGATTTCCCCGAACTTCGATTCGAAGAGGGAAATGTTGTGCGCGAGCGCGTCGAGGAGCTGCTTGGCGTGGAGCGGAGTCATGATGACGCGGCTGTAGACCTTGACGTCGGTCTTGCCCGGCACGACCCGGCCGAGGTCGACCACGAACTCGCTGGGCGAATGGATGATGTTGGCGAAGTTGATGTACTCGCCCTGAGCGATGGCGTCGTCGAGCACGATGCGGATCTGCTGCTGCTGTTCGTCCATCGCGCCAGCATACCGCCAATGAATCAGCGGCCGGTGAAGTCGTCGATCGCTTTCGTCAGTAACGGAATGACCGCGCCGCGGATGCGCAGCTCCTGCCGCATCTGCTCCACCGAAGACAGTCGTTGATCGACCTGATTGGCGAGCGAGCCGGCGCGCTCGCTCAAGCCTCGGTCGCCGGCGTCGAGCGCGCCGAGGGCGATCTCCTCTGTGGCCTTCAGCGACTCCCCGCTGGTGCGCTCGATTGCCTCGGCGTCGGCGCCGCCGTGGTAGTAGCGGGCCACGTCGTCGAACGCCGCGGTGAGCCGCGCGTAGCGGACGCTGACATCGCCCTTGGCGATGTACGCCGAGACGGCGGGAAGCGTGCGGAAGTCGAGGATCGGCTGCTCGATGATGCCAACCGGATCGCCGTGGCGGACGCGCGCCGCGATCTCGGCTCTGACCTGCTTCAGCCTCGCATGGACATAAGCGGCGGCGAGGCGCTCGTCGGAGTCGGGGGTCAGCATCTGCTGCAGCTCGTCGGCGCTCGAGGCGGAGGTCCATTTCGCCGGTGCCGGCGTCTTCGGAGCGCTGCCGGCGATGGACGCGCGCTGCACCGGCGCCATGAGGGAGGGGTCGGCGCCCGGCGCGGTGAGCGCCTTGTAGCCTTTCGCGCCAAGGAAAAGGACGACGGCGGCGAAGACCCCGACCGGAACCCACGCGGCGAAGCGCCACGGCGACACGGTTCCGCCGCTCTTGTACCCGGCCCGATTGAGCTCGTGGAGCAGGCGGGAGTTCTCGCGCTGCGGCTGCATCGCGTTTGCGGCAGACGCAAACATCGCCGCGAAGTCGTAGTTCGTCTTCTGGTATTCGAGCAGGGCGATGGCGCGGAGCATCTTCGCGTTCGCCGTGGCGGGTTGCTCGCCGCCCTGCAGGTTCTTGCGGACGGCCGCGAGCGTCCGCGCGGGTCCGCGGAGCGACCACCACCCCGCCAAAAGCGAGACCCCAGCGGCGTTTGCGGCCTCCATCCCTCGGCAGCGCCCGCACCAGATCCCCATGTGCGAGCTCTCCCTGCCGGCCACCACGCGCGGGTGGACGGAGTAGCGCAGCGAGCCGTCGTACACGCCGCAGCCGTTGCACAGGACGTTCGAAACGTCGTCGAACGGCAACGGCGTCGCACCAAGATTGGACACGGAGGGCAAATCATAGCCGATCCCTCTGCATCACGTTCCGCGCGCGGTCGTCGTCTTCTTGATTGAAACGTTCTGTAGCCGGTCTTCACTACATCCCTAGACGCCTGTCTCCAATTCATGATAGAACGCATGAACAACCAACACCCGTCCTTAAATCAAATTGGCGCGACGGCGTCCCGCCGCCGCTGAGGAGGAGGAGCAGCCCGATGCGAATTGCCGGACTCGCATTCGCCGTCTTCGTGGCAGGAGCCGCGGTCGCGGCGGCACAGGTGCTACCGAAACCGCTCCCTGCCGACGACCCGCACGCGAGGGCGACCGCGGAGAAGAACTACCCATCGGCCCAGTACTGCGCCAACTGCCATCCCACGCAGTTCGCGCAGTGGCGCAGATCGTCGCACGCCTACGCGAACGTGTCGCCGATGTTCAACAAGTTCGAGCAGTTGATCAACGACGTCTCCCGCGGCACGATCAACTACTTCTGCATCCGCTGCCACGCCAGCGTCGGCACGAACCTGGGCGAGCGCCGCGACATCGCCTGGTGGGACCGCCAGGGAGCTTCGCAGGAGGGGATCACCTGCGTGACCTGCCACCGCGTCGGCGAGTGCTACGGCAAAGTCAACGGCGCGCGCCGCATCACGCCGGGCGACATCTTCGAGCCGGTCTTCGGCCCGTTCGACACCGCCGGCCTCCTCAACGTCATCAGCAACGCGGAGCGCTACAAGGTCCTCGTCAGCCCCGATGAGCCGGAGAAGCCCGGCTATCTCAAGATCCACCAGACCGCCATCCAGTCCGACATCATTACGAAGTCGCAGCTGTGCGCCCCCTGCCATCAGGTGGCGGTGCACGCCGGAATCAAGCTCGAGACGGTGTGGGAAGAGTGGCGGGCATCCCCGGCCGCGAAGTTGGGGATCACCTGCCAGGAATGCCACATGAGCGCGTTCCCGGGCAAGCCCGCCGTTACCCGTGGGCCGTACCAGGGCGTCGGCTGGAAGATGGGACCGGCGGCGATCGTCAACGGTCTCACGCCGAACGCGAACCGCCCGCTCTCCGACCACGAGTTCGTCGGACCGGGCTACCCGATCAGCCATCCGGGTCTCTTCCCGATCGGACCCACGCCGTTCACGCCGCAGCAGTGGCTGACCTTCGACTACCGCGCGAAGTGGGGCAGCGACGAGTTCGAGTCGACGAAAGCAGCGTCGACGAAGTTCCCGCCGGAGTGGCAGAACCCCGCCGATCGCAAGACGGCGTGGGCGAAGGTCCAGGAGAACTACCAGGAGTGGCGCGAACGCGCCGATAACCGGCAGAAGCTTCTCGAAAATGCGTCGAAGCTCGACGGCCCGTTCTTCACGAGCGGCCCCGCCGTCGGCAAGACGATGAAGTTCGAGTACAAGCTGACGAACCTCAATCCCGGCCACAACCTCCCCTCCGGCTCCCTCGGCGCACAGCCCGAGCTGTGGCTGAACGTCGTGCTGATCGATCCCGACGGGAAGTGGGTCTGGGAGTCCGGTTACGTCGACAGCAACGGCGACATCGCCGACCTGCAGTCGAAAGACGTCGCCGCGCACAAGATGCCCTTTGACAGCCAGCTCTTCAGCATGCAGAGCAAGTTCATCACCACGAACGTCAAGGGCACCGACCGCGAGATGTATCTGCCGATCAACCTCGACAACGATCAGATGCCCTTCATCCGTCCCGGCAACGCGCCGACGTCGCTCTTGAACCATCCGCCGTTCGCGCGCCTGGAGAAGCACAGTATCCCGCCGCTGGTGACGCGCGTGGCGAAGTACTCCGTCCCGGGCTCGAAGATCACGAAGCCCGGAAAATACAAGCTGGCCGTGCGCCTGCGCGGGCGGACCGAGCCGATCTACTTCATGAATTTCGTCGCCTCGACGATCGACATGAAGAAGTCCGAGAACGAATGGGTCACCGATACCCACAAATACGCGGTCGAATTCGACGTCCGCTGAGAGAGGCGACCATGAACGGAAAAGCTTTTCTCGGAATCTGCTCGGCAGAGCCGCCGGCCACGAAGAGCAATCGCGCGGCGGGCTTTGCCAGCCGACGACGCCGGCCGTGCCGGCTGCTCGCCGGACTGCTCGCGCTCGCGCTCGTCGTGCCGTGTGCCTTCGCCGAGGACCCGCCGGAGCCTGGTCACGACATGGCACCCGAGGCGAAGGTGCTGGCGATCCCGTTCCCGAAGGATTGGTTCCTGCCGGACCCCTCGTATCCGGAGGCGTACGACGCGCAGGCGCAGCTCGACATCTACGGCGCCAAGCACATGAACAAGACGCAGATGCCGCCGCTCATGTGGGGCATCCGGCTCTATGACTGGGGCGCCTACACGCCGCGGCCGACGTTCCTCGGCGCCAAGAACCCGATCATGAGCGGGCTGATGATCTTCGGCGACCTTCGTCTCGCCGCGGTCGACGGCACGCTCGGCAAGGTCTTGCCGGGGAGCACTCCTGCCACCCTCGGAAAGATCGCCGCGCGCCTCAACCTCGAAGGCGACTGGCAGTTCACGCCGACGGAGCGCATCCATGCGCTGGTGCGGCCGCTCGACTCGGGCGGCATCGCTACGAATTATCAGTTCGGGCACAACGCATCCGGCGACAAGTTCACGCACGAGGGCAACTTCGGACTGAAGACGCTCTTCCTCGAAAGCGACCTCGGCGCGATCCGCGCCGGGCTCACCAACGAGGACAACAAGAAGGACAGGCCGTTTGCCCTCGGCAGGGTCCCGATCTTCACCCAGAACGGCATCTGGGCCGACAACCCCATCGACGGTGCGGAGCTGGCCATTTTCACCGCACAAAGCAGCAGGAAACTGGACATCCCCAATTACGATCTCATCGTCTTCGCCGGTTTCCACAACATCGCCTCGCCGGCGCTGCCCGTCGGCGACACGAGCGCCAAACTCGCCGGCTTCGCCGGATTCTTCGACGGCTTCGGCGGATACACCGAATATGGCTATGGCTACCTCCGGGACTCCGACAACCCCGATCTGAGCTACCACAACGTCACGGCCGCGTACTCGAAGCGGTGGAATGGCAAGTTCGCCAACAGCTACCGCATCATCGGCAACTTCGGGCAGAAGGCGAACGGTGCCGCGAAGACGGCGGACGGCGTGCTCCTCCTCTTCGAGAGCTCGCTGGTCCGCGGCTCCTTGACGACGCTCAATACGTTGACGATGGTCCCGTATCTCAACCTCTTCGCCGGCTTCAAGCATCCGCAGCCGCTGACCCGGGCGGCCGACACCGGCGGCGTGCTGAAGAACACCGGCATCAACTTCGAGACCGACGGCCTGACCGCGTACCCGACGCTCACCGCCACCGCCAACGATGCCTACGGCGGCGCCATCGGCTTCGAGAACCTGTTCAAGCTCGATCAGCAGATCGTCGTCGAGTTGGCGCGGTATCAGCCGCGCGGCAACAACCCCTCGGGGTCGCAGACCGCCTTCGGCGTCCGCTTCCAGCGTCCGATCACGAACGTTTGGATCGTGCGCGCCGACGCCATGAGGGGCTGGCTGACCGGGCAGAAAGACATCTACGGAGTACGACTGGAGCTCCGCCGCAAATTCTGAGGAGGATTCTGCGATGCCTATCTTTCAACTGCACGTCAACGGGGTGATGCGCACCGTCGACGTCGACGGCAACATGCCTCTCCTCTGGGTCCTGCGCGACGTCCTCGGGCTCAAAGGGACGAAGTTCGGCTGCGGCGTGGCTCAGTGCGGCGCCTGCACGGTGCACCTCGACGGTCACGCCGTCCGCTCCTGCATCACGGATTGCGGTGTGGCCGCGCTGGCGCACATCACGACGATCGAAGGTCAGTCGCCTCAGATCCAAGCCTGCCAGCAGGCCTGGATCGACCTCGGCGTCCCCCAGTGCGGCTTCTGCCAACCCGGCCAGATCATGACCGCCTCGGCGATGCTGAAGGACATTCCGAACCCGACCGACGAGCAGATCGACGCGTACATGCGCGGCAACATCTGCCGGTGCGGGACCTATCCGCGAATCCGCGCGGCGATCCATCAGGTCGCGGGGAACGGGAGCAAGTCATGAGCGAGTTCAACCGCAGAGACTTCCTCCGCATCACCGGCGTCGGCACAGGCGCCGTGGTGTTCAGTTGCTACATCTCGCCGGAATTGGCGTTGGGGCAGGAAAAGCAGAGCATCGGATCGATCCTCCATGAGGGCATCAGCCTTCTGAATCCGCTCAAATTCGTCTATCTCGATCCGATCACCGGCAACATGACAATCTGGGCACATCGCTCGGAGATGGGGCAGGGAATCAAGTCGACCCTCGCCGCCGTGCTCGTCGACGAGATGGAGGCGGACTGGAGCCGCGTCACCGTCAAACAAGCCGACGCCGATGCCGAGGCATTCGGCATTGCATTCCCGTACGCCGCCAGCCTTCCAAAGGAGCTGCCTCTCGATCAGTCCGAGCCGCCCATCGTCCGCGGCGAGGACGCGCAGTTCGCCGACAGCTCGCGCAGCATGGCGGCCTATTTCGATGCCTTCCGCGCATTCGGCGCCGGCGTCCGCATGGCGCTGTCGATGGCGGCGGCGCGGCACTTCAACGTCGACCTTTCCCAGATCGAGGCGCGCCAGCACAAGGTTTCGGTCAAGGGCGGCGGCCGCTCGGTGGATTACGGCGATCCGCGGCTGCTCTTCCACCTCAACAAGCTCAACGAGGAGAAGAAGCTTCCGCCGGATACCGATGCCATCCTCGCTTACCGCAAGCCCCCGTCGGAGTGGCGGTACATCGGCAAGCAGATGCCGTTCATCGACGCTCAGGACATGGTGAATGGCAAGGCCGTCTACGGCGCCGATGTCGAGGTTCCGGGCGGTCTCTTACGGGCGAAGATGCTCACGGCGATGATCGTCCGTTGCCCGGTGGCGAACGGTTCGCTGAAATCGTTCAACCCCGAAGAGGCGATGAAGGTGCCGGGCGTCAAGCACGTCGTCGCGGTTCTCCCACAGGGTGTGTTCCCCGGCGGCGTTGGCGCGGCCTTCAACCCGCACGCCGGCGTCGCCGTCATCGCGGAGAACACGTGGGCCGCGTGGCAGGGGCGCCGCGCGCTCGTGAACAACAACAGTGTCCAGTGGGACCTCGGCCCGCACGCGTCGTACGACTCGGCGGCCTTCCGCGACGAGATGAAGAGCTCGACCTCACAGCCCGGAAAGGTCATGCGGAACAAGGGCGACGTCGACGCGGCCTTCGGTTCGGCCGCGAAGACCGTCGAGGCGCACTATCACATCCCCCACCTCGCCCAGGCGCCGATGGAGCCGCCCGTGGCCATCTCGGTTTACGACAACGGGACGTGGGACATCTGGGCCCCGAGCCAGGGACCGGAGCTTCTGCAGCACTACGTCGGCGTGGCGCTCCTCGAGCCGAACGTGGTGAAGCAGCTCGTCTGGAACGTCGAAGACCGCGGGGCGTTCACCGCGGCGCAAGTCGCAGCGGGCGACTGGCAGCGGCAGGACGACTTCAACAAGACACTCGCGCAAGCGCTCGGCGTCGACGAAAAGACGCTGTTAGCCATGCGCGACGATCTGAAAAAGAGAGTGCGCTCCTCCGTGCGCGTGCACGTGCCGCTGCTCGGCGGCGGCTTCGGACGGAAATCGAAGCCCGATTACGCGATGGAGGCGGCGTTCCTGGCCCGGCAGTTCCCCGGCACTCCGATCCGCGTGCAGTGGACGCGCGAGGACGACATCAAGTTCAGCTACTACAACGCCGCCGCCGGCCAGTACTGGAAGGCGGGTCTCGGCGGCGACGGCCTGCCGACCGCGCTGCTGTGGCGCGGCGCCGCAACGTCGTTCTTCGGCACGCTGTTCCCCGCTGGGCCCGATGTTTTTCAGAAGGCCCGCCAGGCGTTCCATAACGGCGGCACGGATGGGTATCTTTCGGCCATCGAGCGCGCGCACGGTTTCGAGGACATGCCGTACGACGTGCCGAACATCCGCATCGAGAATTGCGTGGCGAAGAACCACATCCGCACCGGCTGGATGCGCTCCGTGGCCAATATCTACCACGCGTTTGCCACGTGCTCGTTCGCGGACGAGATGGCCAATGCGGCGGGCCGCGATTCGAAGGACTATCTCCTCGATCTGATCGGGAAAGGCCATCGCTATCGGCAGAAGGAGTTCGAGGACCAGGGCGTCAAGGCCTACGACAACAACCTCTTCCCGGTGGAGAAGCGGACGTACCTTCTCAAGGGCGTCGAAAAGCTGATCATCCCGCAATACCCGCCCGACACGCGCCGGCTGCGCGCCGTGGTGGAGCGCGTGGCGCAGGAGTCGGGCTGGAATCAGAAGGTCCAGCAGTACAAAGGGATGAAGGGCCGCGGCCTCGGCATCGCCGCGCACCGTAGTTTCTTGAGCTACGTCGCCATCGTCGCGGACGTGTCGCTCAACGACAAGAATGAGCTGACCGTGAACGAGATCTGGGGCGTAATCGACTGCGGCCGCGCCGTCAACCCCGACCGCGTCGCCGCGCAGATGGAAGGCGGCATCGTCTACGGCTTGAGCTACGCCCTCCTCGGCGAGATCACGTGCAAGAACGGCGCGGTCGAGCAGAACAACTTCGACGATTATCCGGTCGCGCGCATGAATCAGGTGCCGAGGATGATCCACACGATCGTGCAGGACCCGCCGCGCGAGGTCGCCGACGAGTACGACGACAAAGTGGTGCCTCCCACCGGAGTCGGCGAGCCGCCCACCCCGGCGGTGGCGCCGGCCATCGCCAACGCCATCGTCGCCGCGGGCGGGCCGCGCATCCGGGAGATTCCGTTCCTGAGGCAGGTGACTGTGCTGTAATCGCTCGCGTGAAACGAATCGCAATCGGCGCCGCGGCGGTGCTCCTCGCCGCCGCGGCCTTCGCCGACGACGAAGTCACGCTCTACGAGCTCCTCCCGCCCGACACCCACCAATTCGCGATCGTCTACGACGTCTCGCAGACGCGCGAGGGGGCGGAGTTCTTCTTCAATCCGATCCGCGCCGGCTCCACCGCGTCGAAGGAGCGCGTCGTCGCCCGTGCCACGGGGAAGGATCTCCCGTTCGAGGTCGTGAGCGGAAAAGAGGCGAAGAGCAGCGGGCTCGTGTCGCCGAAGACGGCCGACGACGCGCAGTTCATTCGCGTCAAACTGCCCGGGCCGGTGCCGAAGGGCGGCGAGACGCGCATCCGCATCCTCAAGACGTACACCGATGCCGCTTCCTACTTTCTCAAAGATGGGCAGCTCGTCTTCACGCGGCCGCTTGGCATCAAGCGGAACATCGTCGTCCTGCCGAAAGGGTGGGAGCTCATCGGATGCGCGTCGCCGGGCATCGTCTCCACCGATCCCGACGGCCGCGTGCGCGTCAGCTTCGTGAATGACCGCGACGATCAGCTGCCGGTCACGATCGTCGCGCGGAGGCTGCCGTGAAACGCGCGCTCATCGCTTTCGCGCTCCTGGCCATGGCGCAGCAGTCGTTCCACCGCGCGGAGCAGGACCGCGAGATCCGCTACTGGCTGCTCGATCCGTCGACGCACCAGTTCCGCATTTCGCACGACTTCACCGTCACGCGCGCCGGCCAAGCCTCGGTGCACAGCTTCGTGCGCAAGGGGAGCGTCGTCGCGCCCGACGCGGCGATCATCGACCTCGACACCGGCAAGAAGCTGCACACGCACGTGGTGACAGGCAAAGAGGTCAATGCGCTCGGTTACTACCCGACGCCCGTCGAGCCGGATTCGCTCGCCGTGCAGGGCGACCTCGAGGAGCCGATCGCGAAGGACCACTCCACGCGCGTCCGCGTCGAGGAGACCTACACCGACGGCGCCGGCTACTTCGAGAAGGACGGCGAACTGACGTGGACGCGCACGCTCGGCCGGCCGCTCAACTACGTGACCCTGCCCGCCGGCTGGATGCTGACGTCGGTCAACACGCCGGCGACGATCTCCCTCGACGCCGAAAGTCGCGTGACGCTGCGCTTCATGAACACGCGCAATGACGAGCTGGCGGTCACGATCAAAGCCCGCCGTCGGCCTCGGCCATGAACAACGCATCCGTCCACCCCGCCCGGCCGCGCTGGTAGTAGAAGTCGTAGAACGACACGAGCGCGAAGCGGCGGTCGGCGAGGAAGGCGTAGATCTCGTCGAAGCGCGGCGAGCCTTTGTACATGTCGGAGAAGGTGATCTCCATGAAAACGAGGCCGATCGCGCCGCTGTCGATCATCCGCTGCGCGCCGCGCAGTACGTCGAGATCGAGCCCTTGCGTGTCGCTCTTGAGGATGTCGATGCGCTCGATGCCATGCGCGGCGCAGTAGCTGTCGACCGTCGTGACGTCGACGGGGTAACGGTCCGCGATCTCGCCCCACGCGTCGACGGACGGCTCGAGGAACGAGCTCATGTCGTCGCGCGTGTTCTCCAGGAACATGCGCGACTCCGCGCGCGCGCCGAGGGCGGCGTTGTTCAGGTGGAGATCGGGGATGCCGGCGCAGCGGCGCTGCAGCGCGGCGAAGGCCTCGCGGCCCGGCTCGAAGGTGTGGATGACCGGCTGCGCGAACGCGTCGCGGAAGCGCTCGATCGTCTGCCCGCGGTTCGCGCCCACGTCGAACACGAGAGGCCGCTCCGTCGCGGCGAGCTTGCGCATGTCTTCGTAGGCGTCGAAGCCGAGGGGAGGGATGAAGCGGATGTCGATGCCGGCGCGGCGGAGGAGGTGCTTGACGGCCTTCCGGAGCAGTCTCACGCGCTGTGATGCCGGCGGTGCGAGCGCGTGTGGCTGAACTTCTGCCGGATGGCATGGCGCGTCTTCCCGCGGGTGTCGACGTGCGCGGTCTCCTGGCTTCCCTTCTCGGGGTCGTAGTAGCCGAGGTAGCTCTCCGAGGCGATGCCGAAGGGCTCGAGCGGCGTGCCGAGGAAATTCGTGCGCGCGCCCGGCACCGGCGGCTCGAAGTACGGGGGGAGAAGGAAGTTCTGCAGCGCGATGCCGTCGATCTCGTACGTCTGCGACGACACGGCGTCGCACATCTCGAACCAGTAGAACACCGTCTTCTTCGGATCGTGCGGAGCGCGGCCCATCACGTAGTTGTTGCCCTGCGGATCGGCGATGAGCTCGAGCGTCTCGTGCGAGAACGTCACCGACCACGGATCGCCCGTCTCCTCGCTGATCTGCGAGTAAACCACGCCGTACGGAACGCCGCGGAGGTTGCGGGCATGGAAGCCTTCCGGATCGTCGTTCCCCGTCTGGGACGTGACATAGAGCACCGCGTCGCCGCGGATCAAGGCCGCCGCGTTCGCGCGCGGCTGGTCGAGAAGCGTCCCCTCCAGCCGCAGCGTCGCCGGCATGCTCCAGTAGGGCACGAAGTCGTACGCGATCTGCTGATTGACGACCCGAATGGCGGCGAGGAGGTCCGCATCGGAGATCTCGCCGTTGGTCTGGTTCACGACGGAGATGATCATGTGCCAACTCTACACCACGCCGAATGATGCAAGCGGATCCTTGCATTTGTGACGTCACAGACGTGTAAACGCAGTTGCAGATAGTTCGTATCAACGTAACCGCACCCGGACATCCTTCGTTCTATATTCATGAGCGAATGAACTATCGGAGTGAATCATTAGTGTGCGCCTGTACGCGGCCGGTCTTCCGCGTCGCCCCTGGCGGCGATGCGGAGCAGATCGGCCACATCAGGAATCACCCGAACGCCGTGCTCGTGTTCGGCCCGAACGCCGCGGCCCGCGACGTCGCAACCACGCTGGACGCGCTGCACGACACGCCCTGTAGCGCGATCGTCGTCACGGCGCGCGAATCCCTCCCCGACTTTCAGCCGCTCGTCGACGAGGACCGGCTCTTCTACCTCGCCTGCGGCGAGCTCCCGCCGCGCGAGCTCGAGGCGCTGATCGGCGCCGCCCTCGGCGAGCGCAAGCCGGCGGCATCGCTCGATCGATACGTCAGCGCCGCCAGCTTGCGCCGGATCGCTCTCGCACAGAGCGTCGCCGAGCTCGCCAACGCATTGCGCGGCGCCGCGGCGGCCGCCGTGACCGCAGAGCGCACCCGCTGCGTTCTCTTCGACGGCAAGCGCGGAATGCTCTGGGTTCCGAACGAGTCGACCGGCGAGAGCCCGGCCGCGGGCCTCGTCAGCTTCATCTTCCGGACCGGCATCGCCGTCTGCCTCCCGCATCTCGCCGGCGATGCGCGCTTCGATCGCGATCTCGACAACCCGGAAGGCGACGCCGCGGACCGGTTTCTCGGCGTGCCGATCTGCGTGCAGGGAAACGTCGTGGCGGTACTCACGGCGATGCGGCCGGCTCACGCCTTGCCGTTCGAGCCGCTCGACGCCGCGGCGATGGAAGCCCTGGCGGAGCATGCCAGCCCGTACGCCGCCGCGTGGCTCGACGATTCGCCGTCCGACAGCGGCCCCTTCCGCCGCCGCGCGTTGCGCGCGGTCGAGCAGCCGCCGGGCTCCGCGTCCGAGCCGCTGCATCTCGAACCGGCGTGGATGCGCCGTGCCACGTGGCTGTTCTTCACGACGCTTCTCGCGCTGCTGGCGGGGTTCATCGCGCTGAAGGAGTGGCTGTGAGCAGGCGCCTCCGTTTCGTGCCCCAGACCGCGGCCGCCGACTGCGGCTCGGCGTGTCTGTCCATGACCCTGGGTCTGCACGGCAGGCAGGTGGCTCTTGAGGAAGTGCGGCGCGTGACCGGTCTCTCCCGTCACGGCATCGACGCCCAGCACCTCGCTGCGGCCGCGGAGCACTTCGGGCTGCGCGCGCGCGGCGTGCAGTTGCGGGCGCCCGAGGATCTGGCCTTTCTCGATCCCGGCAGCATCCTGCACTGGGAGTTCCGTCATTTCGTCGTCTTCGAGCGCGCCGAAAAAAAGGGCGCGTGGGTGCTCGACCCGGCGAACGGCCGCGTCTTCGTCTCTCGCGCGGAGCTCGACCGCGCCCTCACCGGCGTGGCGCTCGTGTTCGAGCCCGGGCCCGACTTCGAGCGCGGCGGCGGCGAGGCCCGCCCATCGCTCCTCGGCCGGTACGTGAAGCGCGTGCTGCAGCACGACGGAGCGCTGATCCGCGCCGTCCTCCTCTCGATTCTCGTGCAGCTGTTCGCGCTCGCCGTGCCGGCGCTGACCGGCCTCTTGATCGACCGCGTGCTGCCGAAAACCGATCATCGGCTCTACTGGCTCCTGGCCGCGGGCGCGGCCACGCTCGTGGCCTTCTCGGCGCTGGCGAACTTCATCCGCGCGCACATCCTGCTCACCGTGCGCACGCGCCTCGACGCGCAGCTCACCACCGATTTCCTCGAGCACCTCATTCACCTGCCGTTCTCGTTCTTTCAGCAGCGCTCCACAGGCGATCTGATCATGCGCGTCAACAGCAACTCGACGATTCGCGAGATGCTGACGTCGTCCGTCGTTTCCGGAGCGCTCGACGGGCTGATGGTGACGACGTACCTCGTGCTGCTCCTCATCGCCGACGTCCGTCTCGGTCTCGTCGTCGCTGGGCTGGCCGTGCTGCGCATCGTCGTCCTCGTCGGCGCGATGCGTGGGCGGCAGCGCCTCACCGCGGAATCGCTGCAGGTTCAGGCGGCGGCGCAGAGCTACGAGCTGCAGCTCCTTCACGGCATCGAAGTGCTGAAAGCCTGCGGCGCGGAGCGGCGCGGCCTGGGGATCTGGTCGAACCTCTTCATCCGCCAGCTCAACGTTGCCCTGGCGCGCGGGCGGCTCGACGCGCTGGTGAGCGCGCTGCTCGATGGTCTGGCGCTGGCGTCGCCGGTGACGGTGCTGCTCTACGGCGGTACGCGCGTGATGAGCGGCGACCTCACCCTGGGCATGATGCTCGCCCTGGCCGCGTTAGCCGCCGGATTTCTCGCGCCGCTCTCGCAGCTCGTCAACAACACCTCGCAGTTCCAACTGATCGGCAGCTATCTGGAGCGCCTCGAGGACGTGCTGGCCGCGCCCGTCGAGCCGCAGGGACGCGACCTGCCGCGGCCGGAGTCGTTCGCCGGACGTCTGTCGCTCCACGACGTGACGTTCCGCTACAGCCCCATCGTGGCTCCGGCGCTCGCCGATGCGTCGTTCGACGTCGAGCCGGGATCGCTCGTCGCCATCGTCGGTCCGTCGGGCTCCGGCAAGTCGACGCTCACGGCCATCGCCGCCGGTCTGCTCGTGCCCGATTCGGGCGGCGTGGCCTACGACGGCCGCGCGCTCGCCGAGCTGCCGCGCGAGTGGCTGCGCTCGCAGATCGCCTACGTGCCGCAACACTCGTTTCTGTTCGGGACGAGCATCCGCGCCAACATCGCCCTGCAGGATCCGAGCGTCCCGTTCGAACGGGTCGTCGAAGCCGCGAAGCTCGCCGAGATTCACGACGAGATCGAGGCCATGCCGATGGGCTACGACACGCTCCTGGCTGATTCCGGATCGTCGCTCTCCGGCGGACAGCGGCAGCGCATCGCCCTGGCGCGGGCGCTCGTCAATCGTCCGAAGATCCTGATCCTCGACGAGGGGACGAGCGCGCTCGACGCCGTCACGGAGCAGAAGATCCAGCACAACCTGCTCGCCCTGCGGGCGACGCGCCTCGTCGCCGCGCACCGCCTCAGCACGATCCGCGACGCGGATCTCATCGTCGTCCTCGACCACGGCCGCACCGTCGAAATGGGTACGCACGCCGAGCTCCTGGCCAAGGGCGGCCTCTATCGCCAACTGGTTTCCGCGCAACTCGAGAGCGCGGATGTGGTGACCCCATCAACCCGCGCGCAACCCAAGCCTTACTCAGGGGTCGAGGCGAAGGTGGCACGCATCAACGCTATCCGAGGAGAACTGTCATGAAGAAACAGATCACCGGCAAGCTCCACCTGAACAAGGAAACGCTGCGCAATCTCTCCGACCGCGATCTGAAGAGCGCGATCGGCGGCGCGACCGCGGGCTGCGTGGACACGGGCCTGTCGTATTGCACGGCCTGTCCGACCGAGAGCTGCCTCTCGTACGGCAGTAGCTGCAACACCGGCAACGCCCGCTGCTGTTGCTGATGCAGACCCCGAGGCGGCCGGAGTGCACATCCGGCCGCCTCCTATTTTCCGGAGAACGCTACCATGTGGCAATCGATTGTCAGCGCGGACACGCGCCGCGAATGCTGGAGCACCATCGACCAGATCGCAGAGGGGCTGGACCGCTATCTGGGGAGCGGTGATGCGGCGCTCGACGACGTGACCGGCGGTTACGCCGGCGCCGCGTTGTTTTACGCGTACCTGCACGCCGCCGGCGCGAATGACGGCGCGGCGGACCGCGCCCTCGAGGCGATCGGCCGGAGCACGAGCGCGCTCGCCGAGCGGCAACTGCTGCCGGCGCTCTACTCGGGCTTCCTCGGCGTCGGCTGGGTCGTCTCGCACCTCACGCGCGATCTGTTCGACGGCGATGCCGAGCTCGCCGGAGAGATCGACGACGCGCTGCGCCGACTTCTCTCGAACGTCGAAGACCGCTTGACGTTCGAGTTGATCTACGGCCTGGCCGGATACGGGACGTATCTCGTCGAGCGCCTGCCCGACCCCGGGGCAGCCGCGCTGCTCGGCCGCGTTCTCGATCTGCTCGAAGAGTCGCGCGACGCCGCCGGCGTGTGGCACTCCGAGCCCGGCTGGATGTCGCCGTGGCAGCGCGAACAAATGCCCCAAGGTTGCTACAACCTGGGCGTCGCGCACGGGATCCCCGGCGTGATCGGATTCCTCGCCGCGGCGAAGCGCGAAGGCGTCGGCGATCCGCGTCTGGAGCGCTTTGCCGACGATGCCGTGCGATGGACGCTGGCCCGCAAATACGACCAGCCTTCGTCGATCTTTCCGGCGTTCATTCCGATCGGCGGCGAACCGTACCCGACGCGCACGGCCTGGTGTTACGGAGACCTCGGTGTGGCCGCGGTGCTGCTCTCCGCGGGGCAGAGCTTTGGGCGCGACGACTGGAAACGCGAAGCGCTGGCGATCGCCCGCATCGCCGCACGCCGTTCCATCGAGGAGACGCTGGTCAAGGATGCGGGCCTCTGCCACGGCTCGACCGGCATCGCCCATCTCCTCAATCGCATGGCCCAGGCGAGCGGCGATCAAGAGCTTCGCGACGCAGCGGAGCGCTGGTATCGCGTTGTCCTCGACATGCGCCGCCCCGGGCAAGGCATCGCTGGACTCCTGAGCTGGGTCGACGTGACCGAGAACGGGAAAACCGTCGGATGGCAGTGGAAGAGCGAGCCCGGGTTTCTCTCCGGCGTCGCCGGGATCGGACTCGGGCTTCTCGCCGCGGTCACCGACTTCGAGCCGGCCTGGGACCGCGTGCTGCTCGTCGCCATCCCGCCGCGCAATGGAGCCGCCGCATGAGCAAAGACGTCGTTCCTTCCGGCCTGGTCGTGTTGCGCACGCCGCTCCTTCCGATGGAGGAGATCGAGGCCTGGTGCGCGGGGCTGCAGACGCCGCACGCCGCGGACGGCGTACTCGATGAAGCGCTCGCACACGATCGCGCGCTGCTGCGCGAGCGTCTGCACGAGATCATCGACCGGCCGGAAATCGCGGAGGCGCTCTTCCTGGCATCGCCCGATCTTTCCGACACGCTGGAACAGTGGAAGCGCGATCCCGGCTCGAAGAAGGGAAAGAAGAGCGAGCAGGCGCTGGTCCGTTATTTCCTGCGTATGGCTTCGCGTCCGACGCCGTTCGGCCTCTTCTCCGGCTGCACGGCGGGACGCACCGGAGACCGCACGCGGCTTGCGCTCGCGCCGCGCGCCGAGTATCGGCGGCACAGCCGCCTGGACATGGATTATCTCTTCGCCCTGGTCGAGCAGTTGGCGCGCGATCCCGGCATTCGCGCGGAGCTGCGCTACCGGCCGAACTCGAGCCTCTACGAGACCGCGGGGCGCCTGCGATTCGCCGAATCGCGCCTGCAGGGGCGGATGCGGACGGTCCACCTCGTGGCCGTCGACGCCTTCGACGCGCTGCGGGACACGCTTCGCCGCGCGGCGGACGGCGCGCGGTTGCACGATCTCGCGGCGGCGCTCGTGGCCAGCGATCCGGACGGCGAGATCACGCCCGAAGACGCCGAGGGGTTTCTTCACGAGCTCGTCGACACCCAGCTCCTCGTGCCCGAGCTGGCGTTGCCGGTGACGGGCTTGGAGAGCACCACCGGTTTCGTGCAGCAGCTCGAGGACGTGCGCGGCGCGAGCGAGGCGCGCGCGCGTTTGGCGGACACCGATCGCGTTCTACGCGAAGTCGACGCAGCGGGGCTTGGCTCGCCGCTCGATGTCTATCGCCGTCTCGCCTCGGAGCTCGAGCCCCTCGGCGTGCCGACGTCGCTCTCGCGTTTGTTCCAAGTCGATCTGACCAAGCCCGCCGAGGAGGTCGTGATCGGCGCGGACGTCATCGATGAGCTGCTGCGCGGGATCGACGTCCTGCACCGCTTCTCGCGCACGCGGCAGGATCGGTCGCTCGAAGAGTTTCGCGCTGCGTTCATGGAGCGGTATGGCGCGGACCGCGAAGTGCCGCTCGTCGACGCGCTCGATGAAGAGAGCGGCATCGGCTTCGAGCGCGCCAGCAAAGCCGGAGCGGAGGGATCGCCCCTTCTCTCGGGCCTGCCGCTGCAGCGCCGCGGCGAAAGCATGGGCTTCACGTGGAAGAGCGAGGATGCCGCGCTCCTGGATCTGCTGATGCGCGCGGTGGCGGAAGGGCGCAACGAGATCGAGCTTCGCGACGAAGACATCGAGCTGCTGGAGAAATCGGCGCGTCCGCCGATCCCTGAGGCGTTTCACGCACTGGCGGTGCTCTGCGCGAAATCGGCGGAGGCGGTCGAGCGCGGCGACTTTCGCCTGCTTCTCTACGGTGGGCAAGGGCCGTCGGGCGCGCGCATGCTCGGCCGTTTTTGCCACGTCGATCCCGCGATCGACGACGGGGTGCGGAAGCACATCGCCGATGAGGAAGCGCTGCATCCCGAGGCGCTCTTCGCGGAGATCGTGCATCTGCCGGCCGGCCGGATCGGCAACGTCCTCTCCCGTCCCGTTCTGCGCGGCCATGAAATCGCGTTCCTCGGCCGCTCCGGCGCGCCGCCGGACCGGCAGATCGCCGTCCAGGACCTGACGGTCACGGTTTCGGGCGATCGCATCCGCCTCCGCTCGCGCAGTCTCGATCGCGAGATCGTTCCCCGGCTCACCACAGCGCACAACACGACGGCGGAAAGCCTCGGCATCTACCGCTTTCTCGCGGCGATCCAGCCCGCCGTCGGGATGCAATGGGACTGGGGAGCTCTGGAGACCGCGCCGTTCCTGCCGCGCGTCGTGTACGGCCGCCGGCTCGTCCTCGCCCGCGCGCGCTGGCGCGTGATGGCCGCCGAGATCAAGCCGATCGCAGACGCGGCGGGAGCAGAGCGTTACCGCCTGGCGAAGCGTCTCCGCGAGGCGCGGCGGATGCCCCGCTACGTCAGTCTCGCGGAAGGCGACAACGAGCTGTTCATCGATTTCGAGAACGTGCTCACGCTCGACTCGGTGATCGAGCTCGTGCGCAATCGCCTCGACGTCATCTTCACGGAGTTCTATCCGTCGCCCGACGAGCTATGCGCGGAAGGACCGGAAGGACGGTTCTTTCACGAGCTGGTCGTGCCGTTCACGCGCCGTCCCGCGGAAGCGCCCGTGACGCGCAACGAGTCGCGAACGGCGCCGGAGCTCCTGATCCGGCGCACGTTTCCGCCGGGATCGGAGTGGTTGTACGCGAAGCTCTTCACCGGCACGTCGACGGCGGACCGGGTGCTATGCGAGGAGGTTGCGCCGCTGGCGCAGGAAGCCGTGTCGAGCGGCGCTGCGCGGCGATGGTTCTTCATCCGTTACAGCGATCCGTCGTGGCACCTGCGCGTCCGCTTCCAGGGCGATCCGCGGCTGCTGCGCGAGCGCGTGCAGCCGATGCTCGAGTCGATGGCCCAGCGCCTGATCGACGGCGGCGCCGCGTGGAAGCTGCAGTTCGACACGTACGAGCGCGAAGTGGAGCGCTACGGCGGTGCCGAGGCCATCGAGCTCGCAGAGGAGATTTTCCATAGAGATAGCGAGGCCGTCGTGGCCTTGCTCCCCGCCTGCGCCGGCGACGAAGGGGCCGATCTCCGCTGGCAATTGATGCTTGCCGGCATCGATCGCCTCTACAGCGACTTCGGCCTGGATCTCGCCGCGCGGCTCCGTCTCGCCGAGCGCTCGCGCGCCGGCTTCGCGCAGACGTTCCTCTACGACTCGTTGCGCGACCCCCTCGCCAACCGCTTCCGCGCCCAGCGCGCGTCCCTCCTGCAACTTCTCGACGCGCCGATCCCCGTCCTCGACCGCCGATCCGCCGCGGTCGCCCCCGTGGCCCGTCGCCTGCGCGTTCCCGTCGACGCCATCCTCCCCAGCATCATCCACATGTTCGTCAATCGCCTGTCCCGTTCCGCCGGCCCGGAGCACGAGATGGTGCTGTACGACTATCTCGTGCAGTTGTACCGGTCGTCGGTTGCGCGGGAGGGGAGGGCGAGGGGCGGGAGGGTGGCGGTGGGATAAAAAAGCTGGTCGGGCAGGGGGATTTGAACTCGCGACCATCTGAACCCCATCTCCGCCTCTGTCTCGGGACATCGGCGGATCGATTAGACGGGTCGATGGAGCAGGCGCGCGTGCCGCACGTCTCAGCGGATGCTGTCACGCCGCTTCTCGACCGGCTGCAGGCGACGGGCGGCGAACTCGCGGTCGGTCTCATCCGCGCGACGGAGATGATCATCGCGGAGGAGACGAAAGTACTGAAAAGCTCTGACGGATGCAACCGCGCTGCTCCTCGGCGAGACTGCCAACGGGCGCCAGCCGAGGACCAGGACGCGAATCGTGCGATGATGACGGTGTTATTCCTTCATACGCGCGATGGGCGAGAGCAACGTCGAAAAGATCAATGGCCAGATCTTCGGCCTGGTGATCGGTGCATTACTCCTTCTGCTGACGGCGGCAACAATCTCGCTCTTTACCTCACGCGACGTGCTCGTGGGACTCAGAGTCCAGAACATCGAGCTGGCGACACGGCCGATCGATATCCCCTTCATTCTCGCATTGCTGCTGCTTACCAAGAATCTGTACGACTTCTACACACATATCGTCTGCAAGCTGAAGGAAAGCACACTCGGCGAGTATTATTCGATGGGCATCATGATCGTGATGCTCTTGGTTTCCATATTGGCATTTGTCGACAAGCTCTTCCCGTGGCGGCTTCTACTTCTCACTCCCCTGCTTGCGCTCACGACGTGGAAAAATTACACCTGTGCGCGTGCGGCCCGGTCGGCGGCACTGAAGGCGAAGTTCCTCTTCTGGTTTCGGGCGTCTCTGCGGCATTCGACCTTGCTGGCCGCGGGTGGTGCTCTGTTTTTGTGGCTGTCGTTACGGCATCACGAGAAGTGCGATACGGTCTTCATGGCGCGGTGGCCTTTTATCGTCGGTCTGCCTTGCGCGGTGACCCTACTTTTCTATTTGTCGTTTCTCGCCGTTGGCGTGAGGCTCTTTCTCAAGAACGGCGAATATTTCAAGAGTGAAGAATACCAGGCGCACATGAAGGCGGAGACCCCGGCGCCGTGACTGCGGCGGCAGTTTCGCGCAGGATCGTCGGTTATGTGCGGTTACTGAGGCTCGTGAGCAGCGTTTTGCTCAGCGGCTTGGCGTTCAGCACGACGCGTTTCTTTTCCGCGAACAATGCGAGTGCCGCCGCAGCATCGCTGGCCGTTCTATTCGTATCTGCTGGCGGATTCGCAGCGAACGACATTGCTGACATCAAACGAGATCAGATCAATACGCCCGGGCGGCCCCTGCCGAGCGGCGCCCTCACAGTACGAGAAGCTGTGATCGCGACGGCAGTTTGTTTCGTTGCGGCCTTGGGAATTGCCGCCGAATACCTCGATCATTGGCAATTCGTGTGTACTTGGGTCTATATCATTTCACTTGCCGCGTACTCGCGAATTTCAGACCTGATCGCGATCTACAAGAATGTCTATGTTGCCGCATTAATCGCGTCGTTTGCGCTATTCGGTCTCAATGCGAATTCATTTTCGAAATGCGCGCTCATGTTGGCAGCCGTTGTCTTTCTGTTTGTTTTCTCAGGTGAAGTGTCGGGAGATATCTACGACATGAACGGCGATCACCTTACGTCCCGGCGGACGATTCCTGTTCTGTGGGGCGAGCGAACGGCCTGCTATGTTGTCGTGATTACGAACGTTTTTTTGCTCGGCGGGTTATTGCAGACGGCGAGCACCTGCCATCACTCCGCGACATTCGTGTGGGTCGGAGCCGCAGCGAGTCTTCTCAACGTGGCGGTCGCGGTGGGCGCCGTCTCCGCAAAATTGTCGGCGCGACGATTTCAACTCTGCCTGGAGATCGAGAAACACGCCATGGTGGTCGCCATCGCGTCGTTCCTGCTGAGCTCGTGAGGAGGAACGCTGGGGTCTTATTGGTCGGGCGGCGGGATTTGAACCCGCGACCACCTGAACCCCATGCCCGAAAGTGCGCGCGCTAGACGCGCATTAGGCGCGCTTTGGAGGGCAGATAAGTTCTCAGCTGTCGCAAGCGAACCGATCAACGGATTCACCGACGCGAGCTTCGACATCTGCGAGTAATGTCGAAGTGATGCCCGCCCAGATACCCTGGCGCCGGCCCGTTGACGGATGTGCACCGCTTGCACCAGCGTCTTCAGCTCATTTCTCGATGTGATCTTTCATCGTCGCATTTCCTCGAGCGAGGGCACCGAGAGTTTGAGCTTCGCGATTACGGCGTCAATCGCGGCATAATGAGAAACGAGTCACGTTTCGGCCTCAGAGTTTGGACATCGAAGATCCTCCGTGTCAGAGGACCTTCCGGTGACTTTCCGCTGGCCGATCCTCCTCGGCGTAATGATCACACGGCTTTGACCTTAGGTGTCGCTCCTCCCCGGAACGGCGCGCACGGCTGCATTCCAAGCCGCGTGGCGTTCTCGCTGGCCGCTCTCAGCAGATCGTGTCACGATGTGCTGAGACACGTTACGTAGTCGGTAGCCCGAAGCCTGACGGTCACTACCATGAGCCAGTCCTTCATCTCCTACGCGCGCGAGAACAAAGACTTCGTCACGCGTCTGCACGCGGCGCTGGAGGGCGCCGGCGTTGCCAGTTGGGTCGACTGGCAGGACATTCCGCCGAGCGCGAAATGGATGGATGAGATCCAGCGCGCCATCGTCACGGCGGATGCCTTCGTCTTCGTGATCAGCCCCGCATCGGCGGAGTCCCGCAGCTGCGCCTGGGAGATCGCGTCGGCCGCCGAGAACAACAAACGCATCATCCCGATCCTGCTGGTGGACGACGAGGGGTCGGCGCTCCCGGCGGCGATCCGCGATTGCAACTGGATTCTGGCGACTCCGCAGAACGACTTCGACGAGGCGGTCCGGAAGCTGATTGAAGCGATTCGTGTCGACCTCGAACGGGTCCGCACCCACAGCCGGCTGTTGGCCAGAGCGCACGAGTGGAAGACCGCGGGCGGGGAGGAAAGCCTCCTTCTGCGCGGGTGGGATCTTGAGGATGCCGAACGCTGGCTGGCGCTCGCCGAGGATAGCGAGCCAGCACCCACCGTGCTGCAGCGCGAGTACGTCGCGTGTGGCCGCTGGGCTACGCGACTCGATGAGGCGCGGGTGTTGTATCGACAATCGCTGCTGCACTCGTCGCACGGCCGCTACCAGACGGCTGCGGCGTATCTCGTGCGCGCGCTGGAGCTCGCGCCCAATGGCGGTGCGCCCGCAGCCTTCCCCGCGTCCGAGCAGCGGCCGAAATGGGCGGAGGATGCCTGGTTTCAATATCGCTATCAGGATCGAAAGCGCGGCCGCCTGCGCGCACGCTGTGTGGGACATCAGGACGGTGTGAGCGCCGTCGCGCTGAGCGGCGACGACACCAGGATGCTCAGCGGCAGCTTCGACGGAACGATCAGGCTCTGGAGTATGGAGGCGGGCGAGCTCGAGTTCACGCTGCACGGACATCGAGGTCCGGTTTCCGCACTCGCGTTCTCTCCGGACGGCAAGATGGCGTGGAGCGGATCCGAAGACGGCAGGGTGCTAATCTGGGATTTGCAGGACGGGACTTCGAAGTCGCTCTTTCCAGAAGAGACAGAAGTAGTGACGAGCCTGGCGTGCGATGCGAACCGCACCGCGCTCGGACTGCGCAACGGCTTCGTTGCCGTGCTCGAGCCCACGACGAACAAGCTACTCCTGCACGAGCATGCGCACACGGGCGCGGTCACCGCGCTTAGATTCCTGGCGGCCGAGCGCATTCTGACTGCTTCGGGCCGACCGATCACCGGCGAATGGCCTGGCGACTCGACGATTCTGTCGTGGTCGATTCCCGATCGCATTGGTACCCTGGCGTTGATTGGAACCTTCGAATCAGTCAGCGCGATTGCGATCGGTCCGGACGGCACGCGCGCGCTGCGCGCTCTGCAGAACGGCGTTATTGAAGTATGGGATCTCACGTCAAGCAACCGGCTACACCAATTGGCGAGGCATCGAGGCACAGTGGTCTCCCTCGCGTTCACGCCTGACGGAACGACGGCGCTCAGCGGCGGCGAAGACAATACGATTCGCATGTGGGACCTCCGCAGCGGCGTCGAGCGGCGCGTGTTCGACGGGCATCTCGACGCGGTCACAGCTCTTGCCGTGACCGGCGACGGCAAAACCGCGGTCAGCGCATCTCTCGATCGCAGCATCGCCATCTGGGATCTGGAGATCGGCGACGAGGTGATGCCGGTGGAGACGCATGGTGCGTCGGTGAGCGCCGTCGCGTTCACACCGGATGGCAGGCACGCGCTGATCGGGTGCTCGGATCACAGCATTCAGCGCCGGAACGCCGCCACACTGGCAGATGAAGGACTCTTTGCCGCGGCAGCGGCCGCCGTCACTGGAGTTGCGGTCAGCCGTGACGGCTCTCTGGTCCTGAGTGCCACCACAACGGGTCTGGTTCAGGTGTGGGACGTCGCCGCCGGCCGCACCCGAGGCACGCTCGTCGGCCATGAAGGCCTCACGATGGGCGTCGCCATCAGCCCGGACGGAAGGATGGCGGCGACCGCCGGGAGCGACAAGACCGTACGCGTGTGGGATCTCGACACGCTCCAGCAGCTTCTTCTCCTCGATGGGCACACGGAGACAGCTGGCGGTGTCACATTCGACCGGACCGGCCGCGTGGTGCTGAGCAGCTCGTCGGATGACACCGTTCGGTTCTGGGATGTGACGACCGGACGTGAGCTCAATCGTCTTGAAGGGACCGGCACCGGCGGCACGGCGCTCGCTCTGAGCTCGGATGAACGAATAGTCCTCACGGCCCGGTCGGATGGGTCGTTGCACTGGTGGGCGCCGGACAGCGGCGAGCACGTCGGGACGGGAAAGGGACACGAAGCGGCCGTGGTGCGAGTGGCGTTCAGCCCCGATGGACGGATGGCTCTTAGCGGGTCCTTCGATCGGACGGTACGCCTCTGGGATGCGGCGACGGGTGAAGAGCTGCAAGTCTTCGAGGGACATGAAGACAACATCTGGGCGGTCGCTTTCGCTCCCGACTCCAGTGCCGCAATCAGCGGATCGAGCGACGGCACCATTCGAGTGTGGCCGCTCGACGGCGGCCCATGCCGCGTGCTGAAAACGGCCGGAAAGGGCGTGACAAGTCTGGCCGTCGGCGCCGGCGCACGTGTGCTCGTCAGCGGATCGCTGAGCGACTCGGTACAAACGCAGATCTGGGACTTGGATTCACTGAAGCTAGTGAAGGCCCTTCGTGAGGGGCACTTCGACGCCATCGAGAGTCTCTCATTCGGCGGTGGCGGATCTGTCGTCGTGAGCGGAGCGCGCGATCGAACCATTCGACTGTGGGAACCGCACACTGGCATTCAGCAGCGCCTCTTGGTCGACGGCGGCGAGACGGTCACCGGCGCGACGCTCAGCGATGACGCCGAATGGCTCCTGTCCGCATCCGGCAACCGATTCAAGGAGGTGTGGGACCAGATGGCGTTCGGAGCCGTGGGCGGCCAGCGCGCCTCGTCTGAACCATGTCGCGGACTGGTGTTGTCGTGGGAATTGAAAAGCGGTTTCGCGTGGCCGCTTGAGTGTCACGTACGCCCGCTGACCGCATTGGCCATCAATGACAGTGGCCTTCGGGTCGTGAGTGGATCGGCGGATGCGAGCGTACGCGTGTGGGACATGGCGACGCGGCGCCAGCTTCGTTTGCTCCGGGGGAACACACGACAGATCACCTCTGTCGCGCTCAGTCCGAACGGCGATCTGGTGGCGAGCGGCGATGAAGGAGGCGCCATTCACGTGTGGGATTTCGAGACTGCTGAGCGGCGGCATGTGGTGAGCGATCACCGCGGCGGCATTGGGCAGATTGCCTTCACTCACGACAGCAAACGTCTCGTCAGCGTGTCGGCCGATCAGACCGTGCGCATCTGGGACCTCGAGTCCGGTCAGGCTTCCTCGGTCATCGCCGGACCTCACGTATTGGAAACCTCCGTCGCCATCAGCCCGGACGACACGATCGCGATCACGGGGTGCTACGACCACATCGTGCAGGTGTGGGATCTGGCCACGGGCAACCGAGAGAAGGTGCTAACCGGGCACGAAGATGTCGTCTGGGGCGTGGCGATCAGTCCCGACGGTACGCGCGCACTCAGTTGCTCTGCCGACGCGACTGTCCGCCTCTGGGATCTCGCATCGGGTGCCGCACTGGCGACGTTTCCATCGGGCGATTCCACCGTCGCTGTGGAATTCGGATCGGGCGGCGCGTCCGCAGTCGGCATGCGCAAGGATGGAACGACGCTGCTGTGGGATCTGAGCACAGGCGAGGTGCTGCGGACCCTTTCCCACGAGGCCGCGTCGTCGAGCGTCGCGTGCGCACCCGGTGGGCGATGGATCGTTGCAGCATCACGAAGCGACGGCTCTCTGCAGGTTCAGGAGACCGACACAGGGCGCACCGTGAGCGCGCTGGCGCGCCCACGGCGCGATGTCCTGGCTCTGTCGTGCAGTCCCGACCGCCGCATCGCGCTTCTGGCGTACGTGGACGGCTCCGTCGGCGTGTGGGACATTCGCCGCGGTCGCGAGCTGCCATCATTCGACGGCCACACTGCTGCCGTCACTGACGTGTGTTTCGATCCGGAAGGCGCTCGCGCGTTGAGCGCATCAATGGACGGCACCGTCCGCGTGTGGGACATGAAGACAGGCACGCTGCTTCAGATCCTGGTCGGGCACACGGGACCTGTAGTCGGCGTCGCCGTCACTCCGGATGGACGCGCTGCCGTGACCGCGTCGGGCGACATGACGGTTTGTCTGTGGGACATTCGCGGCGGCCATCAGATTGACACGATCGGAATCAGCGCAGGCTGCGTAGCGATCCATCCAAGCGGCGATCGCGTCTGGCTCGGAGCAGGTCTGGGAGGCCACCTGTCGGTCTGGAATCTCTCGGATCCACGAACGCCAACCACGCCGCCGGAATGGCGTGCCGACGATCCCGATCACCTGACGCGCGAACTCGACGCGCTGAAAAGATCGGTGGGTCTGCGCGTCACCGCCGAAGGGCGTCTCGAGCTGGAGGGATGAAGATGCCAGCAGCGTGGGCGCAGCATTCCGGTGCGAGTCGTGACCGTGTTGGTCGTAGTCGGCAGTAGCTCGATGGTGGTCCAGTCACTCATTCACACGCAATACTGGACGACAGCCGTATTGAGTGTCGCCACGCCGCCATATTGAGGTTTGTGGATGTGAGAAGGATTCCGCAGCGGCATTTCTACGGAAGCATCGCGCGCCGCTCATCCGTTGAGGAGGCTCGGCGGTTTGTGTTTGGTCGGGCAGGCGGGATTTGAACCCGCGACCACCTGAACCCCATTCAGGTACGCTACCAGGCTGCGCTACTGCCCGACGGGTGGCGATGCTAGCACGCGGGAACAGCGCCTGCTCGTGCAGCTGTACCGGTCGTGCGTTGCACGGGAGAGAAAGGCGAAGGGGGAGAGGGTGGCGGTCGGGTAGGGGATGCGCCCCTCCTTTCGGAGAGGCGCACCTGTCAACGCTGGAAGCGGAGTCCGGCGAAATAGTAGCGGCCGTTGTCGTAGACCGCGCGAGGGCGGAACGTGTCCGAGGCGTATTGCACGATCTTCTCGTTCGTGAGATTGACTCCGTCGACCGTCAAGGCGACGCCGTGGAACAGGTTGAACGCCAGCGACGCATCGAGCGACTTCAGCGCGTCCTGGTTCAACTGCGTCGAGCGGTCGAAGG
The DNA here is from genome assembly GCA_036522835.1 of Thermoanaerobaculia bacterium. GTDB lineage: Bacteria > Acidobacteriota > Thermoanaerobaculia > Gp7-AA8 > Gp7-AA8 > DATDFB01. Next base: position 9,607 of record DATDFB010000093.1, on the reverse strand, counting down.
TTACGAAGAAGGCCGAGCGGTAGCTGTAGGCAAGACGGGCACCGAACCGTTCGTTCTCGAAGAAGCCCACCAGGTTTCCGGAGCTCTTCGAGTTCCCCGGGATCTCCAGGGCGGGATCGTCGGCTGTCGCGTCGGAGTACGTGTAGTTGCCCTGGATGCCGAATCCGCCGCCGAGCCTCTGCAGCAAGGCCAGCTCCAATCCCTTCACTTTTCCGCCGCCGCCGTTGACGCGCTGGTTGATCGTGAATTGGCAGCTGTACCGGTTGGGGAACTCGGTCGTGAACGCGGGCGCGCAAAGCGACAGGTTCGGAGTGTCGGTTTGAATCAAGTGCGCCTGCTGCACCGGATGGTCGGTGATGAATGACTCGATCTTTTTGTAGAACACGGCGCCGGAGAGGACCTCGTCTTTTCCGTGGTACCACTCGAGCGAGACGTCCGCCTGGTTCGCGCGGAACGGGTCGATGTTGGGGTCTCCGCCCTGTCCCGTGAGCGCACCCGGGTTGAGCGTCACGCGGGGCGAGACATCGGTGAAGTCGGGGCGCGCCATCGTGCGGGCTGCGGCAAGACGCAGGACGAGCTCCGGATTCAGATCGCGCGAGAAGTTGGCGCTCGGCAGGTAATCCCAGTAGCTCCGGTTCGACGAGACGTGAGTGAAGTTGCCGAAGGCGTTCTGGATCTCGCCCGCGCCGCCAACGATGTTGCCGGTCGACGTCTGGCCGGTGCGGACGACGCGGAGGCCGACGTTTCCCTTCCAGCCGGCCGCTTTCAGGTTGGCCATGGCGAACCCGCCGCCGACCTTTTCCTCGACGGAGAAGACCTCGGGCGGGTTGGGGATGCGCGTTCCATTGAAGCTGTTGGAGAGGATGCTCTCCACGACTCCTCGGTTCACGCTCCAATAGCTGGTCAGCGTTCCCCCCGCGGCGATGCTGCGGAGAAAGTCGCCCGGTGTGAGGCCGGCCGCGAAGTCTGCGGCCGTACAAACATGGCCGTTGCAACCGGTGGCCGACAGCGGCAGGAAGAAGCCGCCGTAGGTCGTGGCCTGAAAGTCCGTGTTGCGCTTGTGATCGGTGTACTTGAAGCCGAACTTGACCGACTTCAGCGCGCCGGCGTTCACGAACCGCTCGCCGTCGGCGTAGGCGTAGGCCTCTTTGTCGTCGTTGGTGATGTGATGCAGCGACGCGAAATCGAAGTCCATCGCCTTCGGGTTCCTGGGATCGATGTTGAGGAATTGCACCTGCGGCGTGCTCCCCGACAAGTCGTAGTGGAATGTGGCGGGCGCGCCGAACTCGACGAACGGCTGGGCATCGGTGGCGCCGACGGCCTTGGTGTTGCCGACGTCGAAGTGCATGACCCAGAACTGGCTCGGCGTGTACGTGCCATCGAGATCGCCGTACCACGTCCTGGCGAAGGCCTTGCGGTCGATGGCGTCGTAGACGACGCCGCGGCCCTGCGTGCCGTTCGCGGCGGAAGCGATGGTGCCGGCGACGACGGTATCTCCCCTGATGGTGGCATTGGTCAACGTGCCGCCGCCGCCGAGGGCGTTGGAGCCCCAGGCCAGGTAGTTCTGGTTGATGTTGTTCGCCCCGAAGCGGGACCAGAACCCGTTCAGATTGAGCTCGAGGTGGTCCATCGGTTTGAACTGGAATTCACCGTTGAACGCCTTGCGCTCCCGTTCCTGCTGGAAGAGCGCGGAGCCGATGAGCGACGGCACCAGCAGCCCGGTTCCGGTTTGCGGGAAGTAGCCGAGGACCTCGACGCCGTCGCGGCGGATATCGCGCTTGTCGAGGACGCCGGAGAAGAGGACGCCCATGTTGTTCGCGTCGTTCTTCCAGCTGAACAGGCCGGAGACGTTGGGATTGTAGGAGCTCGACTTCTCCGTATACGCCTCCTGCAGCGACCCGCTGTAGGCGTTCGGTCTTAGGTCGAGCGGCTTGCGGGTCTTGACGTCGATCGTGCCGCCGATCCCGCCTTCGTCCAGCTCCGCCGTGGGGCTCTTATAGACCGTGAGCACGCCGATGAGCTCCGACGGCAGCAGGAGATAGTTGAAGCTGCGCGTGGCCGCCAACTGCTCGAGGACGAACCAGTCGGCGACGGCCACGTTGTGGCCGTTCACGGTGGTGTGCACGAGGTTCGGCGACACGCCGCGCAGGGAAACGCGCTCGCCTTCGCCGAACTCGCGATTGATCACCACGCCCGGAACGCGCGACACCGCTTCGGCGAGATTCTTGTCGGGGAGCTTGTTGACGTCCTTCGCCGCCACGGCGTCGACGATGGCGTCGGACTCGCGCTTGACCTTCACCGCCTCGCGCAGCGACTCGCCGATGCCGACGACGGTGATCTCCTCGCCGACGGTCTGCTGCTGCTGGTCATCCTTCGGCGGTGCCGGTTGCGGGACTGGTTGCGGGGGTGACTGTGCTAGAGAGACCGAGGCCCATAACGACAAGACGGCAACTAGGCATACGAGGATCCTGGACCGCATACGTTTCCTCCTAAACCGTTTTAGCTCACGTGCTAAATCGTTTTAGCGCATTTCGCGATCCGAGGTCAATCGGATATTCATGGAAAGCGGGCCGCGGCATCCGGCGGTACCCTTGGGGGCAATGCTCGTCGCCAGGCGGACCATCGCCGCACTGATCCTCGTCATCGTTGCGCTCTCGTGCCGCTCGGCGCGCTCAGGCTCCGCAATGACCTGCGACAACGACGCTCTCACGGCGTATCCAGCCCTGCTGGTCCTTGCCCCCCATCCGGACGACGAGACCCTCGGCTTTGCCGGTTTGATCGACGCGTACGTCCGCGCTGGGAAGCCGGTGAGCGTCGTCGTGGTCACGGACGGCGACGCCTACTGCGAGGCTTGCCGGTTCTGGAAGAGCAGCACCGTGACGGGCCCGATGTGCACCGCCGCGGAGCTGTCGAGCTTCGCCGAAGTCCGGCGGAGCGAGAGCGCCGCCGCGGCGGGGATTCTCGGCCTCTCCGCTCCCGAGTTTCTCGGTTATCCCGACACCGGGCTGCGCGCCGCCTGGCAAAATCTCGCCGGCGGCAAAGCGGCCGCGCCGCTCCGCCGCTCCGACTTTTCCGGCTGCAGCTCGTGCGCGGTGTGCGGCTATGGCGAGGAACGCCGACGTCGCTCAACGCCGAGACCCTGACGGCGTCGCTGCGCAAGCTCATCGCGTCCGCGCCGGCCGGAGCCCTCATCGCCACCACGCACTGGCTCGATGGGCATCCGGACCATGCAGCGTTGGGCAACTTCGTGCGCCGTCTGAACGGCGAGCAGGCGTCGCGTCACGCCATCGCCTTCGCCGTCATTCACGCCTACACCAAAAACACGGCGAATGCGGACTGCTGGTATCCGCCGCCGGCCGCGCCGGATTGTCCGTGCATGAACGATGAGGCCAAGGCGCTCGCGGATCCTACATGGATGGCGCGGTCGGCGAGCCAGCGCTTCCGCCCGTCGACGCCGGCGTCGCTTCCAAGCGACGCGGACTACGGCGAAGCAAAGCACCTCTGTCTGCCGGAGCGGCTCTACCTCAGCGACGACGCCGTCAAGCTGAAGGCCATTCGCGCCTACGCATCGCAGTTCGGCCGCGCGGCGCGCACGGGCAGCCATCCCGCCGCGTTGGACGGGATCATCGACTGCGGCGGGTACCTGCCGTCGTTCGTCAGGCGCACCGAGGCCTTCGTGCTCGTGAAGCAATAGCTTGATTAAATCGATTTAGCAGGCTAAGCTCAGCGCGCCCGTGAGCACCCGTAAAAAGCGTTCGAAGAAGAGCCGCAGCGAGCGGCCCACGCTCAAAGATCTGGCCGAGCATCTGGATCTTTCGACCGCCACCATCTCCCTCGTGCTCAACCACTCTCCCGTGGCCGCCGCCATTCCGGAGGAGACGCAGCAACGCGTGTTCGCCGCCGCGCGCGAGTTCGGCTATCGCCCCAACTACATCGCCGTCTCGCTGCGCAGCCGGCGTACGAACTCCATCGGCGTCCTGGTGCCCGAGGTCAGCGACCCGTGGGCGGCGGAGATCGTCAGCGGAATCGAGAGTCATCTGCTGGCCAGCGACTACACCTATCTCCTCACCAGTCATCGGCGATCCACGCCGAAGCTGCTGCGGGACGATCTGGAATTGCTGACGCGGCGCGCCGTCGACGGAATGATTCTCGTGGCCACGGAGCTCCACGAGCCTCCTCTGCTGCCGACCGTGGTGATCTCCGGCCACAAGCGCGTTAAAGGACTCTCGAACGTCGTCATCGATCACGACCTCGCGGCGCGCCTGGCGCTCGCGCACCTCAAGGAGCTCGGCCACCGCCGCATCGCGCTGTTTCGCGGACAGCCGGGCAGCTCGGACACGGAAGACCGATCGCGCGCGATTTTGGCCGCCGCCGCTTCGCTGAAAATCGAGATCCCGCCGAAGCTCACGCTTCAGCTCAGCGGCGAGGAGGGGGACGAGGTCTTCGCGCCCAACGCCGCCTATCAGGAAGGCTACGCCTTCGGGCAGAAGCTGCTCGGGCGGCGCGTGGACTTCACGGCGCTCTTCGCGTTCGACGACGCGTCGGCGATCGGCGCGATCCGCGCGTTCTTCGACGCCGGCCTGCGCGTGCCGGAGGACGTCTCGGTCATTGGTTTCGACGACATTCAGATCGCGGCATTTCACAACCCGCGACTGACGACGGTGCGCCAGCCGCTGCGCGAGATGGGCCGCATCGCCGCCCGCGTCGTGCTCGAGCGCATCAACGGCTCCGAGCGGTCGGACGGCTCGTTCGTGGTCGTCGAGCCCGAGCTCATCGTCCGCGATTCGACCGGTCCGGCCCGAGGCAGGGAATCAAAAAAGGATGCCCGATGACTCAGCGCCGTCCGTGGATCGTCTTGCTCGTGTTTCTGATCTTCTTCGCGATCTCGTTTCTGACCAACATCCTCGGGCCTCTGATTCCCGACATCATCAACGGCTTTCATCTCAGTCTGGTCCTGGCAGGCTTTCTTCCGTTTGCCTTCTTCGTCGCGTACGGCGTGATGTCCATTCCGGCCGGGATGCTGCTGGAGCGTTTCCGCGAGAAGCCGGTGATGATCGCCGCATTCGCGTTGGCGTTCGCCGGCTCGCTGCTGTTCGCAACGACGCCGAAGTACGAGATCGCGCTGGCGTCGCTGTTCCTCATCGGGATCGGCATGACCATGCTTCAGGTCGCGATCAATCCTCTGCTGCGCGTGGCCGGCGGCGAAGAGCATTTCGCTGCGAACTCCGTCGCCGCGCAACTGGTCTTCGGCGGCGCCTCGTTCGCCAGTCCGTTCGTCTACTCGTATCTCGTGGCGCATCCCGTGCCGCTGGTGCCGCGCGCACTCCCGTGGGTTGCTCTTTACTGGGTCTTTGCTGCGGTGACGCTGCTGATGGTGATCATCATCGGAGTGGTCCGGCTGCCGCGCTACGAGCTTGCCGAAGGAGAGCGGATCGGCCCCTGGACAGCGCATCGCGATCTGCTGCGGCGTCCGGTCGTGTATCTCTATTTCCTGGCCATCTTCTGCTACGTCGGATCGGAGCAGGGCATCGCCAACTGGATCTCGAAGTTCCTCTCCACCTACCACGGCTTCAGTCCCCAGACCGAGGGGGCACGCGCGGTGGCGATGTTCTGGGGACTGATGACCGTTGGCTGCGCTCTCGGGCTGGTGTTGCTCAAGCTGTTCGACGGCCGCAAGGTCCTGATCGGCTTCGCCGCCGCGGCGATCCTCACGCTGACGGCTGCGCTCAGCGGCGGAGCGCGTTTGTCTTACCTCTCGTTCATGGCCCTCGGGTTTTTCCTGTCGGTCATGTGGTCGGTGATCTTCTCGCTCGCTCTCAACTCGGTCGAACGTCATCACGGATCGTTCTCCGGGATCCTCTGCACGGCGATCGTCGGCGGCGCCTTCGTCTCGCTCGCCGTCGGCTGGCTGGGCGAGCGCGTCGGCCTCCGCGTCGGCATGCTGCCGCTCTACGTGACCCTCGGGTACATCCTCAGCATCGGCTTCTGGGCACGGCCGCTGGTGGACAACGCCACGGTCAGCGTGCGGGAGCTCATCCCCCGGGTTCCCGAGGCCCGGCAATGAGACCGCGCGCACTCGCGGCTTTCGGATTGCTGCTGTGCGCTGCCTGCAGAACGGTTTCGACCATGCCCGAGCGAGAGCTGCCGGTCATTCCCGCGCCGGCCGAATGGCGAGCGCTGGACGGCCACTTTACGGTGACGCCGAAGACGGCGATCTCTGTTCCCGCCGACGCGAAGGTCGAATGGACGGCGCGTTACTTCGCCGATCTCGTCGCGCGCACGCGCGGACTCACGTTGCCTGTGGTGCGGGCTCCCGCGCCGATCTCCTTTGCGCTCGACCAGCGCGTCGCCTCCGACGAGGGATACGAGTTGCGCGTCTCGCGCGCCGGGATCGCCGTATCCGCTCGCACTCCGCGTGGATTGCTCTACGGCGCAGTGACGCTCTGGCAACTGATGACGGCCGACGCGTCGCGCTCGAGCCGAATCCGTGTGGCCGCTGTGGAGATTCGCGATGAGCCGCGCTTTGCGTGGCGGGGCCTCCTCTTGGATTCGGCGCGGCATTTCCAGTCGCCGCAGTTCATCGAGCGCTTCCTCGACACGATGGTCCTGCACAAGCTCAATGTCCTGCACTGGCACTTGACGGATGACCAGGCGTGGCGGCTCGAAATCAAGAAGTATCCGAAGCTCGCAGAGATCGGCGGCTGGCGCGTGCCGGCCGGAGCTGCGCCGCAGCCGAGGATCGGCGGCGTCTACACGCAGGACACGGTGCGGCATCTCGTCGCCTACGCCGCGGAGCGCGGCATCACGATCGTGCCCGAAATCGAGATGCCGGGGCACGCGACCGCCGCGATCGTCGCCTATCCGCAGCTCGCCTCCACCGAGCAGCCGCCGACGGCGGTTCCGGCGGATTGGGGCGTCTACAACAATCTTTACAACGTCGACGAATCGACGTTCGCGTTTCTCGAAGACGTGCTCGACGAAGCGATGGCGCTCTACTCGAGCCCCTACATCCACGTCGGCGGCGACGAGGCGGTCAAGGATCAGTGGCGGAGCTCCGCGCGCGTCCAGGCCCGCATGCGCGAGCTCGGCATCGAGAACGAAGCGAAGCTGCAGAGCTGGTTCGTGCGGCGCATCGAGGAGTTCCTCAGCGCGCGCGGCCGCCGCTTGATCGGCTGGGACGAGATCCTGGAAGGAGGCATCGCGCCCAATGCCACGGTGATGTCGTGGCGCGGCATCGACGGTGCGCTCGCCGCCGCACGCTCCGGCCACGATGCGGTGCTCTCGCCGCATCCGACGCTCTATCTCGACAATCGCCAGAGCGTGAGGCAGGACGACCCGCCCGGGCGCGCACGGGTCGTCTCGGTCGAGCAGATCTACGCGTTCGATCCGCTCCCTCCCCAGCTCACTGCTAACGAGCAGATGCACATCCTTGGCGTGCAGGGGAACCTCTGGACGGAGCACATCCGCACCGAGGAGCGCGTGGAATTCATGGCCTGGCCGCGCGGAGCAGCGATCGCCGAGATCGGCTGGTCGCCGCGTGAGCGGCGGGATCGGCGCGGCTTCGCGAGCCGCCTCGTTCCGCAGTTCCGCCGCTACCAGGCTCTCGGAGTGCGCAGCGCTCCGCTCGATCTGGCCCTCCCCAATCCCGCAGCCGACGCGGCGTTCCTGGCCGGAGGACCGCGCCGCAGCAGCTATCAGCTCAAGCTCTGCAGCGAGAAGATCGCGCTCTCGCTCGAAGACGACGCGCCGGTCGACGGCAAGCGCGCCGTCTTCCTCATCGACATCATGAATCCCTGCTGGATTTTCCCGGCGGTCGACCTCAGCGCCGGCGCGACGCTCACCGCTGCAGTCGGGCAGGTCCCCTTCAACTTCCAGATCGGCGACGACGTGAAGAAGATCGAGCTGTTGCCGCCGGCGACGCCGGAAGGGGAGCTCGACGTGTTCATCGGCGGCTGCGCGGGCGCGCCGGTCGCGTCGCTGCCGTTGGCGCCGGCCGCAGCGCGGCACGACGTGACCGTCCTGCCACCGGTCAAGTTGGCGCCGCGCGCCGGCGGGGTGGCGGACCTCTGCTTCCGCTTCACGCAGAGCAAAATCGATCCGATGTGGGCGGTGCACTGGATCGAGGTCCATCCATGATCCTCGTTTCACCGCTCGACGGCTGGTGCAGCCCGCTCGACGAAGTGCCGGACCCGGTCTTCTCCGGAAAGCTGGCGGGGGACGGCGTGGCCGTCGATCCGACCAGCGCGACGCTCTGCGCGCCGTGCGACGCCGAAGTGGTGACGGTTGCGACTGCGAAGCACGCGGTGACGCTGCGCGCGGCGAACGGCGCCGAGCTCCTGCTGCACGTCGGCTGCGACACGGTTCACCTCGGCGGCGACGGCTTCGAGGCGCACGTCTCGAACGGCGCGATCGTCAGAGCCGGCGATCCGCTGCTCGGCTTCGAACTCGATGCGATTGCTTCGCGCGTGCCCAGCCTGTTGACGCCGATCATTCTGATCAACGGCAAAGACTTCGAGATCGCGCGACGCGACGAGCAGCGGCTGCTGCGCGCCGGCGACTTCCTCATGGAGCTGCGGCCGCTCGGCCGGCGCGCGGAGCCGAGCGCCGGTGGCGGGCCGGAGATCCGCAAGCAGTTGCGCGTTCCGTTCGAGCACGGCATTCATGCCCGGCCTGCCGCGCTGCTCGTGCGCGCGTTGCGCGAGTTTTCGGCGGACGTGAGCGTGCTGGCGCACAACCGCAAGGCCAACGCCCGCAGCGCGGTGGCGTTGATGGAGCTCGGCGTGCGGCGCGGCGACGAGATCGCGTTGATCGCGGTCGGCCGCGATGCGGAGGCGGCGCTGGCCGCACTGGAAACCGTGCTTATGGGCGCACGCGGTGCGCCATTACCCGTCGCCTCCCCGGTAGGGGCGCACAGCGTGCGCCCTGTCGAACATGGCGTGCTGCGCGGCGTCATCGCCAGCCGCGGGCTGGCGGTCGGTCCCGCCGCGCGGATCGCGGGCGGCGTGCCGGCTCCGAGCGAGACGGGCGCCGGCGTCGCGCGCGAGAGCGCCGATCTCGATATCGCGCGCTCCGTCGTGCGCGCGGAGCTGGAGCGATTGCGCGCAACGACGCGCGGTCTCGCGCGCGACGTCCTCGACGCGCACCTTGCCTTCATCGATGATCCGGAGCTGCTGCAAACCGCGCAAGCATGGATCGCGCGTGGAAAAGGCGCCGGCTACGCCTGGCGCGAGGCGGCCGAGGAGAGCGTGAAAGCGCTCGTCGCCGTAGGCGATGCGCGCGTCGCCGAGCGCGCCGACGATCTGCGCGATCTCGCGAGACAAGTCCTACGCGCGCTCGCCGGCGAGGCCCCGCTGGTCGAGCCGCCGGCGGGCTCCATTCTTCTCGGCGAGGAGCTCCTCCCGTCGCAGCTCGTCGCGCTCCCGGCCGGGCGCATCGCCGGCTTCTGCACTGCCGCGGGCGGACCGACTTCGCACGTTGCGCTTCTGGCCGCGGCGATGAACCTCCCGGCGCTCGTCGCGGCCGGGCCGGAGGTGCTGCGCATCGCGGAGGGGACGCCGCTCGTGCTCGATGCCGACGAGGGACTGCTGCGAGTCGCTCCCGACGCGGC
>DATDFB010000092.1:0-9221 GCA_036522835.1 Thermoanaerobaculia bacterium | reverse complement strand
CGTGAGTACGGAATCGAAGTCACACGCTCGATCAGCCTGTCTCAGGCGCTGCCGAGCTTCGAGACCCTGGACGTAGGCGCATGGGTTCGCGAGCTCGCTGACGAAACCAAGCACCTCGCCGAACACCGCTCCGTGGTGATCTGCTCGACGCGCCGGCGAACATTCTCTATTTCCCCGGCCGGTGTCGAGCGACTCGATCGCCGACCACACATTCCGTAGATCGAACGATTCACGGATGATCACGAACGCTCGCGCGACGTCGCTCGACTGCTTCCCCGCCTCCTCGCTGTGCGTCAGTGTGCGGTGGTCCGACGCCCGCAGTCGCGGCGCTGCACTCCCGCTCGCTCTCGCCGTATTGGAGCGGCTTTCGCGTCACTCCTGGAGCGCCTAAATTAGAGTCTCCTATGGAGCAAGCATCCCGGCGCGCCCGATTGCGCGCCGGGATGGCACTCAGCATCACATGCTCACCGTCATGGTTTTGCGGTGAGGAAGAAGACCACAATCGCGCCATTGCCTCCGGTCGCGCCGTCCAGTCCCGCCTCATTCGCTTCGCCCGCCGCTCCACCGCCGCCGCCGCCACCACCGCGTTCGCCTCCGCTGCCCGGCGTCGGTCGCGACTGAGGCGTCGCGCTGTTCTTGCCTCCATTTCCGCCCTTGCCGCCATTCCCCAGCGCCGCGCCACCACCGCCGCCCGCACCGCCGCGAAAATCGCCGCTGACCCGCGTGACGGTGCCGGGATCTCCGCCATTGGCGAATATCGACGGTTGCCCCTTCTGCCCGTCGGTGTCGGGAGCGCCTCCGTCTCCGCCGTTAGCGGAAGGAACTTCGCCGGCGCGCTCGGCGCCTCCGCGACCGGGGGTAGCGCCGCCGTGGAGCGCACCTCCGCCGCCACTGCCGCCGCGACCGCCAGGGAAAGTCACGTTGCCGAACGTCGATGGGGCACCGTCGAATCCAGCGCCGCCGGGTTGGTCATCGCCTCCGCCTCGGCCACCAGAGCCTCCGCCGCCTCGCTTGCCGATTACGACGCGCAACGCGACGCCTGGCGACACGCTGATTCGCTGCGCAATCACGGGCGCGCCCGCGCCGCCGCCGCCGCCCGCCCCGTTGTCGGAACCGTTGTTCGGCTCATTGCGCGCGCCGCCCGCGCCGCCGCCGCCGCCCCCCCTCCCACACCGATCACGAGTACCGCGGTGACTCCGCGCGGGGGAAACCACTGGCAATCCACCGGCGTGCTCGCGTCAAAAAGGTCGAAGCCGCGAGAGACACGTTCACGATCCTGCTGCACCGTCTTCTGTCCGCAACTGGAGGTCGCTGGACTCGTTCGCAGGTCCTGTGCCTCCGCTGACCCCAGATACAGCACGCAGAAAAACAAGACGTAGGCAATCCTTCGCATCACTGCTCCTTTCGTTCGCTCTGATTGGAGTGACGCGAATGAATGGATTCCCAGCTAGTGACTTTCGTGAACGGTCAGCGGATGCGTTCCGGGCGCCGCATGGATCGAGTTCCAGCGCCGCTGCGAAATCCCTGATGGAGAGTCCTCCGGTCGTTCGGAAGTGGCGGATTCGCGCACCGAGACTCTCACCTGTTTCTCGCCAGTCGAAGCCTAGAAACTGAATCGCAGCGGGGATGTGCTTCAGCGCCGGCACGCTCCGGTTCACTCCCCAATTCCGGTACGTGGCAGTACTGACCCCGATCTCCTCTGCGGCTTCCCACTGCTCCAGGCCGCGCGACCAGCGCCGCTCCCGGAAGGCCGCGCCGAGCGTCCCGGTCGGGACTTTGGCCCGTTCGTAGCGGCGGATGGCGGCCGCGGAGCGGAAAACGCCAGATGACAAAAAGGCACCGCAGGAGTGAAGTGGCTGCGCGGTAGCGAACGTGCACTGCGATGCATCCTGGCAGCTCACTACCTCCATGACGCGCTCCATGAAAAGCCCCCCGGCGACGAGGGCATCTGCGATGTACAAGCTGTCGCTGAAAACGTCTTATGGGGAGCAGAGACGACACCGATCAGCATGGTGCCCTGTGACTGTGATCCTGACGCCATTCTTTCCTACTTGAGGCATAGAGTTTGGGTTGGCCAGTGGCGAAGTAGGATGGTGCCGTCAGGACCAACGCTGGCGAAGAACAATCCCGCGCGCGAGTTTGACAGCTATGCGCCAGTATGGTATGAAGTAACTATACCAGTGTCGGTGCAGTGCTGATGGGCGCAATGGCGCGGAGTGTTCGAGCCGTTCGCCATAATTGAGGGGGACTCATGGCCAAGATTCGTGACGTTATGATTCTCACCTTGCCCGCCGAGTGGCAGGGAAAGGGACTCGTGTTCGGCTCGGCGTCGAGCGGCGATGGACCGCCCCCTCCGGGACCACCCGAAGCCTCCTTCCGAGACTGGGACGTTTTCGAGATGCGCATCATGGCGCAGATTCTTCTCGCTCGTCTTGGTGGGCCGGTCGCTCTGGGCGATATGGAGCCGCGGAGCCTGCGGGAGTTCGACGAACTGGAGGGAAGGCTGTCGGCGGCGTTGGAGGAGTTGCGTTATGCCCGAGCCGAGCTCGATCGGGCGTAAAAGCACCGCCTGCACCACCTTGGCAGAAGATCCGGTGCCGCAGCCGCGACTCCCTCTTGTGGCGTACCGTCTTGAGGGCGGCCCTGGCATCGCGCTGGTGCCTGCTCCGAAGAGGCGACAATGGATGGACTCGAGTCCTGGCCGGAGGGCGTACCAGTGCCTGCCCATGATTCTCGCCAACCAGTCGGGCTGGTTCATGCTCAACAGCCATTCGTTCAAGGTCCGCTGGACAGGCGGCGAAGGAGTTGATGCTCTCGAGATCTTCTACCTGACTGGGTGCAGGCCGTTCCCTGCCGTCAGCACTTTCGGGAACGGCATCCTTACCTTCAAAGTGCCGTATGTATTTCGAACGCCGCCCGGATGCAATCTTCTCGTACGTGGCCCGGCAAACTGTCCGAAGGACGGCGCATCTCCGTTGGAGGGCCTGGTCGAGACCGACTGGTCTTGTGCGACCTTCACCATGAACTGGCAGATCACCCGCCCGAACCACACGGTCGTATTCGCAGAGCACGAGCCGATCGGGATGATCGTTCCTGAGCCGCGAGGCCGCCTCGAGCAGTTCCAGCCGGAGATCAGGTCGATTCAATCGGATCCCGACGTGTCGGCCAGGTACGCAGAGTGGGCCCGCAGCCGGCATAACTTTATCGGCGCAACCCGCACACATCCGGTGGATGTTGACCCGAGCAGCTTGTGGCAGGGGCATTACTTCCGTGGCACCTCCGTTGATGGCGCCGAGGCTTCAGAACACCAAACGTCGCTACGGATACGGCCCTTCTCCGACGGCAGCGCTCAGGGCGACCGCGGTTAACAAGCCCCAACGGAAAGGTCGCCAGCGCTCATTCGTCACTCCGAAAATGACCCAGCGCGGGCGGTGGCTGGAGCCAAACCGGCTGGGTGATCCCACTCGGGCTCAGCGGAAATCCGGGATTTTCTCCGGACTGCAAAACAATGTCGTGAGCGAGCCGCAAGGACGGAGTCGGGTCGAAATCACTGTCGAGGCTGTGGAGGAAACTGGATAGCCTCAGGGAGGATCGCACAGGTCCGTAGTTAGCGCGGAACCAGGCACGCGGATCGGTTGAGCTCGAGAGACACTGCGCCGCAGCCTGTGCAACGTCGTCGTCACTGTCGAAGAAGACGCCGGTCGACTGGGTGACGTACTTCCAGCCGCCCAGAATTTTGCGGTTGACGAGGATGGGAACGTCCATGCAAAGGGCCTCCGCGAGGAGGCGGGGAGAGGCGTCCATCAGGCTGGGAACAAACAGCATGCGCGAGCCGCCGACGTACTGGAGGGCGATCCTTCGAGGTACGTCGCCCACGATCGTGAGGTTGCGACGAAAGGGAAGGTCCAGGATCTGCCAGCGGCCCAGTAGCAGGCCCTTCAGTCCCAGTTCGTTGCACAGCCGGTACAGACACGCTTTGGCAAGGGCCCAGTTCTTCGTCATCTCCGTCCATCGCCCCGGAAGGCACACGTAAATGAAGTCGAAGTCCTTACTGGGGGTGCTGGACCCGCAGATAGTCTGCGGCGAGACAGCCCCATAGTCCACGAAGTCGGACTCGCTGATCAGCGCTCTGGGTAATGTCGGCGGGATGTAGTCATCGGGTTGGCGAAAGCAATGACACCAGGCGTCACAGAGACGTCCGTAGTCATCGACCAATCCGTCCTCGACTGCCGGAAACGTCACGTGGCTGCTGAAGCCAACGATCCGGAATGTGCGCCGGAGCTCATAGTAGACATTCAGCTCGGCCTGCCGCCGGATTGGCCCGGCCAATCCGCACCAGCCGCCGTCCCGTCCGTCTTGGTCGATGATGCCCAGGAACGGCCACACCCGACGAAGTGAGGCTGTTCGTGAGGCCACCTTGCCGATCCTCAGTTCATAGACACAAAAGACGGTACCATACCGACAGAAGGATGTCACTCAGCGCGCGCCGGGATGAGGTTGGGAGGGACATGGATAGAGACTGGAGAAACATACTGCTCCGCCACTACCGCCCGGAGCCGATGGTGCGCGTTCCCGAGCACGACGTGCGTCGATCCTCCTTCCCAGTCGTCGATGCGCACAATCACCTCGGCCGACGTCCGGACACGTCGTCGGGATACGAGCGCACGAGCGAGAATCGATGGGCAATCGACGACGTCGGGAGGTTGGTAGCCCTCATGGAAGAGTGCAACGTCGAAACGATCGTCAATCTCGACGGCTACTGGGGTAGCACCCTCGAAGCGAACCTCGATCGGTACGACCGTTCCTATCCTGGTCGGTTTGTGACGTTCTGTCGGTTGGACTGGCGGGCGTGTAGTCAGCCCGGCTGGCCGGATCGGCTGGCAAAAAGCCTTCGGGACTCGGCATCTCGCGGGGCCTCCGGACTCAAGGTCTGGAAGAACCTGGGCCTATGGGTCCGTGACGAGAACGGGAAGCTCGTACTGCCTGATGACGACCGGATCGCCCCCGTCTGGGACGTCGCGAGGGAGGCTGATTTGCCCGTACTGATCCACGTTGCCGACCCACCCGCGTTCTTCGAGCCGCTCACTGAGCACAACGAGCGACTGGAGGAGTTGCTCGTCCGCCCTGAGTGGCACTTTGCCGATCCCGGATTCCCGCGGTTCGCGAAATTGCTCGACGCATTCGAACGACTCGTTGCCATGAATCCAAAGGTCACCTTCATCGGCGCCCACGTCGGCGGCAACGCCGAACATCTGACCTGGGTGGCCCGGTTGTTGAACGCCTATCCCAACTTCTACGTCGATGTAGCCGCCCGCTTAGCGGACCTCGGTCGACAGCCGCGGGCGACCAGACGGCTGGTCCTGGACCATCCGAGGCGGGTCCTGTTCGGAACTGATGCCTCGCCTCCGACAAGAGACGCCTACGCTCGGCACTTTCGGTTCTTCGAGACCGACGACGAATGCTTCTCCAGCACCGGGAGCGACTCGCCGGGCAGCGTGCGTTGGACCATTTCGGGCATTGACCTTCCAGCCGAAGTCCTCGCCGACGTCTATCGGGGGAACGCCCGTCGCATCATTCCGGACAAAACATGGTTTGAAATACGACTCCCGACGCAATCATGAAGCCGCTTGCTTACATCGTATGTACGAGTCCCCGTAGCGGCAGCACGCTTCTGTGTCAGGGACTATCCCATTCCGGGCGTGCGGGCGCGCCCGCTGAATTCTTTGATCACCGAACCGACGTCGAGGAGTATTGGAGGCGCCACTACGGGATCGACCGCGAAGCGGACTATGTATCGGGAATCATTGCGGCAACAAGCACTCCGAATGGGGTGTTCGGAACCAAGTTGCACTGGTCCACCGTGCTCGACATGTATCGCGCGCTTCGTCGCAGTCCGGCTTCTCCTTCCCTGGCCTGTCAGGACGGATCCTTGCACGACCTCATGCTCCAACGCTTCTCGACGGTCCGGTATGTATGGTTGCGTCGGAGAAATAAAGTTGCCCAGGGAATTTCACATTTCAAGGCGTCGCGAACATCGGTATGGGAGCTTCCTGCCGCACCACAACCGAACCCGATGGGACAGCCAACGTCAGTCGACTTCGACCTTCGGTTGATCGACAGGTGCGTCGAATGGGCTCACATCTACGACAATGAGTGGGAGGCATACTTTCAACGCCGCCACATTACCCCTATGCAATTGTTCTACGAAGACCTGAGCTCGGCCTATGACCAGAGCCTCCGCGCCGTCCTTCGTTTCCTTGATATCCCGGACGCCGGTTTGCCCGATGTCGTACCACAACTCAGGAAACTGGCTGATGAGACTTCCGTCAAGTGGGAGCAGCAATACCGGGCTTTGAGGCCGTGAGGTGCCATCACGAAGCCGCGGGGCAGAGTCAGTGACCGACGGGCCGTTCCGTGGTCCGTATGTCGTCGTAGACGACTTCATGCCGTCGGCAGTGGCGCTCGAGATGCGAGCGGCTGCCGAGACGCATTTGGGCAATCCGTACCGGCATTCGTTGAAAACGCACGCGCACTGGGATTATTGGTACGTGCCGGGCTTGTACACTTACCTTCGGACGGATCCCGAGAATGTGCTCGGCGCTCGATTGATGGGCATGTTTCGAAGCCGCCTTGGCGAGTGGGCCGCAGAGAGACTCGGCCATGTCCCCGTCGGAGGATGTTATCTCAGCCTCTATGTCAATGGTTGCCGGCAGGGTCAGCATAACGATGCCGCCAACGGACAGTTTGGGTACGTTTATTCGTTGACAAAAGACGACAGGAGAACCATCGGAGGGGAGACATTGATCTGGAACGAAGAAAACTACTTCGAATCCAGAATGCATCAGCCCGCGTGGGGTCCGGCGTTCTATCAGTCGATCCCGCCGCGCTTCAACCGTTTGCTCGTATTCGACGACCGCATGCCGCACGCCGTTCAGCTCGTCGAAGGCGGCATGGACCCCATCGAGGCGAGGCTTGTCATTCACGGCCATATCCAGGAAGCCGGACCGCTGATCTCCGGACCGCTCCCTCGGGAAGCGGTGATTGCTGCCGCAGACGAGTTGGTCAGAGGATTCGCTTCAGAGCTGAGCAGATCAGCGCTCGTATACCGCGGGCCGGCCACCATCCGATTCACCGTGCGCTCAGAAGGTACGGTGGCGGCAGCCGAGGTGATCATGGACCGCGTCAAGCGCTCGAGTGGGCAGGGCCCACCAGCCGCTGAGATGCTGACCCGTCTCGTCGAAAAGGTCATACAACTGCGATTTGAGCACGCCACTGAGGATACCAGGGTGATCTTGCCATTCGCATTTTGAACGGAGCATGAAGCGAATCCTCACAGATCGATGCGAGAAGCTGTACTGAGTCCGCTACTCCCAGCCGGTTCGGCAGAGGTGGATCAGCTCGGAAAGTCGGCAACGGTATTTGCGGGAGCAGGTCGGGTTCCGGCGAAAGGCGGCTCCGGTTTGGCCGAGAAGCGACCGCGGCCGACTTCCCTCTGACGTCGCCGAAACCCGGAATTTGCGAATCGCGCTCACCGATGGCGATGTGCAACCAATAACGGCGGCCGACGGCCAAGCGCTCGCGATTCGGATCACCAGCTCGTCACGATTCGCGCCGGTCATGAAATTTTGCATGATCGCAATAAAAATACCATTCGCTTCCTTCCGCCGTCCGGTTGCTCAATCTACTGGAGGTTCCCGGATGTCGAAAGTCAATCGAATGTGGTACCTGCTCGTCTTCTGCACGCTCGTGCTCGTTGCGGGAGGAGCATTTGCAGAGTTGCTTCCCACGCCCCGTAGCGCCGCGGTCGCGCTGTATGGAGACGCGCTGGCAACGGCGGGCGGCAAGCTCGTGGGGCGCGGAGTGAATGTGAACGGCTCGCGGCCGGCGACGGTATCGATACCGTGCGGTGGGGCGGCGGAGATCGTCTGGCGTGAAGTGCGTCGTGAGACCGATGACGACGGCGCAAGCCATGTGTTTTACCGGCAGTACGTGCTGGGCGGAGGATTCGACGCGGAATTGTCCGGATCGGAGATCGCTGTGCACCGACTGGCCAACGGCAAGCTCTACGCCATCGGCGGACGGCAGTTCGAGTCCGTTACGATGGAAGGATGCGCGAAGCTCAGCGCGACACAGGCGGCAGCCGAGGCGCGCCGCCGCGTGCGGATGAGCCGGAGCGAGCAGGAGGTTGCGCCGGGCGATGCGCGGCCGGGGATGCGTGCGCTGTTCGCGTCGCGTCTCGACGACACGCGGCTGAAACTGGTGCAGATCGGCGAGACGTTCCGGCCGGCGTGGTTCACGATCGGCGACGACACGGAGGGCGAGCCGCACGCGGTCGTGCTTGATGCGGAGAACCAGCACAGTGCTCTCCATGCGTCCGGCGAATCCGGGCAACAACTGCACGCCGAGTCCCGCCAATCCGGTGACCGCGTACGGCATTCCCGTGCGGCCGGAACTGACGAACTGGCGCACGATCGGGGCAAGTGTGGCGTCGCGTGTCAGCACCACCGGCAGCGAGAGCTTCACGCATGAAGCAGTTTGGACTCCGTCCGATCCTGCGATCCGCGTCATCGGCTATCACGCCGAGGACACCGGCCGGTTCAGCTGTTCGGGCACCACCGGCTATACGCTGTTTCCGCTGAGCATCACCAGCGCGAACTGCTGCTCGCCGGTGTACGACGAGTGGGCTGGAGCTCCGGGTGACACGCAGTTCCATGGCCGCGCCGTGGGTGACGCGATGTGGCACACGTACAAGACGATGTTCGCATTCAAGTACCTCGGGCGCAACGGCTGGGACGGACTGAACAGCGATGCAAAGATCTCCGTGGAAGCCGGCACGGCGGACCAGGGGGAGTTCATGCAGTCGCCTTCCTACGATGCTCCGGCCATCAACTGCGCCTTTCCGATGCGAACAGCGCCGGCGCCGGCTGCGTTGGTGGCTCCCCCTCGCGGCACGTGACGTCGTGGCTGAGCGTCGTGTTTCTCGGTGGCCACGAACGCTGACGGCAGGGAGATGACGTCATGCTGAACGGTCACTTCATCACAATCGACCGCAGCGGTTTCCCGCTGCGCGTTCTCTTCGCGGAAGACAGCGATCCGGATGCCCGGATTCTGCAGACTCTTCTACGTGAGTACGGAATCGAAGTCACACGCTCGATCAGCCTGTCTCAGGCGCTGCCGAGCTTCGAGACCCTGGACGTAGGCGCATGGGTTCGCGAGCTCGC
>DATDFB010000091.1:0-2080 GCA_036522835.1 Thermoanaerobaculia bacterium | reverse complement strand
GAGGCCCGCAATCGCGCCGCGCGCCTGGCCGCGGAGATGCGCGTGGCCGACGCCGCCGCGGAATTGATCGTCGAAGGATTGCTGCTCGAGCTCTTCGGCACGGTGGCGCGAAACGGGCGCGACGACCGCCGCACGCCGCCGTGGCTCGCCGAGGCGCATGCCATTCTCGGGCGGCGCTTCGGCGAGAAGATCGGCCTCGGTGAGATCGCCGCGGAAGTCGGCGTCCATCCGACGCACTTCGCGCGCTCCTTCCGCCGGCGCTACGGCCTCTCGGTCGGCGAGCACGTGCGCGCGCTGCGCCTGGAGTGGGCGCAGCGAGAGATCGCCCGCGGTACCGCGCTCTCCGCGGTCGCCGCGCAGGCCGGCTTCGCCGATCAGAGCCACTTCACGAAGGCCTTCGCGAAGGCCGCGGGCATCACCCCGTCCGAATATCGCCGGCGGCTGCGCGCGTAACAAAACGCGCGGCGCATACAAGATCCGTTCGCGCGGCGCTTCGTATGGTGATGTCATGCGAACGTTCTTCGTTCTCCTCCTCGTCGCGTGCACTGCAAAGGCGGATCTCGACAGCGCCCACCGCGCCGCCGGCAACGGCGAGTTCAAGAAAGCGGCGGAGCTCTTCCCCGCCGCCATCGCCGCCGAGACGAATCCGGAGCGCCGCGAAGACGCGGTCGTCCGCCTCGCCTACATCGAGTGGCGAGGCTTCCACGACTACGACGCGGCGCGCGCGCGGCTGCGGAAGCTCGACACGGCCAAGGCGCACATCGAGCTCGCCCACCTGGCCATTCACCTCGGCGACTTCGCCGCCGCGCGCGCCGAGGGGAAGAAAGCGATGGCCCTGGCCACCAAGAAGAACGACCGCCGCCGCGCCATCGTCACCCACGCCGCCGCCGTCGCGCGCGACCCGCGCGCCGGCCTCGAAGAATTGCGCCGCACCGTCGGCGCGCTGCGCGCGCTCATCGAAGAGACCGGCCCCCGCCTCGAGCCGGCGCGCCTCCTCGCCCGCGCCGCGTTGCGCGCGAACGACGGCGCCGCGGCGCTCGGCGGCATCGACGCCTACTACCACGTCTCGAAATTCGCCGGCCCTCCGGAGGGCATCGCCGCAGCGCACGCCACGCTCGTCCGCATCCTGCCGTCGTGGAAAGGAACCGACGCCGAGCGGCCGGAGCTCGCGCAGGCGCTCGCCGGCGTCCGCTTCTTCGACGAGGCGGCCGTCGTGGCGCCCGACAGCGACGTGGCCGCGTACGCCGCGACGCTTCACCGCATCGAGCTGATCGCCGACGAGTACTACCGCCAGATCGCCCTCGGCAACGAGCGCCCGAACGTCCTCCGCGACGGCGTGGCCAAGGAGATCGGCACCCACAAGGACGACTACGCGAAGCGCTTCGGCCTCTATGCCATCGCCGGACGCACCGGCAAACACGTCGACATGCACATGGGCCACATCGTCGTCGACACGACGCTCTCGGTCGAGCAGTACGGGCAGCGCGGGAGCAAGCGCTTCGTCGCGCTCGACTCGATCGTGTCGAACGGCTTTTCGGAGTGGGCCAACGACGGCGCGAGCGGCGACGGCGGCTGGGGAACGGCGACGGAGATCTACCAGGTGCGGCCGCGCTACGCCGACGCGCCGCTGCGGAACTGGGAGCGCGTCACCGACGCCGAGCTGCGCGCCGAGGACGACCGGCGGATCGCCGAGGAGACCGCGCGCGACGTGCAGCGCGCCAAGGAGAAGCCGATCCAGTTCTTCCCCGGCCTGGCGCGGCGGCTGTCGCGGCAGTACCTCGAGTCGGTGCTGGCCGAGACGCGCAGCCGGGACGCGTTTCTGGCGCGCGTCGAGCGCGACGAGTTCACCTCGCAGATGCAGCTTCACGAAGGCCGCCACGCCATCGACATCGCCTCGGGGAAAAAGTACGAGGTATGGGAGCTCGAGTACCGCGCCAAGCTCTCCGAGATCGCGCTCGCGCCGGCGCCGCGGCAGGCGCTGGCGAGCGTGCTCGACAACGACATCGGCGGCGACGACACGCACTCGAAAGCGAACGGCAAGCTGGCCGCGGAGATCGCCGCATGGATGGACGCGCACCGC
>DATDFB010000090.1:0-5518 GCA_036522835.1 Thermoanaerobaculia bacterium | reverse complement strand
CGTAGGCCACGACGTTGTACATGCGCCCGGAGAAGTTCAGCGGATGGCCGTGCGTGAGGTGGCCGCCGTGCGAGAGGTTCATGCCGAGGATGGTGTCGCCCGGCTTGCACACCGTGATGTACACCGCCATGTTGGCCTGGGCCCCGGAGTGCGGCTGCACGTTGGCGTGGTCGCAGCCGAAGAGCTTCTTGACCCGCTCCATGGCCATCCGCTCCATCTCGTCGTAGTCGATGAGCTCGTCCTCTTTGCGCACGTGATAGGCGACGACGTTGAAGTCGCGCCCGGAGTACGACAGCGGATGGCCGTGCGTGAGGTGGCCGCCGTGCGAGAGGTCCATGCCCATGATGGTGTCGCCCGGCTTGAGGACGGTGAAGTAGACGGCCATGTTGGCCTGCGAGCCGGCGTGGGGCTGGACGTTGGCGTGCTCGGCGCCGAAGAGTTTCTTGGCGCGATCGATAGCGATGTTCTCGACGATGTCGGTGGGCCCGCAGCCGCCGTAATAGCGCTTCCCCGGATAGCCCTCGGCGTATTTGTTGGTGAAGACCGAGCCCATGGCGGTGAGGACGGCTCGGGAGACGTGGTTTTCCGAGGCGATGAGCTCGAGGGTGTCGTTCTGGCGCGCGGTCTCCATGCGCAGCGCGTCGGCGATGTCGGCGTCGACCTCGGCGAGCGGCCGCTCCAGGAAGTCATGGCCGGTGGCGGCGCGCAGTTCCCGATCAAGAGTGCTCATGGGCGGGGATTCTATTCGATAGGTGACGGGTCACGGGTCACAGGTCACAGGTCGATCCCGTCACCCGTTACCCGTCACTGTCACCTGTGACCTCCTCGTATCATTGCCCCAGTGCTGTTCTTCTACTTTCGCGACAACTTCTCCACGCATTACCCCATCAAAGTGATCTCCGCCGCCGCGTGGCGCGCCGGTCAGATTCCGTGGTGGAACTTCCATGCCGGAGGGGGGCAGCCGCTCGCCGGGAACCCGAACACGCTGTCGTTTTATCCCGACAACGTGCTCTATCTGCTGCTGCCGGCGCACGTGGCGTTCGACCTTCACTTCGTCCTGCACCTCGCCCTGGGGTGGCTGGCGATGCGCGCGCTGACTCGCTCGCGGTGGGCGGCGTGGCTGTATGTCTTCTCCGGCGTGGCCATCTCGGCGATGTGCTTCTACAACCTCGTCGTCGCGTTCGCGATGGTGCCGTTCGCGATGTGGGCGGCGGAGCGGGGGCGGTGGCTGCCGCTCGGCCTGGCGTTCGGACTGATGGCGCTGGCAGGGGAGCCGGTGACGATCGTCGCCGCCGCGATTGCCTGTCTGTGGAGTGCGGCGGCCATGCCGCCGCTCTTCAAGTCGATTCCGATCGCCGCGCTCATCGCCTCGCCCCAGCTCATCGCCTACGCCGAGATCGCCCGCGAAGTGGAGCGCGGCGCCTTCCGCTACTCGGCGCGCACGGTGATGGCGGCGTCGTTCGAGCCGGTGCGCTTTCTCGAGCTGCTGGTCGGCCCGTTCTGGCACACGATGCTTTTCCCGAGCCTCCTCATCGGCGTGATCGTCCTGCCGGCAATCTTCCGGAGGGCGCACGCCGTGCGCCCCTACCGATGGATCGCCGCGACGATGTTCTTCATCGCCCTCGGCCGCTTCAACCCGCTCGTCGCCTTCCTCATCGAGCGCATCCCGCCGCTGCGCATCGGCCGCTACCCTGAGAAGTTCGCGCTCGTCGGCTGCGTCGCGCTGGTCGCGCTCGTGGCGCAGTACGTTCACGAAACTCGCTTCAAGCTCCTTTGGACGATCGTCACCTTCGTCCCGCTCATCGCCTGGTTCATCGTGCTGCTGCCGGTCGACCTCTTCGCGCCGTACGACGTCGCGCCGGTTGCGCCCCGGCGCGTGGTGATGCAACCGATGCCCGGCGGGCAGAGGCCGGACCGCGCCGAGTACCGCGAGCGCGCGCGGCGCCTCGAGCCGCTCTTCGGCGCCGTGGCCGGGCTGCGCTACGCGCTCGACCGCTCGCCCGACGGGATGTACTCGATGCGCACGCGCGCCACGGCGGAGCGCTACATGCTCACGCGCAATCCGAACTATCCGGCCGTCGTGCTGGGACCGCGCGCCTGGATCGTGCCGCGGACGATCGTCGGCAACTTCGAGACGATCGACGTCCGCACGAGCGCCAGCGCGCCGCGCGCATTCGTCTCGCCGCCCGAGGCGCGCGTCACGGCGGTGCGCGAGCATCCGTTCGAGATCGACGTCACCACGCCCGCGCCGGCGCTCCTCCTCGTCAATGAGACGTACTTCCGCGCCTGGGTGGCGCGCGCCGAAGGGCGCGAGCTAGAGACGATGCCGATCGACGTCGACCGCCTCGGCGTCTTCGTCCCCGCCGGCACGCACACCATCGCGCTCGCGTTCGGCCGTCACCACGCGCTCGTCGCCGTCGCCTGGATCGTGTCACTGCTGACGATCGTAGCGGTCGAAGTACTCGATCGCCGCACCCGCCAGGTAAAGCGAGCCGCCGACGAAAATCGAGCGGTTGCCTGAGGCGAGCGCGCGCTCGAACGCGCGCGGCGGCTCGGGCTCGGCGACGGCCTCGATGCCGATCCCTCGCGCGATCTCCGCAAGCTCCGCGGCCCGCGCGGAACGCGGCGGATACGGTTCGGTGGTGATGATCCGCGCGAAGTGCGGAAAGAGTGTGCGGGCGACGGCGGCGACGTCCTTGTCGCCCATGATGCCGAAGACGAGGAGACGCGGCGGCGCGAGGTGCGCGGCGATGAACGGCGCGACCGCGGCGATGGCGTGCGCGTTGTGGCCGCCGTCGATCCAGATGTCTTTGTCGCGAATCGACATCTGCTCCAGCCGCCCGCGCCAGCGCGTGGCGCGCACGCCGCGCTCGATCGACTCCGGCGTGATCCGCGGCAGCGCCGCGCGCAGTTCCTCCGCCGCGCGCACGGCCAGCGCGGCGTTGCGGCGCTGGAAGTCGCCGGCGAGCGGCGTGTCGTGCTCGCTGTCGACGACCACGAATGCGTCGCCGAACGACTGCGCGCGTTTGCGCAGCACGTCGAGCACCACCGGATCGGTGTTCGACGTCAAGACGACCGCGCCGCGGTGGATCACGCCGGCTTTCTCGCGCGCGATCTTGCGCAGCGTATTGCCGAGGTATTCCATGTGGTCGAAGCCGATCGGCGTGATCAGCGCGGCGATCGGCGTCACGACGTTCGTCGCGTCCAGCCGCCCGCCCATCCCAACCTCGAGCACCGCGATCTCGCAGCGGGCCTCGCGGAAGGCGAGGAAGGCGATCACCGTCAGCGCTTCGAAGTACGTCGGCACCACGGGCGCGCGCTGCAGCAGCGCGATGGCGTGCGTCAGAAGCTCCTCGGAGACCGGCACGCCGTCGATCAGCCATCGCTCGCGCAGGTCGACGAGGTGCGGCGAGGTGTACAACCCGGTGCGGTATCCGGAGGCGTGCAGGATCGAGGCGAGCGTCGCCGAGGTCGAGCCCTTGCCGTTCGTACCCGCGACGATGATCGAGCGGTAGGCGCGCTCCGGCCGCCCCAGCGCGCGCAGCAGCGCGCGCATCCGCCCGAGGCCGGGGCGGATGCCGCTGCCTTGCAGCGAGTCGAGCCACTGAATCAGTTCTGGGTCCTGCGTCCTGAGTCCTGCGTGGAACCGACACAGGACTCAGGACCCAGGACTCAGGACTACTTGCTCGTGAAGAATCGCAGAAGTCGTGCGATGGTCCCCTTCATCTCCGCCCGCGGCGTGATGGCGTCGACGAAGCCTTTCTCGACCAGGAACTCCGAGCGCTGGAAGCCCTCGGGGAGCGTCTGGCGGATGGTCTGCTCGATCACGCGCGGGCCGGCGAAGCCGATGAGGGCCTTCGGCTCGGCGATGTTGACGTCGCCGAGCATCGCGTACGACGCCGTGACACCGCCCGTCGTTGGATCGGTGAGGATCGAGATGTACGGCAGCCCTGCCGCCGCGAGGCGCGAGAGCGCCGCGGAGATCTTGGCCATCTGCATCAGCGAGAGAATCCCTTCCTGCATCCGCGCGCCGCCCGAGGTCGAGACGATGAGGAGCGGCTCCTTCTTCTCCACGGCGCGCTCCGCGGCCAGGGTGATCTTCTCGCCGACCACCGAGCCCATCGAGCCCCCCATGAAGTTGTACTCCATCGCGCAGATGACGACCGGCAGCCCCTCGAGCTTCCCCTCGGCGCAGAGCACGGCGTCGCCCTTGCCGACGCGCTGCTCGTAAACCTTGAGGCGGTCGCGGTAGCGCTTCGTGTCGCGGAACTCCAGCGGGTCGGCCGAGCGGATGTTCGTGGCGAACTCCTTGTACGCGCCGTCGTCGAAGAGCATCTCGAAGCGCTCGCGCGCCGTGAGCCGGAAGTGGTAGCCGCACTTCGTGCAGACGTTGAGGTTCTGCTCGACTTCCTTCCGGTAGAGGATCTCCTTGCAGTCGTCGCACTTGATCCAAAGCCCCTCGGTGATGGCGACCTGCTTCTCGACCGCCTCCCGCGGCTTTTTCTCTTTGCGGAACCAAGCCATGGCCGCGACTCTACTCACTCGCCGCCGCCGCCGCAACCAACAGCGTCATCAGTGCGGAGAGGAGCACGCGCTCGGCCGACGACGCGATCCACCACAGCGGCGCGTTGCCGTGAAGATAGAAGTAGACGGCCGATGCGACGAGCCCGCCGCAGACGAGAAGCGGCAGCATCGCCCGCCGCCAGTTCTTCGCGAACGCGAACGGAACGGCGCCGGCGAGCCACGGCAGATAGAAGGCGCCGTAGCTGGCCTGGCGCGCGGTGGCGGCCACGATGGTGCCGAGTTTTTCGAGATGCATCGGCTCGCCGGCGCGCGCGTACTGGTCGAGAAATTTGTGCTTCGCCGCGAAGAGGAGCCACGAGCCGACGAGGACGATCGCCGGCGCGGCGATGGCGACGGCGCGCACGACGCGGCGGCGCGTGAGGAGATAGGCGACGACGACGATAGCGACGAATGCGGCGCCTTCGATTTTGGTCCAGGCCGCGCCCGCGAGGGCGATGGCGGCGAGGAGCTCGCCGTCGTCGCGGAACGTCAGCGCGGCGACGGCGATGGTCTCGAAGAGGAGGAGCATCGGTTCCCCCGCGCCGGCGACCATGCTCCGCGCGTAGCCGTAGGCGAGGAGCGCAGCCAGGAGCACGGCGTACGCCGCGGCGCGCTCGTCGCCGAGAGCCTCGCGCGCGAGGCCGCGGAAGGCGAGCGTGGTGGCCAGGAGGAGGAGGAGCATCGTCAAGAGCGCGCCCCACCAGGAGAAGCCGTGCGCGATGCTCGACGCAAACGCGTACACAAGCGGCAGCAGCGGCGGGTAATCGGGGTGCATGAGCGAATAGTGCGGGAAGGAGAGGAAGCCGGCGTCGATGGTCTCGGCGAAGTAGAAGCGCTGCCCCTTCGGCCCCCAGAAGTAGACGAGGTCCGCGCAGGTCTCGCGCGCAGTGAGGATGCCGTAAGCGGTAAGGGCGAGGATGATCTGGAGTGCGGCGGCCATGCCGCCGCTGTCAGA
>DATDFB010000089.1:0-7597 GCA_036522835.1 Thermoanaerobaculia bacterium | reverse complement strand
GGCGGCGGGACGCCACCGGGGCGGGCGGCGGGACGGCGGCGCGGCTCTGCCGCGCCTGCCACCACTGCCACCCGTACCAGCCGCCGAACGCGAGCACCGCGAGGAGCATCAAAGTCATGATCAGACCCCACCGGCTGCCCTTTGCCTTCGGCGCGGCAGGCCGCGGCGTCACCGGCGGCGGCGGTTCGGCGGCGCGGCGCGCGGTCTCGATCTGCGCTTCGTCGAAGCCCCACTGCGGTTCCGGTTCGGGATCGGGCGCGGACGGGACGACGAGCGGCACGTCCGCGGGAACGGGGACGGGGGTCTCCACTGTCGGCTCCATCGCCCAGGCATCCGAGGCGTCGGAAACGCCGGCGGACTCGAAATCGTCGAACGACAGCTCCGGCGCGCCGTGCGTCCGCTCGATGCGCGTCACGAGACCCAGCGCGCGCAACGCCTCGATCAGCTTGTAGACGTTGAAGGCGTCGGCGCCCGAGACGGCGGCGACGTCGGCGGCGCTCTTCTCGCCGTCGATCTCCGCCACGATGGCGTCGGCGTCTTCGTTCAAGCCGAGGCGGCGGTAGGCTTCGTCGAAGTCCGGCGTCTTGGCGAACACCGCCGCGCCGCTGTCCATGGCCTGCTCGAAGCGGGCGCGGTCGCTGTCGGTGACGATCAGCTCCAGGAGGATCGCCGGCAGCGGGAAGAGCGTCCCCTCCTCGCGCTTCGGCAGGTAGTCGGCCACACCGGTGTACTGCCCCTCCTGCCACGTCCCGATCGAACGGAGGATGCCGATCACCTGGACGCGCCGCGCCCACGTCAGCTCTTTGCGGGTGATGAAGCCGAGGTTCAGGAGGGCGTCGCCGAGCGTCTCCGACTCTTTCCGCTTCGCCAGAGCCTGCTTGACGTGCTCGCGCGAGACCTTGCCGGCGCGCAGCAGGATCTCGTCGACCGAGTCGACGCGGTCGTTCGTGCTGGCCGAGAGCACGTCGCCGCCTTTGAAGTAGAGGATCTTGATGACGCCGTCCTGCTCGAAGCGGAACGCGCCGGTGAACTTCTCACGCCACAGCTCGACCATGCGGTCGACGACGTCGATGTCGCGAATCTGCCCTTCCAATTGCATGAGAGGGATTATCGCCGATTAGGTGACGGGTAACAGGTGACGGGTGACAGATTGCGCCTCGGCACACCCGTCACCTGTCACCCGTCACCCGTTACCTGTCACTTAGGCATGCAACTCCTCATACAACCGCTGCCCCACATTCCTCCCCAGCACATTCATCAAATCCTGCATCGACGCCTGCTTCACGCCGCTCACGCTGCCGAAGCGCTCGATGAGCAGCCGGCGGCGCTTCTCGCCGATGCCCGGCAGGTCATCGAGCTCGCTGTGCAGCACGCGCTTGGAGCGGCGGCGGCGGTGCGACGACACGGCGAAGCGGTGCGTCTCGTCGCGCACCATCTGCAGCAGTTGCAGCGCCGGGTCGCGGCGCTCCAGGCGGATCGGCTCCTCGCGGTCGGGGACGTAGATCTCCTCCTCGCGCTTGGCCAGGCCGGCGATCGGCATCTCCTCGATCCCGAGCTTCTTCAGCGCCGCCAGCGCGGCGTTGAGCTGGCCGCGGCCGCCGTCGATGAGGATCAGGTCCGGCAGCGACTTCCCCTCGTCCAGGAGACGCCGGTAGCGCCGGTCGACCGCCTCGGCCATCGAACGGAAATCGTCCGCGCCGACGACGCTGCGGATGTTGAACACGCGGTACTGGTTCTTGTCGAACTTCCCGCGGTCCAGCACCACCATGCCGGCCACGGAGTCGGAGCCCTGGATGTTCGAGATGTCGAATGACTCGATACGGTCGATCTCGCGGTCGTAGCCGAGAACCTGCACAAGCTTTTGGGCAGCAATCTGCAGCCGGTCCTGCTGCGACTTGCGGAAGCGCGACTCGTGCGAGAGCCGGGCGTTGCGGTTCGCCAGCTCGACCCGGTCGACGCCCTTGCCGCGCTGCGGCACGCGCAGATGGACCTTCCGCCCCGCCTGTTGCGTGAGCCACTCGGCCAGGAGCTCCTCGTCCTCGACGTCGAACGGCAGCAGGATCTCCCGTGGAATGAAGAGGTTGTCCTGGTAATAGCGCTGCAAGACCTCGGAGAGGAAGTAGCCCGGCTGGTAATCCGCAACTTTCTCCCAGAACAGCTCCCGCCGGTCGACGACGTTGCCGTCGCGGATGACGAAAAGCTGCACGGCGACGTCGCCCCCTTCCTCGTAAAGGCCCCAGACGTCGGCGTCCTCTTCGTCGGCCGAGGCCACCTGCTGCTCGGCCTGCACCCGCTCGACGGTGCGGATCAGGTCGCGGTAGTAGCCGGCCACCTCGTAGTTCTCCCCCTCGGCGGCGCGGTACATCCGCTGCGTGAGGCGCTCCTGCAGCTCCTTCGACTTCCCGCCTAGGAAGAGGACGACGTCGTCGACCATCTCGCGGTAGGTCTCGCGCGTGGTGAGGCCGACCACGCACGGGCCGAGGCACTGGTGCATGTCGTAGTAGAGGCAGGGCCGCGGCAGCGCGCTCTTGCCGTCGGTGATCGCCAGGTCGCAACTACGTAGCTTGAACTGGTCGGCGATCAGCTTCAGCAGCCGCCGCGCGGTGCCGGCGAAGAAGGGGCCGTAGTAAAGGTCGCCTTTCTTCCGGTCGACGCGGCGCGTGAAGACGACGCGGGGGAAGTCCTCCGTCATCGTCACCTTGATGTACGGATAGGTCTTGTCGTCGCGGAGGAGGATGTTGTACCGCGGCTGGTGGCTCTTGATGAGGTTGTTCTCGAGGAGGATGGCCTCGAGCTCGTTGTTCGTGGTGACGACGTCGATGGCGTCGATCTCGTGGATGAGCGTCTCGATGCGGGGGTCGCGGGGGCCGCGGCCGACCAGGTACGACTGCACCCGGTTGCGCAGGTTCCGCGCTTTGCCGACGTAGATGACTTCCCCCTCGGCGTTTTTGTGGAGGTAGACGCCGGGGCGCTCGGGAAGCTCCTTGAGACGGGCCTTCAGCCGTTCGAGACGATCCATGTGGAGATGCTTACAACATGTGGAGTGCGGCGGCCATGCCGCCGCTGTCAGAGCGGCGGCATGGCCGCCGCACTCCAGATCACGTCACTGACTCGTCAACATGTTGACCGGTCAGCACTCTCGCCAGAAACTCCCCTGCCGCTGACCGGAAGGCGTCGGTCCACTCGTGGCGCCCTTTGAAGACCGCCGTCTCGACGCGGGTTCTACCGTCGAGAGACTTCAAGTCATTCTTTAACTTTTCGTCGGTGTACCAGTCGTCGTCCTCGCCTCGCCCGATGAGGAGCGGCGGCAGCCGGCCGTCGACGTCGGGCGGGACATCGCCGCCGAGGATAACGATGCCGGCGACGCGGTCGAGGCTTGCGGCGGCGCGGTAGGCCATGGCCGCGCCTTGGGAGAAGCCTTCGACGACGATCGTCTGCGCGGGCGGCAGGGCGGCGACGACGGAGCGCACATAGTTGATGTTGTCGGCGATGACGAGCTCGCGGTCCTGCCGCGTCATCCAGCCGGCCGAGGTCTCGGTCGAGCGGCCCATATAGAAGCGGTTGAGGGCCTGGATGGCCACGACCGTCCAGGCGTCGATGCCGGGGATCGGCTCGAGGTCGGCCATGTGGATCTCGGCGTTCTGCGCGTAGCCGTGGAAGCCGACGAACAACCGCTCCGGCGGACCGTCGCGGACGAGGTAGCGGCCGTGGGTTTGGGTGGGGATGGTGTGAACGTGCATCGACACACTGTACTCACAGTGGACGTGCTCCGAGTCCTTGGATCACTGCTCGCACTCTGCGAGCCTCGGCAAGAACACCACCTGCGCCCCGCCCCCTGCGCTCTGCGCCCTGTATCGTTACAATGCGCCGCCGTGTCGCGCCTCGCCCTCGTCATCCCCTGCTACAA
This sequence comes from Thermoanaerobaculia bacterium, assembly GCA_036522835.1. GTDB lineage: Bacteria > Acidobacteriota > Thermoanaerobaculia > Gp7-AA8 > Gp7-AA8 > DATDFB01. The sequence goes on along the minus strand of DATDFB010000089.1, from coordinate 3,690 downwards.
CGAAGAGCAGCGCCTGCCCGTCGACGAGCTGCGCACCTTTGCCGCGCCCGGCGTCGAGCTCGAGCTCGTCCTCGTCAACGACGGCAGCGGCGACGGCACGCTGCAGCTGCTGGAGTCGTTGCGCGAGGAAAATCCGGCGCGATTCAACGTCGTCAACCTGGCCAGGAACAGCGGAAAGGCCGAGGCCGTCCGGCAGGGCATCCTCGCCGCGCTGGAGGCGAAGCCGGACTACGTCGGCTTCTGGGACGCCGATCTGGCCACTCCCCTCTCCGAGCTGCCGGCGTTCGTTCAGATTCTGGACGCCCGCGCGAACGTCCAGATGGTCATGGGCGCCCGCGTCCGTCTTCTGGGCCGCGACATCAGCCGCCACGCCTCGCGGCACTACTTCGGCCGCGTCGGGGCCACGCTCATTTCGCAGACCCTCCGGCTCGCCGTCTACGACACCCAGTGCGGGGCCAAGCTCTTCCGCGCCACCGGCGACACGCGGCACGTCTTTTCCACCCCTTTCCTCTCGCGATGGATTTTCGACGTCGAGATCATCGCCCGCTACGTCCGCCTCCTGGGCCGCGACATGGCCGCCCGCTCGATCGTCGAACATCCGGTGACGCGCTGGCACGACGTGAAGGGCTCCAAGCTCAAGTCCCACGACTTCGCGCGGGCGCTGCGCGACCTCTGGCGCATCCGCCGCGCGTATAAAATGAAGGGCACATGACAGTCGCGCCTCCCGTCGACCTCGCCTCCGGTCTTTCCAAACTCGCGCAAGGGCTCATCGGCTCGGAGATCCTCAAAGTCTCCGCCGAGGTCCGCGCGCTCTGCGAGGCGGGCCGCGAGGTCTGCAACCTGACCGTCGGCGACTTCGCGCCGCGCGAGTTCCCGATCCCCAAAGCGCTCGAGCGCGAGATCGTCGACGCCCTGCGCCGCGGCGAGACGAACTATCCGCCCTCCGACGGCGTCAAAGAGATGCGCGCCGCGGTTGTCTCTCTTTACAAAGAAGCGTTCGGCCTGAATCTCTCTCTGGACTGGACGCTGATCGCCGGCGGCGCGCGCCCCATCATCTACGCCGCCTACGCCGCCGTCGTCGATCCGGGCGACACGGTGATCTATCCCATCCCGTCGTGGAACAACAACCACTACACCTACCTCACGCGCGGCGTGCCGGTGGAGCTCGCGGTCGGGCCGGAGACGAACTTCCTCCCGACGGCGGAGCAGATCCGCCCGCACGTGCGCGAGGCGCGGCTCATCTGCATCTGCACGCCGAACAATCCGAGCGGCACGGTCATGGCGCGCGACGAGGTCGAGGCCATCGCCCGGCTCGTCGTCGACGAGAACGCGCGCCGCGCCGCCGCCGGCGAGCGGCCGCTGTTTCTGATGTGGGACCAGGTCTATTGGCAGCTCACCTTCGGCGAGTCGCGGCACTGGACGCCGCCGCAGTTGGTGCCCGAGTCGGCGCAGTGGACGATCTTCGTCGACGGCATCTCGAAGGCGTTCGCCGCGACCGGCTTGCGCGTCGGCTGGGTGGTGGCGCCCCCCTACATCGTGGCCCGTATGCGCGACATCCTCGGCCACGTCGGCGCCTGGGCGCCGCGCCCCGAGCAGATCGCCGTGGCCCGCTTCCTCGGCATGCGCGACGAGGTCGCGGCCTATTCCGAGACGATGATCGCCGGGCTGCGCGAGCGCCTCGACCTGCTGCACGACGGCATCGAGGCCATGCGCCGCGACGGCATCCCGGCGCGCGCCATCGATCCGCAGGGAGCCATTTATCTCTCGGCGCAGTTCGATCTCATCGGACACGCCGGCATCGCCACGAACGAACAGATCCGCAAGCTCCTCCTCGAGCGCGCGGGCTTCGCGGTCGTGGCCTTCCAGGCGTTCGGCTCGAAGCAGGAGACGGGGTGGTTCCGCCTTTCGGCGGGGGCGGTGTCGCCCGACGACATCCGCAACGGCCTGGCGCGCGTGCGCCGGGCACTGGAGACTCTCTGATGCGCAGATTGCTGATCGCAGTGCTCGCGGTTCCCCTTCTTGCCGCCGCCCCCCCGCGCGGCGTGGTCGGCCTCGGCGTCGGCGCCGCGTCGTCGAACGAGGTGGTGGTCAAGATCAGCGGCAAGAACGAGACGATCAGGCTGGCCGGAATCAAGAACGGCACGTACGCCGGACAGGCCTTCCTGCAGTGCCTCGTGGCGCGGCGGATCGTGCGCGTCGACCGCGCCGCCGGCCGCGTGACGATGCTCGACGGCAGCTCGGTCGCCGATCACCTCGCCGAGTTCCTGCTGTCGAAGACGGAGAGCGATCCGTGCGCGATCGGCAAGGCCGCCTACGCGCCGGCCATGCCGCCGCTGGCGTCGTCCGTCACCGTGGCGCCGCCGAAAACCGCCGGCACCGGCACCGCCGCCGCGCCGGCGAAGCGCGAAGGCCATGTTTCGTTCGGCTCCGAAGGGGCGAAGATGAATCCGGAGGCCGTGAAGGTCTCGACGTCGTCCGCGGCAACGCCGGAAGGCCATGCCCAGACGTACGCTCCGGCCGTGCCGGCCCCGCCGACGAACGTGCCGACGATCTATCGTCCCCCGTCACCGGGCACCGTGCAGGTGCAGCCCGGCTCGACGTACACGCCGCCCGCCCCCGGAACGACGACGCCCGGCTCGCCCGGCACCGTGCAGGTGCAGCCCGGCTCGACCTACGTGCCGCCGCAGGCCGGCACGACGACGATCCCGTCGACGTCGACGAGTCCGCCGTGAAACGCCTGATCGTTCTCCTGATCGTTGCGGCCGCCGCGTTCATCGGCTACCGCTACTACGCGAGCTCGATCGCGCCGGAGCGGCGTTACAAACAATTTGCCGAGGAAGTGCTGCACCGGCGCTACAACATCGCGGCGAGGATGACCGACGGGATGACGGAAGCGGACGTCGCACGCGCCGGGACGCAGGAGCGCATCGGCGCCGGCCCGGCCATGTTCCAGGCGCTCTTCCCGTCGAAGTTCGCCGTGACGTCGCGCGAGACCTCGCCCGACGGCGCGCTCGTGCTTCACGCGGTGCAGACGGTGTTCTTCAACCCGCCCGGCGTGGAGTCGGCCGTTCGCCCGGCCATGTTCGCGACGATGAATCAAACGGTGACGCTGCGCAGGACGTCGGGCGGGTGGAAGGTGGCGGCGTTCGAGAATACGTTCGACAAGATGGACTCGGCGACGGGGCGCTGATGGACGCCCCCTCCTATCGCCTCGGCGCGTACGCCGAGTTCGACGCCGGCGAGCTCGCGCCGTACGTGCAGGCGCTCTGGATCCACGCCGCCGGCCCCGACGATCCGCTCACCGAGCACCGCGTCGTTCCCGACCACGCGCTCTCCATCGCCTTCTCCTGCCGCCGCGACGCGCGCGGGGTCGTGTCCGAGCCGCAACTGCTGCTCATCGGGCCGGTGCGCACGCCGCGCATCGCCGTGCGCGAGCCGGGGACGGAGCTCGTGGCCGTCCGCTTTCATCCGGAGTGGTCGCAGCGGCTTCTCGACGTCTCGCCGGGCGAGCATCCGGACGCGATCAGCGAGCTCGCCGAGGTCACGGGCGCCGTCGGCCGGTCGTTGCGCGAGCAGCTCGCGGAGAGCCGCTCCCCGATCGGTGCGCTGCGGACGCTGAAGTCGGCCGCGGAGCGCATGGCGGCGCGGCTGCGGCAGCCCGGCGGCAGCGACGCCGCCGTCGTGCGCGCC
>DATDFB010000088.1:0-3611 GCA_036522835.1 Thermoanaerobaculia bacterium | reverse complement strand
GGCCGCCGGCGCCGCGGCGGGCGCGGCGGCGGGGGGCGCCGTGCGCCATCCCTCGACCGTGGCGAACAGCTCGTGCGCCTTGAACGGCTTGGCGAGATAGCCGTCCATCCCCTTCGCGAGGCACCGCTCGCGCTCGCCGGCCAGCGCGTGCGCGGTCAGCGCCACGATCGGCACCCCCTCCTGTGTGCCCGCGGCGCGGATCGCCGCCGTCGCCTCGAAACCGTCCATCTCGGGCATCTGGATATCCATCAGAATGACGTCGTAGCGCGCGTCGCGCGCCGCGGCGACCGCCTCGCGGCCGTTGCTCGCGACATCCACGTGGTGACCGCGCTTGCGCAGCATCGTGACGGCCACTTCCTGGTTTACCGCGACGTCCTCGGCAAGCAGGATGCGGAGCGGCTGCCGCGCTTCGTCGAGCGAGTGCCGGGTGACGACCGCGCGCTCGGCGCCGCGCTGCACGCCGCTCAGGATCGCGGCGACGATCTCGAGCAGCTCGCTGCGCGCGATCGGCTTCGTGAGATAGCCGCTGATCCCCAGCTCGCGGCACCGCGCCGCGTCGCCGCGGTGGCCGGCCGACGTCAGCAACAGCAGCGCCGTGGCGGCGATCGCCGGATCGTTCCGGACCTGCTGCGCGAGATCGAACCCGTCGCCGCCCGCCATGCGCACGTCCAGCAGCGCGAGCGCGTAGGGCCGGTCGGCGGCCGCGGTCCGGATCGCCACCAACCCGCTCGCGGCATCTTTCGCTTCGTCCACCAGCGCCCCCTCGTTGACGAGCGTCTGGCGGAAGATGCGGCGGTTCGTGCTGTTGTCGTCCACGACCAGCACACGCTTTCCGGCCAGCGAGACCGATGCCGGGGCCGGCGCCAGCGCCGCGCCGGTATCCACCGGCAGCGCGATCGTGAACGTAAACTCGCTGCCGCGGCCGACCTCGCTCTTCACGGTGATCCGTCCGCCCATCAGCCCCACGAGACGCTGGGCGATCGTGAGCCCGAGACCGGTGCCGCCGTAGCGCCGGCTCGTGGATCCGTCCGCCTGCGTGAACTCCTCGAAGATCCGGTCCAGCCGGTTCGCCGGGATACCGATGCCCGTATCCCGAACCGTGAACTCGACCGCGGGCGCGCCGTCCGCCAGCTGCGCCGGCTCGACGCACACCACGACTTCGCCGGTGCTCGTGAACTTGACCGCGTTGCCGATCAGATTCGTGAGCACCTGCCGCAACCGCGTCGGATCGCCACGCACCGTCTGCGGCACATCGACCGAGACGTCGGGAATGAGCTCGATCTCCTTCTCACGCGCGCGCACCGCGAGCAGGCTGGCCGTCGTGTAGACGAGCCGCGGGAGGTCGAACGCGACCGCGTCGATGTCGAGGCGGTCCGCTTCGATCTTCGAATAGTCCAGGACGTCGTTGAGCACGCCCAGCAGCGATTCGGCCGACGACCGCACCAGCTCGAGGGAATGGCGCTGCTCGTGCGTCAGGTCGGTATCGAGGACGATTTCCACCATCCCCAGCACGGCGTTCATCGGCGTGCGGATTTCGTGACTCATGTTCGCCAGGAACATCGACCGCGTCTGGACGGCGCGCTCGGCCTGATCACGCGCCTGCCGCATCGCCGCCGTGAGCCGCTTGTGCTCCGTGACGTCGTGGAAGGAGAAAATGCGGCCGTAGTATTCGCCATTCGCACCCACGACCGGCGCGGAGTAGCGATCGAGCGCCGTACCGTCGGTCAGCTCGATCTCGTCCCGGCTCGTCTCCGTACGGTGCGCGTACAGATGCTCCAGGCGCCGGCGGAATTTCTCCGGCTCCTTGATGCTCGCCATGATGAAGTCCACCGACTTGCGGTCGTCCTCGTCGTTGGCGATCGCCGCCGGAATGGCCCACAGCTCGTTGAGGCGGTCATTCTGCAGGATCTTGCGACCCAGCTCATCGACGACGACGATGCCGTCGTCGGATGCGCGCAGCTGCGCGTCGAGCAGTGCCGCCTTCCATCGCGCCTGCGCTTCCGCCGCTCGGCGCTTGCTGATGTCGAGCACGAACGCCACGCCGTCGTGATTGGACTCGTGCAGCGGGGCGAGGCCGACCAGCACCGGAACCCGTGTCCCGTCCTTGCGCAACAGCTCCTTTTCCCACGGCGCGCACGTCTGTCCCGAGAGCACCGCCTGCAGCGCGACGGTATCTCCCTCGGCGTACTCCGGCGGGCTGAACGTGCGCCAGTTGAGCGGCGTCTGCGCGAGATCCTCGCGCGTGTATCCCAGGAGCCGCAGTAATTCGTCGTTCGCTCCCGAGATGACGCCCGAGCGGTCCCAGAAGCAGATGCCGAGAATGTTCGACTCGGTGACGCGGCGGAATCGGGCCACGCTGTCTTCGAGCTCGACGTCGGTGCGCAGACGCTCGACCAACGCGCGATGAGCGCGGCGGTGGAGATGGATCATGACGCGGCCGAACACCACGATCATGATGGCGGCGATGACGTGCTCGCGGTCGGTCGCCGTGAAGGCGAGACTCACCAGCACCGGCGCGAGCATGGCGCCGAGCATGCCGTACATGGATTCGCGGTCAGCGACGAGTGTGTTGGTCGCGCTGCTCAAGAGTCCCGCGAAAATGATCAAGACGAGCGCCGTGTGACCGAACGGCAGACCGGTGGCTTCCAGCAGACTCGCCCCGATGCCCCACGCCGCGCCGTGCGCCAGGACGAGAACCCGGGTACCTCTCACGGCCGCGCGGTCGCTCAATCGCCCGCGCCCGACGGTGTACTGCCACGCGACGCGAGCGACGGTCACCAGCATCACCGCGGCGCTCCACGCAATCAGGGTCGCCGCCGCCTCGTCGCGCCAAATCAGGGCCACGATGAGGATCAGTGAGGCCGTGTGTCCGAACAGCACGAGCCTGTTGTCGTCGAGCAGCCGTGACCGGAAGGCGGCAACGAGCGAGGCAGACAGGCGCGGGCTTCCCGCGTCCATGTTCATCCCCCACGTTGCCATCGCGGCCCGACGTTCTTCATGAACGCGGGGTGAAGAAGGCTTCACGGGCCCTTGGAGAACCCCACACCCTGGCCGCCAGTTGAACTCGTTATGGCGGCGGGCGATATTTCGCGCCTCTTCCCGAGTAGCTCAGTTGGTAGAGCAGCCGGCTGTTAACCGGCGGGTCGCAGGTTCGAGTCCTGCCTCGGGAGCTACCGCGCCTCGAACATCCCCACCGCCCCCTTGGTCGCATCCGCAAACGCATGGCTGACGAAGGGATAGGTCCCCGCCTCGACCAGCCGCGTCTCGAAGATCGCCCCCCCGCCGACCGGCACGCCGACCGTCTGCACACCCTCGAGCGGATGGGCCAGCGAGGCGTCAACGAACACCCGATCGAAGATCGCCCCCACGACGTGGAATGACGACACGCGGTTCGGCCCCGCGTTCACCACGTAGAGCCTCAGCGGCTCGTTCACGCGCACCCGAATCGGATGCTTGGCGTACTCGGCGGCGCGGCCGTTAAAGACCACGTAATCCGGCGCGAGATTCAGCAGCTTCTGCCAGTCGATCGCGCGACTGGAATCGGGCTGCGGCTGCGTGTAGAACTCGCTTTGCACGAACACGAACTCGCGCGCGGCCGGCCGGCCCTGGCG
>DATDFB010000087.1:0-17937 GCA_036522835.1 Thermoanaerobaculia bacterium | reverse complement strand
ACACTGGCGCGGCCGAGTGGCTGAGCCGCGCGCGCCTGCTCGCCAATCACGCCGCCGCGGCGGCGAAAGCGACGTCGCAACGCACGAACTCTCTCTGGAAAGGAGAGCTCGGCGTGGCCGTGCTGATCGCCGATCTCGCGTCCCCCGAAAACGCGCGCATGCCATTCTTCGAGTAAACCGTCACTTGGGTGGACCGTTGCTCAGCCGGAACACGATCGCCGGATCCTTCCCGCCATAGGAACAGCAGGGCCCCACGGGCTCAAGATCGTTTTTTTCGCCGGTAAGGCTGTCCTGCGCCTTGCAAACCGGCGGGGACGTCGTTCCGTTGTGAACGGTGACTCTCGCGGCCAGCGTCGTTCCTGGGTTGAACTCGACCGTGGACCCATTGGCCTCGCCGAAGACGCCGAACTCGGCCCCCTGCCACGCACAAGCAAGATTGAGGATGCTGTCCTCACTCATTGCCTTGACCTCGTTGCGGCTGGCGGTTCCCAACGTCAGAACGTCCATTCCGCCGCATTCGACTTTACCTCCAAGACTGAAGTGTCTCAGATCCCTGAGCGGCTCATCCCCGTGGGCGATCGACAGCGTGCTGAACCGGGAGCAGTGAGACCGAAAGGGTCTCCAGCCGGTCGGACAGGGGGACTCGTAATCGAGCAACCAGTATTGGATGGTTCCGCGCCAGTGCGGCATGTACACGAACTGCTGCCATCCCTTGCACTTGGATGGATTCTTGGCGCCGAGGCAGGCCGGCGTGTCGAACTGCTGCGTGTTGAGCTGGAGTGAATAGGTCGTGCTGGACATGTCGGCGCTGCCGCTGGACAAGTCGACGCGGTCGAACGACCCGATCGACTCGAAGATGCGCCCCGACGTCACCTCGGCCAATCGGTAGCCAGGCGCCTTCGCATCCGGACCAACCACGAAGAGCTCGGGCCGCGTCGTGACGCAGACGTCTTCGACCCACTCTTGCTTCGGATAAGTCGCTTTGAAGCATCCTTTCTTCGGCAACGGGATGTGGATCATCTTCTTGTGGAACTTCAAAAACTCGTCCCTGTCGGGCGTTTGTGCGACGGCTCCGCGGGTGAGCAGGATCAAGACAAACGCGAAGCGAAGGAAAGACTTCATGGCAGCCCCTTCGAGACTCTGAAATTGCTGAGCGATTTCCGTCAATATGGGCCTGCCTCCCGACAATGTCAATCGGCAGAGGAGCGCGCTGCCGTGCGCTAGACCGCGGTCACCTCTTCCTTTTCCTTCGCCAGCGCTTCCCACTTCCCGTACAGCAGATCGATCATCGCCTTCAGATCGCTGTTCTGCTGCTGGATCTTCTTCACGCGCGGGCCGTCGCGGAAGACCTCTTCGCTGCAGAGGAGAAGGTCGTTGCGCTCGCGCTCGCGCTCCGCGGCGGCGATGCGCTCCTCGAGCGCGGCGATCTCGTCGTCGATCTTCTTGAGGCGCTTTTCGCGTTTCTTTTGCTCGGTCTTGTCGACGGCCGCGTGCGGAGTGGCCGCCGGCGGTGGCGCTTCGACGCGCACCACCTCCACCTTCTTCGGCACGATCGTCCCCGCCTTCACCTTCTCGATATGCTCGCTGTAGTTCCCCGCGAACACCTCCGCCTCGCCGTCCTCCACCACGATCAGGTTCTCCGCCACGCGGTCGATGAAGTAGCGGTCGTGCGACACGACGATGAGCGCGCCGGTGAACGCCTCCAGCGCCTCCTCGAGGGCCTCGCGCGTGTAGACGTCGAGGTGGTTCGTCGGCTCGTCAAGGAGCATCAGGTTCCCGCCGACGTACATGATCTTCGCCAGCGCCAGCCTCCCCTTCTCGCCGCCGGAGAGGTCGCGCGTCTTCTTGAACACGTCGTCGTCGAAGAACGAGAACTGCGCCAGATAGCTCCGCACCTGCTCCTCGGTTTGCGAATGATCGAGGTTCCACACCTCGTCGATCACCTTGCCGGCCGGGTTCAGATCGCCCAAGGTCTGGTCGTAGTAGCCGACGTGCACGTTGTGTCCGTACGCCACCGTGCCGGCCAGCGGCTGCAGGCGGCCGGCGAAGGTCTTGAGCAGCGTCGATTTGCCGGAGCCGTTCGGCCCCATGATCGCGTAGCGCTCGCCGCGGCGCACGGTCATGGAGAAGTTCTGCACGACGGCTTTCTCTTCATAGCCGGCGGTCATGCGATCGACGGTCATGGCCACCGCGCCGGAGCGCGGCCCGGCGTCGAGGCGGAAATTCGCGAACGTCTCGTCCGTCTCCGGCCGCTCCACTTCGTCGAGCTTCTCCAGCATCTTGCGCCGCGACTTGGCCTGCTTCGTCTTCTGCCCGGCGATGTTGCGGCGGATGAACTCCTGCGTCCGCTCCACGAGCTCCTGCTGGCGCTCGTAGTCGATGGCCATCTTCTCGTGCCGCTCCGCGCGCAACTGCACGAACTTCTCGTAGTTGCCGGGGTAGTCGAGGAGCTTCCCGTGCGCGAGCTCGACGATCTTCTCGACGGTGCGGTTGAGGAACGTCCGGTCGTGCGAGATGAGAAGGTAGCTGCCCTTGAAGTCGGCGAGGAACTCTTCGAGGAACTCGATGCCGGCCAGGTCGAGGTGGTTGGTCGGCTCGTCGAGAAGGAGGAGATCGACTTTGGTCAGCAGCACGCGCGCGAGCATGGCCCGGTTCTGCTGGCCGCCGCTGAACTCGGCGATGGGACGTTCCCAATCGACCTTCACGAAGCCGACGCCGCTCAGCACGCGCTCGACCTCGGCGTGCAGGGTGTAGCCGTCGGCGTGCTCGTAGTCGTGCTGCAGTTGCGCGTACTTTTCGAGCAGCTTGCCGTGGTCTTTCGTCGGATCGGAGAGGTCGTGCTCGATGGCGCGCATCTTCCGCTCGATGGCCAGCACCTCGGCGAACGCGGTCTCGACGTAGTCGAAGAGCGACATCCCCGGCTCGGCGTCGAGGTGCTGGCCGACGTGGCCGATCGTCAGCGCCGAGGCGCGGATGATCTGGCCGCGGTCGGGCTCCTCCTGGCGCAGCAGGAGCTTGAAGAGCGTCGTCTTCCCCGCGCCGTTGCGGCCGACCAGCCCGACTTTCTCGCCGGGATTGTGCTGCCAGGTCACGCCCTGCAGCACGTCGTGCGGGCCGTAGGACTTCTCGATGGACTCGAAGCGATAGAGCATGCCGCCGCACTGAACGGCGAGGCCCGCGAAACTGTTCCGCATCTGGAGTGCGGCGGCGCGCTAGCGAAGGCCTTCCACCACGAAAAGCTCCGTCGAGACGGTGTTGTAGGTGTACGCATAGGCGCCGCCGTCGGCGGAGACGACCGGCTCGGTGGCGTAGACGTTGCCGGGCGGCGGCGCGCCGAGGTGGTGGACGATCGTGCGCGCGCCGCCGTCGAGATCGACGCGGACGATGTCCGACCCGTTCTCGACGAACAATCCGTTCGCGCCGAAGCGCAGCGGCCAGTCGTCCGCGGTGAGGAATGGCAGCGGACGCGGTGCGCCGCCGATCGGATAGAGCGCCCACGCGCCGCCGCGCGGACGCGCCACGACCGCGGCGCCGTCCGGCGTGCCGACGATTCCGGTCACGCCCTCGGGTGTGATGGCCGAGACGCGGCCGGCGGCGAAGAGGTACGTGCGCGGCGGCCGCGCGCCCTCGTGTCCGACGAAAACGATGCGTTTCCCGTCCGGCAGCCACGCCGCGCGCTCGCTCGGCTCGACGCTGCCGGTGAGCAGCGGACGCGGCTCGCCGGCGCCGGTGCTGTAGAGGATGAGGCGCGGCGGATTGGTGAAGCGCTGCCGTGCCAGCACGGTGCGGCCGTCGGGCGAGAGCGCCACGGCGTGTCCCTCGCCAAGATCGACGGCTGGTGCGCCGTCGATCGGGCGGATGTAGACGTGCGCGGTCGCGCCACCGCCGCTCCCCTCCTCGTCGAAGAGCAGCGTCTTCCCGTCGAGCGAGATGTCGCGGATCCACGAGCCGTCGAGCCACGAGAGATCGCGCTCGCGCGTCTCGCCCGGCGGCACGGCCACGATGCCGGTGAAAAACTCTTCGTTCGCCACGAGCGCGCGGCCGCTCTGCGACACGTCGAAGAGGTCGAGCCGGCCGGCGGAGCGGACGAGCGGCCGATCGTGGCCGCGGCGGTCGACGTCGTAGAGCGCCGCGTTGAGATCGTCGGGCGCGGCGCTGATCCAGAGGTGCTCGCCGCGCCAGGCCAGACCGTTCGCCGTGGCGAAGACGCGCGAAGAGCGGACGATCTTACCGTTGCGGTCGACGACGACGGCGCGGCCGCGATCGTCGAAGCGCTCCGACTCATGGAGGAGAAACGCGACGTGCTCGCCGTCGGGCGCGATGCGGACGCGGTTGATCCACACAGGCGCGGCGGCGCGGTAGATCGCGTGCCCCATCGGATATTCGATGAGCACGGCGAGGCCGTCCCAGCGGATGACGGCGAGCGCGCCGCCGTCGGGCGACCAGTCGGCCTCCTGCACGTTCGTGGCGAGCTCGCGCGGCGCGCCGCCGGTGATGGGGACGCGCGCCAGCGTGCCGACGGGAAGGAAGCCGCGCAGCGACGACTTCGTGAGGATGGCCAGGTCGCCGTGCGACGAGATCGAGAGCAGATCGCCGGCGATGCCGAGCGGACGCGACTCGCGCTGGTCGGCGCGCGCGACGAAGAGCTCCGAGGGGCGGCCTTCGTGGACGGCGCTGTAGATGATGGTGGCGCCGTCGGGCTGGAAGCGCGCACCCCAGTGGATGCCGCGGCGGAAGGTGATCTGGCGGAAGGCGGGCGGATCTCGGTGGCGGCGAAGAAGGAGAAAACTGACAACGATGAGGAGCGCCGCGATCACCAGCATGGAGGACAGGCGCTCTCGCCTGTCCCTGGTCGGCGGGATAGGCGCGCCGGCACCGCGAATCTCGCCGATGAAGCGATAGCCTCTCCGCGGCACCGTCTGGATCAGATTCCCGCTGTCGCCGAGGGCCTTCCGCAACAGCGAGATGTTGTTAGCGAGATTCGCCTCCTCGACGAACGTCCCGGGCCAGAGGCGCTCCATCATCGCTTCCTTCTCCAGCAGGCGGCCGGCGTTCTCGACGAGGAGCACGAGCGTGTCGAAGGCCTTCGGCGTCAACGGGATGGGCCGCCCGTCCTGCAGCAGCGTGCTCTGCTCGACGTCGACGCGGAACGGCCCGAATTCGTAGCTCTTAGAACTCACCTGAAAGTCTCTTAGCGATTTCCTGACGAGGAATTACGGCCGCCACACGTCCTCGTATCGTCCCGCCGCGTAGGGTCCGCAAATCGTCGAAAGGAGACTCTCATTATGCGGAAACTTCTCTTCATCCTCCCCTTCCTGGCCTCGGCGGCGCTGGCGGAGTCGTATCCGAAGGTGACGTATTACGGCGGGCTCGCGCACGCGCTGCAGCGGCCGAACTCCGGCACGTACATCGTGTCCGAGGGGGGCGAGGACTTCGCGTTCGAGCCGTGCGGCGCGGACGGCGCGGACATCCTCGGCGCGAACCTGCAGCACTCGCTCTGCAGCCGGCGCGACTTCCACGGCGCCGACGCCTCCATCAAATACAACGTCTCGCGCTACCTCGGCGTGCGCACCGATCTGTCGGCGATGTGGGGGAAGACGCGCGCGGTCGACACGTTCGGCGACGGCGCCGACGCGCACACGGACACGAACGTCTTCCACGACCGCACGCTGCTGGCGGTCACGGGCATCGAGCTCGCCGACAACGCCGCCGCGCGCTGGCGCCCGTTCGTGCACGTGATGGCGGGGCTGGCGCGGCAGACGTCGCGCGACGTGCAGACGTCGACCGGGCCGTTCAACTTCGAGCTGCGCGACAGCGTGACGAGCTTCGCCATGAAGATCGGCGGAGGCATCGACCTTCCGATCGCGCCGCGCCTCGACGTGCGCGTGATCGAGATCGACTACACGCCGGTCTTCGCCCGCGGCCGCCACGTGCCGGGCAACGCGGACTTCGACCAGTCGGTGAAGGGGCGGACGGCGCAAAACGTGACGTTCGGGTTCGGCTTAGTGTTTCGGTGACATTTTCCAACGGCCGACGACGCCCATCGCACTGTTCGACTCGAGCTCGATCGGGAACTCGGTGAGCGCGGCGGCGATGGACTGCCAGAGCCGCAGGATCCACAACGGCGTCGCCGCCTCGACCGGCGGCGACGCAACGCGGAGGTCGTTCGGGGCGAGGATGACTTTCATTCGTGCGATGCCGGTGTCGGCCGCGAGGGTGAAGAGCTCCTCGATAGCGGGATCGCCAACGGCGACGCAGCCGATGGAGACGTTCTTGCCGTGGATGAAGATGTCGCCGCCGAGGTTCGCGCGGTGATCGCGCTGGGCTTGGGCGCGATCGAAGTCGTTCGGATAGCTGACGAGCATCGAGAGGTGGTAACTGCTGTTCGGGTTCAAGAGGGCGATGCGGTAGAGGCCCTCGGGAACCTGATAGTCGCCCTGGCGCTGCTTCGGGCCGCTGCCGCCGCTCGCGGCGAGGACGGCGTAGTCGCGGATGAAGCGCCAGCCGGACTTGTCATCGCGTGCCCAGACGACGAGGCGACGCTCTTTCTTGAAGACGAGGAAGGCGATGCGGCGCGGCGGATAATTGACGTGCGCGCGCACGAAGAAGGGCTCGAGCCGCGCACGCGCCGCGCTGCCGTAGATGGCCACGGCGTCGGCTACGGTGCGCTCGCGGCGCACGACGTACGTGAGGATCGCGTACGACGCGGCGGTCACCGCGACGAGAACGGCGAGGGCAGTCAGCCATCGGCGCCGAGTCATGCGCTAACCTTACGCCCATGCGACTGGCCGTCAACATCGATCACATCGCCACGATCCGCGAGGCGCGGAAGAGCGACGAGCCGGAGCCGGTGGCGGCGGCGGTGCTGTGCGAGCTGGCCGGCGCGCAGGGGATCACCGTGCACCTGCGCGGCGACCGGCGGCACATCCAGGACCGCGACGTGGAGCTGCTGCGGCGCACGATCTCGACGCACCTCAACGTGGAGATGGCAGCGACGGCGGAGATGGTGCGTATCGCCCAGACGCTCAAGCCGCACCGCGTCACGCTCGTGCCGGAGCGGCGCGACGAGCTGACGACGGAGGGAGGGCTCGACGTGATGCTGCACTCGGGCAACGTCGAGCGCGCCGCGCGGCAGCTCCTCGACTCGGCGATCGACGTGTCGATTTTTGTCGACCCCGATCACGACCAGCTCCGGCAGTGCCAGAAGATCCGTGCGCCGCGCGTGGAGCTCAACACGGGGAAGTACACGGAGGCGTGGAAGAACGGGCGGTGGCCGGCGGAGCTGGAGAAGGTGGCGACGGCGGCGAAGTTCGCGAAGAAGATGGGGCTGACGGTGTTCGCCGGCCACGGGCTGAATTACCGCAACATCGACGGCGTGGCCGCCATCCCGGAGATCGAGGAGCTGAACATCGGCCACTCGATCATCGCGCGGGCGGCGCTGGTGGGGCTGGAGGCGGCGGTGCGGGAGATGATCGCGCTGATGCGCGCGCCCAGGCGCCTACCGCCGCAGTGATGTGGAGTGCGCCGGCCATGCCGGCGCTGTCAGAGCGGCGGCATGGCCGCCGCACTCCACAAGCGCTTGCGAATCTCGGCGCGCACGCCGCGGGGCGGTGATGCCGAAAACCGCGCCCGCTCGTACAGTGCGATCAACGGTGCAAGCTGGGCAGCGTCCGATTCAGGCAACCGTCCCAGCGCCTCCTCCATCGTCATCGACGCGCCGACCTCGATGCCGCGGCGCGCCAGGTGCTCGCGCAGCAGCGCGAACGCGGGGCGGCGCTGCCACGCAAAGAGATACACCAGCGCCACGACGGCCATCATCGCCGCGGCGATCGCCGCCGCGTTCATCGTGAGCGCCGGCCGCACGTGCACCTTCACGGCGCTCACGGCGTCGCGGACGCGCTCGAAGTTGTCGACGAAGAAGCGGAGCTGATCGGCGAGGCCGTAGGTCAGAATGTAGCGGTCCCAGAAGAAATTCACCGAGTCGCCGATCGCCGAGGCGTAGATGCTCAGGAGCCCACCCTGCCCGGCGCCGGGGCGCAGCGTCGCCGGCGTCGGATCGAACGTCTTCCACGCCGCGCCGTCGTAGACCTCCACCCACGCATGCGCGTCCTCGCGCCGCACCACGAACCAGCCGGTCAAGGGATTCAGCTTCCCGCCGTAGAAGCCGCCGACGATGCGCGCCGGCGTGCCGAGCGCCGACATCAGCGCCACCATGCCGGCAGCGAAGTATTCGCAGTGGCCGCGGCGCTCGCGGAGGAGGAAGTCGTCGACCGTCATCCGCCGTCCGATCTTCGACGGGTCGGAAACGTACTCGAAGTTCGTCGACAGATAGCGCTCGATGTCGGCCGCCTGCGCCATCGGATCGGTATGCGCGCCGACGATCCGGCGGGCCATGTTCGCGACCGCCGGCGTCACCGGATAATTCGACACCGGCACGCGGCGCACCGTCAGCGGCGCGACCTCGCGCGCCAGGCGGAGGTCGTACGAGATGCTGTCCGTGCGCGGCTGCCAGACCATGTACGTGTCGCGCGTCGGCCCTTCGTAGATCTGCGGCACGCCGTCGATCTGGTACGTGCCGACCGGCAGGAAGAGCCGCGTACCGGTGACGAAGCGCTGCTGCGCGTAGGCGTGGCGCGTGAAGCCGCTATCGCGGGCGATGCGCGCGCTGCCGTTCGGGGTCATGTCGAGCGGCAGGAACTCGCGCCGGGCCTGCAGCCACTGGTTGTTTCGGAAACGGTCGTACACCGCGCCGCGCAGGCGCAGCGGCGTGAAGAACGGCACGGAGTCGCGTCCCATCCAGACGCGGCTGACCACGGTCGTGTCGGTGCTGATGGTCCGCTCGTAATTGAGGTCGATGACCTCGGAGAGCCCGGTGCTCGCGTTCGTCAGCGAGCCGGCCAGCCCCGGCACGAGCGGATTGCGCACGCGCGGCAGAAGCGGGAAGAGCATCAGCGCCGCCGCGCTCGTGGCGCCGAGGTAGAAGCCGGCCGCGCGCGACGACGGAAGCTCCGGCGCGCTCGCGCCCGCGGCGGCGATCGTGTCCCTGTGCGCGACGTGCATGAGCTGGCGGAAGAAGAAGAACGCGAAGACGATGACGAACGGCAGAATCGACACGTGCGTGGCCGAGGCGATGCTGGCGGTGAAAATGAGCGCGGTGATGAGGAGGCGCTGGGCGTCGTTGCGGCGGCGCATCGACTCGATCGGCTGATACGCGGCGATGAAGAGCACGAGGTGCGTCGAGGCGGCGATGGCGCTGCGCGAGATGGCAACGGCGTCGACGGCGTAGAAGCCGACGTAGACGATGGCCAGGGCGCGCATGACCAACGCTGGCACGACCTCGGCGCTCTTTCCCGCGGCGACGCGCAGCACGATGGCCAGCATCACCGCGTGAAAGACAACCAGCGGGACGGCCGAGATCGTCTGCGTCAGATAGAGCGGAACGGCGGCGAACATCGCCAGCGCGAGCGCTTCGATCTCATGCGCTCTTTCGCTCATCGCTCCTCCGGACGGCAAAGACGATGCTGTTGCGGTCGAGCATCGGCACGAACGGCTCGTGTACCGGCTCGAGCAGAGCGAGCGCGCGGAAGATCTCCCGATCGGTTTTCAGCTCGAGGCGCGGCATGGAGACGAAAACTTCAAAGCCGCGCCGCAGCGCTTCGTGGACGAACGTCGCCGCCTCGCTGACCATCTGCTCGAAGTCGTCGTCGGCGACGCCGCGCGGCTTGTACGGATCGACGACGACGTGCACGGCGCGCCCCGCCTCGAGCTCGGTCTGCTTGATGATCCAGCGTCCGAGGGAGGCGGACTTTTTCCAGGCTACGTGGCGCAGGGAGTCGCCGCGCGTGTATTCGCGGAAGGCGTGCACGTCGGAGCCCGGCCCCGGACGCGACGCGGAGTGCTGCTCCCCCTCGATGGGACGGAAGCGCTCGCGCGCGGCCTCGGCGTCGAGGAGGCGCGGGCAGACAACGACGTCGCCGCGGATCGTCACACGGCGTTTTTTCAGAAAGAAGCCGAAGGGATAGCGCGTGTAGAGGTCGATGGAGTTGAGCTGCACGAGGCCGCGGCGGCGGAAGAGGAAGGCCGCGTCGACGTGAACCTCGCGGCGCCGCTCGACGAGGGCGACGAACACGGGCGCCGCGAGCTCGGGCGAGGTGAGGATGAGATCGCGCACGTTCCAGATGCGCGAGCTGTTGACGACGCGCAGCCGCCCGCGCGCCGCCCGCCCTGCCCACGCCTCGTCGACGCTCTCGAAGTCGACGCGCAGGTGCTTGAGGCCGCCCTTCGAGGCAATGCCGGAGAGCAGCAGCGCCCCGAGCATGAAGGAGAGGCCGATGTAGAGGGCGTTGTTGCCGGTGTTGATGGCCGCGAAGCCGACAAAGATCGTGAAGAGGACGAAGCTGACGCCGATCTTTGTGAGGCGGACGACTCCGGTGAATTGCCAGGAGAGTGCTGAGTGCTGAGTGCTGAGTGCTGAGTGAGGCGATGCAGGGGCCGTGGTCATGGTTTTACTCAGCACTCAGCACTCAGCACTCAGGACTCCTATCGCGGAACAGGCACCTCATTCACCACGCGTGCAATGAACAGCGCCTCCGGCGACGAATCGCCCCGAAGGGAACGGCGCTCTTTCATCAGAATCCGGTGCGAGAGCACCGGCGCGGCCAGGCGCTTGACGTCGTCTGGGATGACGAAGTCGCGGCCGTTGACCATGGCCAGGGCCTGGCAGGCTTTGAAGTACGTCAGCGCGCCGCGCGTGGAGACGCCGAGGGCCACTTCGTCGTGCGTACGCGTCGTGTGGACGAGGGCCATGAGGTAGTCGACGAGCGACTCGTTCACGTGGATCGCCGCCACCTGCTCTTGCAGCTCGCGCACTTCCGTGGCGTCGAGCACCGGCTCGAGGTGCTCGAGCGCGTCCTGCGCGCCGCCGGCGCGGAGGAGCTTCTTCTCGTCGGTCGTGTTCGGATAGCCGATCGTCAGCTTCATCAGAAACCGGTCGAGCTGCGACTCCGGCAGCGGATACGTGCCGACGTGCTCGACCGGGTTCTGCGTGGCGATGACGAGGAACGGGTCGGGCAGCGGCAGGCGGTTCTTCTCGATGGTGATCATCCCCTCGCTCATCGCCTCGAGCAGCGCCGACTGCGTTTTCGGCGTGGCCCGGTTGATCTCGTCGGCGAGGAGAACGCTGGTGAAGATCGGTCCGCTGACGAACTCGAACTCCTGCTGGTCCTGCTTGTAGATGGTGACGCCGACGATGTCCGCCGGCAGGAGGTCGCTGGTGAACTGGATGCGCTGGAACGACAGCGAAAGCGACCGCGCCAGGGCATGGGCGAGCGTGGTCTTGCCGACGCCGGGCACGTCCTCGAGGAGGATGTGCCCCTTCGCCAGGAGCGCTGCAATGCAGAGCTGCACGACCTCCGACTTGCCGCGGATAACGCGCTCGACGTTCTGCTGCAGGAGCGCGATGCGGTCGAAGGAGCGGTGGGAGCTCGGTAGCGGACGAATGGTCATGCTGTTCGCTCTACGTCCCGGCGGCCTGGGAAGTTCGCCAGAAACGTGCCGAGGGGAACAGATGGGGCGGGTGGGGCATTCTCGGGAGGTTCTTAGGTTCTTAGGTTCTTAGGTTCTTAGGTTCTTAGGTTCTTAGGTTCTTGGTTCTTGGTTCTTAGTTGCCGCCGCCACTCCCCGCAAGAAAGTGTCCGGTCGGAACCGGATGGTCCCACCCTGAGCGCCGTATCATCGCTCCCTGTCACCGATAGGACCGGTGCCGTCGCCGACAGGACCGATGCCGTCGCCGACAGGACCGGTGCCGTCGCCGACAGGATCGATGCCGTCGTCGACAGGATTCATGCCGTCATCGACAGGATGGATGCCCTAAGTCGAGCTCCCCACAAAAGGTGTCTAGGCATCTCGCCGCCGGGAGCTGTACTGCGTAGCCGCGTAACACTGGACCCGAGCTGACGGCGTTGATCCTTTCGGTGACGGAAGGGGCCATGATACGGCTCGGCCTGGACGCTTTCTTGCGCGGAGCTGTAATGGCGGCGGCGCGGCTGGCGGAGCATGCGCCGCTGCGCGGCGGCGTGCTCCACTGCCGGTAAAAATCGATGAGGAGGTCGGCGGCCGGCGCGGAGCCGATCTTGCACTGCGTGTCGATCGTCGACGGGCATCCGGCCACTGCGGCCGCTGGGGCATTCTCCTACAACTTCTTGTACTCCGGCCCCCCGCCCCCCTCCGGCGGCACCCACGTGATCACCTGGTACGGATCCATGATGTCGCACGTCTTGCAGTGGAAGCAGTTCGTGAAGTTGAGAAACGGCACGCGGCCGCGGCCGTCGGCGGTCGGCTGCGGCTCGTAGACGTTCGCCGGGCAGAAGTGCAGGCAGGGGTTCCCGTACTCCTCGGTGCAGCGGGTGATGCAGACCTCGGTGTCGAGGATCAACAGGTGCGCGGGCTGATTCTCCTCGTGCACCACCCCGCCGTAGTACACGTCGCTCACCTTGTCGTACGTGAACGTGTTGTCGAACTTCATCTTCGCCGGCGGATGCGGGTGCTCGTCGCCGAAGTAGCGCTGAATGCGCTCCATCCGCTCGTGCCCGGCGTGGCCGTCCAGGCGATTCTTGAACCCCCAGCCGCGGCCGCCCGTGACGATCCCGAGCCCCGCGTTCATCAGGCCGGCGAAGACGCCGTACTCGAAGGCCTGGTGGAAATTGCGCTGCAGGTAGAGCTCCTCGCGCGCCCATGACGCTTCGAAGAGCGCTTCGTACTCCTCGAGCTGCGCCGACGAAACATCGTTGTTCGTCAGTGCGTGGTACGCCGCCTCGGCGGCCAGCATCCCGGACTTCATGCCGAGGTGAATGCCTTTGAGGCGGGCGCCGTTGAGATAGCCGGCCGAGTCGCCGGCGATCAGGAACCCGTCGCCGTACGCGCGCGGCATCGAGTAGTAGCCCCCCTCCGGGATCGCCTTCGCGCCGGCCGAGATCATCGTCCCGCCGTCGATCAGCGCGCGGATGGCCGGGTGGGTCTTGTAGCGCTGGAACTCGTGATGCGGATCGAGCGTCGGGTTCTTGTAGTCGAGGCCGACCACGAGGCCGATGTCGACGATGCGGTCCCTCATCCCATAGATGAAGCCGCCGCCGAACGTGTCGCCGTCGAGCGGCCACCCCATCGTGTGAATCACCGCGCCGGGCGCGAAGCGGTCGTCGGGGAGCTGCCACAGCTCCTTCACGCCGACCGAATAGACCTGCGGGTTCTTCCCCGCGTACAGATCGAACATCCCGGCGAGCTGCTTCGTCAGCGTCCCGCGCGGTCCCTCGGCGAGGATCGTGACTTTGGCGCGGATGTCGACGCCCGGCTCGTAATTCGGCTTCGGCTGACCGTTCTTGTCGATGCCTTTGTCGCCCGTGCGGACGCCGACGACGCGGCCGTCCTCGACGAGCACGCGCGCCGCGGCGAACTCCGGGAAGAGGTCGACGCCCATCTCGCCGACGATCGGCGCGAGCCAGCGGACGACGTCGCCGAGCGAGACGACGTAGTTGCCTTCCTGCTGCAGCGGCGGCGGGAGGATCGGGGCCGAGAGCTTCCACTTCTCGGTGAGGAACCAGAACGCGTCGTCCGTCACGGGCGACTCGACCGGGCAGCCGCGCTCGAGCCAGTCGGGCATCAGCTCGGCGATGCCGCGCGGGTCCATGACCGCGCCGGAGATGCCGTGCGAGCCGATCTCTTTCCCCTTCTCCAGGACGGCGATCGAGAGCGGCTCCGTGCGGCCGTCGGCCTTCGCCAATTCGGCGAGCCGGTACGCGGCCGCGAGGCCGGCCGGGCCCGCGCCGACGATGACGACGTCGACGTCGAGGGTCTCGCGCTCGATACCCGGAAGCTCTGCCATGCGTATGTTCTCCCCCAGAAGGCCGAAATCGCGCGGCATTCTATCGGACAATGCACGGACACATGTCGTCGCCAGCGTCGCGCCGTTGGATCGGGGTCTTGATCGCCGTCGTGCTCGTGGCGGGCACACTCGGCATGGCCGTGTGGCGCCTGCGCATCGTGCACCAGCGCGGCTGGGCCGGCTTCGCAGCCCTGCCGCAGAAGACCTCGGACAAGAAGCCGGCGCCGCGGTTGCCGTTCGGATGGCGGATGGGCAGCGTGTTCGCCGTCAATCCCGGCAGCCCCGCCGAACGCGCCGGCATCGCCGCCGGCGACGATCTTCTCGCCGTGAACGGCGTCTCCACGCGCGAGCGCGACCGCATCGACCGGATCGACGAGAACATCCGCCGGGGCGACGTAGTGGTCTACCGGATCCGCCACAACGGCGTGGAGCGCAACGTTGCCATCCGCTTCGAGTCGGTCGTCACCTCGCCGATGTTTCTGTCGATGCTGATCGCCTCGGTCGTCGTGGCGGCCGTCTTCCTGGCCATCGGCCTCTTCATCTTCTGGCGCGACCCGGTGGACCGCCGCGCGGTCATTTTCTTCGCCATGTGCGTCGTAGCCGCGACCTATTTCATCAGCTCGGCCGCGGCCGTGACGGAGAGCGCCGCCGGCTCGCGCGGCGCCGCGGCGGCGGGTACCGCGGGCATGCTCCCGCAATTCGTCGTCTACACCGTCACGGTCTTTCTTTTCACGCCGCTGCTGCTGCATCTGGCGCTGTTGTTTCCCAAGCCGCGGCCGATCGTCGTCGACCGGCCGGAAATCCTCCGCTGGATCTACGGACCGCCCGCGCTGTCGCTCGTCGCGATCGCGGCGGCAGTGGCGGCGGGATGGGCGGTCTCCAACCACACCTTGTGGGTGACGTATACGATTTGTGCGCTGGCCGCGGTCGTCGTGATCGTTGCGGCCGTCCGCCTGGTCCAGCGCGGGCGGGAGCACGCTGGGACGTTCGCCCGCCAGCCGCTGGCCACGCAGATCGTCGGCCTCGGTATCTTTGCTTGCCTCTCATATGCGGCCTCGCATTTCGTCGACAGCTTCCTCTTGGGCATCGTCCTGACCGGAATCGTCGTTCTCGTCGTCATCGCCAGCGTTCTCTTCTATCCGGTGGCGGCGATCATCGCCCTCTACCGCACCTATCGCGAGAGCGGCATCGAAGAGAAGCGGCAGGTCAAATGGCCGCTCTGGGCGACGACGGTGGTCGTCGTCATGCGCGTCGTCTGCGCCGCGATCGGGGCGTTCGTGGCGTATCGGGTGTACCACCAGCACGTCGGGATCTCCTGGGGGACGATGGCGCTCGATCTCGTGCCGCGCCTGATCTACGTCCTCATCCCCCTCTCCTTCGCCTTCGCCATCGTGAAGTACCGGCTGATGAACATCGATCTCATCATCCGGCGCACCGTCACGTACGCGATTCTCAGCGTCGTCGTCTTCCTGCTCTACGGCGTGCTCGTGGGCGGCGTCGGCGCGCTGCTCGTGCACTTCGCCGGCGTCCGCAACCAGGCCCTGCTCGTCGGCTCGACGATCATCGTCGCGCTGCTGGCCGTGCCGTTGCGCAACACGCTGCAGCGCGTCGTCGACCGCAACGTCTTCCGCGAGCGCGTCAGCTACCCGCTGGCGCTGCGCACGCTTGCCGACGCCACGAGCGGCGGCGCGGTGCGCGAGGAGCTCCTTCGCCTCCTCGCCGAGCAGCTGCAGCAGGCGTTGCAGAACCGCATGGTGCTCGTGGCCATGCGCAGCGAACAGCACTTCGTCGCCGCGGCGAAGGTCGGCATCGCCGACGAGATCCTCGGCTCGTTCCGCGTTCCGCTCTTCCCGCTCGCCCGCCCGCTCGATCCCGAGCGCGACGCGCTGCCGCTCGAGCTCGCGCAACGCCTCCGCCGCCTCGGCACGAAGCTCGTCGTCCCGATGCGCGCCCAGCGCGACGCCATCGGCTTCGTCGCTCTCGGCGCCAAGCTGTCGAACGATCCGTTCTCCGCCGAGGACTTCGAGTTTCTCGGCGCGGCGACGTCGCAGGTGGCGATGGCGCTGGAGACCTCGCGGCTGCGCAACGAGGAAGTGGACTTCGAGCAGGCCAGGGCGATGCAGCAGATCCTCCTGCCGAAGTCGCTGCCGCAGCTCGACGGCTTCGAGCTCGCCGGCATGTGGCAGCCTGCCCGCAGCGTCGGCGGCGACTACTACGACGCCATCGACTTCGGCGACGGCAAGGCCGCGGTCTGCATCGCCGACGTGGCCGGCAAAGGGATGCCCGCGGCGCTCTTGATGGCGAGTTTGCAGGCGGCAGTCAAGGCGACGGCGTCCTCCGACACCGCTCCTCGGAGATTGTGCGAGAAAGTGCGCCACGTCGTGGCCGGCAATCTCACCGGCGGCACGTTCATCACGTTCTTCTACGCGCTGCTCGACACGAAGGAGCGCACGCTGACGTACTGCAACGCCGGGCACAACCCGCCGCTCCTGGTGCGCGCCACGGGCGAGGTGGAGCGCCTCGACACCGGCGGCTCGGTCCTCGGCCGCCTTTTCCGCGGCGAGTCGTACGACCAGGCCATCGTGCCGATCGACCCCGGCGACCGCATCGTGCTCTTCACCGACGGCGTCTCCGAGTCGCGCCGCGCCGACGAAGACTTCGGCGACGAGCGCATCATCGACGTCGTCCGCTCCCACCGCGAGCTCGGCGCCGCGGAGCTGCAGGAGAAGATCGTCGAGGCGATTACGAACTTCACGTCTGGCTCGTTCGGGGATGACGTCACGTTGGTGGTGATTGCCGCGAAGTCCTGAGTCCTGGGTCCTGGGTCCTGAGCAGGCACTCAGGACCCAGGACTCAGGACCCAGCACTGATATTCTTCCCGTCGGGAGATGTTCGACACTTCGATCGCGTTGGCGGTGCTCTTTTTCCTGAGCGCCGTCACGTCCTACGTCGTCACCAAGCTGGTCAAGCACGCGGCCGAGCGCATCGGCGCGGTCGATCACCCGGACGAAACGCGCCGCATCCACCTCGAGAGCACGCCGCGCCTGGGCGGCCTGGCCATCATCTTCGGCTTCGGTTTTCCCCTGCTCCTTCTGGCCGGCAACCGCCACGCCGCGGCGCTCGTGTCGAAGAACATCGACTACCTCTGCGCCGTCCTCGCCGCCGGCGCGCTCATCGTCGGGCTGGGCGTCTACGACGACGTCCTCGGCACCGACGCGCCGCGCAAGTTCACCATCCAGACCGCCGCGGCCGTCATCCTCGTCGCCTTCGGCTTCCGCTTCGACTTCGTCTCCCTGGCCGGCATGCGCCTGAACCTCGGCCTCCTCGCCAGCGTCGTCTCCGTCGTCTGGATCGTCGGCGTCATCAACGCCATGAACTTCATCGACGGCATGGATTCGCTCTGCACCGTCGTGGCCATCACCATCGCCGTCGCGTTCTTCGTCATCGCCTTCGTGCGCGGCGACGTCTTCTCGCTCGTCCTCATGACCGCGCTCGCCGGCAGCCTTCTGGGGTTTTATCCGTGGAACAAACCGCCGGCGAAGATCTTCATGGGCGACACCGGCTCGATGTTCATCGGCCTTCTGCTCGCGGCCGACTCCATCGTCCGTCCCACCAAGTCGCCGACGGCGCTCATCGTCGGCGGGCCGATGCTGGCCCTGGCCCTCCCCGTGCTCGACACGCTCATCGTCATGAAGCAGCGTTTCAGCGATCCGCACGAGTCGGTCATCGCGCGCCTCACGCGCATGTTCAACGCCGACAAGCGCCACATCCACCACATCCTCGTCGAGAAGTACGGCAGCGCCGGCAAGGCCATCGCCTCGATCTGGCTGATGACTCTTCTCTTCGCCGTCGCCGCGGTGCTGACGTCGATCGATACCCTGAAGCCCGCCGGCTACGGCCTCGGCGCGCTGGGGCTCGCGCTGCTCATCTTCCTCCGCTACTGGTTCCGCCGCGGCCACCCGCGTGCGGTCGAGACGTAGATGTGCGGGATCGCCGCGCTCTTCGCGTACCGCGACGCCGCGCCGGCCCTCGAGCGCGCCGAGCTCGAGGCCATCGCCGAG
>DATDFB010000086.1:0-4599 GCA_036522835.1 Thermoanaerobaculia bacterium | reverse complement strand
GCTGTGACAGCGGCGGCATGGCCGCCGCACTCCACAGACCGATCGCCGCGGCCGCCGACGTGGCGGGAGCGGATGGCCGCCGCCGGCGGTGCGCTTCTTCTCCTCGCGATCGCCGCGGTCTGGCTGCGCGGCTGCGTCGCGCTCGAACGCGATCTCAGCTCGTCGCGGAGGAGTCGGAGCGCGCGACCACCGGCTGTACCGGTTGCGGCCGGCACGCGCGACGTTGCTGCATTGCCGGATTTGCTTCACATTGCACGGCGAAATCGGCCGTAGTTCGACCGCCGCGCCATCGAGATGCCAGAGGACGTTCCCTCCAGCACTTGTGGCCGTGAACACGTTCCGCTGATCGCCCGGTTTGAATACGCGCGTTTGCCCCTGATCCCGAGGAGCGGGCGCGACCTCGTTTAGATTATCCAGTGGAAGCACCTGATCACCTCCACACGCGGAATGATTTTCAACGGCGCTGGCGGATCAATTCCAAAGATGGGTCGTCTCGTGCGCTGTTATCTCGCCACTGACTCTTGACGCAGGCGCGCCAAGGTGCTCCGCGCCCACAAACACGTGGCATATCGTGTCGAACGCCGGAGCCAGCACCAAGTGGGCGCGAGACGTTGAGGTCGGAGACCGGTCCGAGACCTTCAGCATAGACTCGAGGATGGCGTCGAGCTTCATGGCGGGTGCCGGTGATTGTGCGCTGGGGAGGATGAATGCAACCCATGGGCACTCGAATGCGTGCCGGACGAGGGACTCACGCGGCCCATGGGCATTCGATTGGAGGCAGAAGCGATCACCCGCGAGGCCCATGGGCACTCGCGTGCGATGCGATTTCGGATTCGTGCGATCCGTGAACACGTGAGTGCGTTCCCGACATCGCACTGACGACACCCATGGGCATCTGAGTGCGTTCCGACATCGCACTCACAATGCCCATGGGCATTCGAGTGCGTTCCGCCAACGGACTCGCGATGCCCATGGGCATTCGAGTGGGTGATCCGTGCGCTATCCTACGATCATGAAACGCTTCGCTGTCTTCCTTCTGGCCACTGCGCTCTGCGCGCCGGCCGTGGCGCAGGGCCCGGCGGCGGAAAAAGCGCGCGTCGATGCCATCGCCAAGCTCGGCTTTCTCACGGGCGAGTGGGCGGGGGAAGGGTGGGCGGCGACGGGGCGCGACCAACGCGCAACCTTCAAGCAAACCGAGTCAGTGCGCACGGCCGCCGGCGGAAGCGTGCTCGTCATCGACGGCCTCGGCGTCAACGCCGAGGGGAAGGCGGTGCACCAAGCCTTCGCCGTCGTCTCCTACGACGCGGCGGCGTCGAAGTATCGCTGGCGCGCGTATACGCGGGCGAACGGCGAGGTCGACGTCGAGCCGGCCGTCGGCGACGGCACGCTCGTCTGGGGGTTTCCGGTGCCCGGCGGCCAGGTGCGCTTCTCCATCGACCGTACGCCGGCCGGCGGCTGGCACGAGATCGGGGAGTTCTCGCGCGACGGCAAGAGCTGGTTCAAGACGCTGGAGATGAATCTCGAGCGGAAACGATGAGCGAACGATGTCTCTCATGTCCATCGACTACGGCGGCCGCCGCATCGGCATTGCCGTGAGCGACTCGGGCGTCGTGGCGACGCCGCACTCCGTCGTGAAGAACGAAGGCGACGTCGTGGAGACGCTGGCCCGCCTCGCGAACGAGCTCGACGCGGACACGATCGTGGTCGGCCTTCCGAAACGCGTGCACGCCGGTCCCTCGGAGCAGAAGTTCCGCGACCTGGCCGAGCGGCTGCGGCAGAGGACGTGCAAAGAGGTCGTGCTCTGGGACGAGACGCTCTCCACGGCCGAGGCCGCGGCGCAGTTGCGCGCGCGCGGCGTCCGGCGGCGCGAGGCGCAGCGCGACATCGACATGCACGCCGCCACCGTCATCCTCCAGTCCTACCTCGACGCGCGGAGGCCGTCATAGCCCGCCGGCAGCCGCGCGCGCGCAGCGGTTGCGCCAAGCTGCTCCACTCGCTGACGACGATCGCCATCTTCGCCATTCTCCTCGGCGCCGGCGGCGGCTGGTTCTTCTGGCGCGCGCTCACCGTTCCGTTCAAGCGCTATCCCGATCCAAAGAAAGACGTGGAAGTGAAGAAGGGCGAGCACACCTCGACCGTGCTGCGCCACCTCGAAGAGCAGGGCGTCCTGCGCGACCACTACATCCCGCTCATCTACATCAAGCTCGCCCGGCACCGCGAGTCGATCAAGGCCGGCGTCTACGAGTTCACCAAGCCGCTGTCGGCGGCGGAGGTGATCGACAAGCTGATTCGCGGCGACGTCGTGCTGAAAACCGTGACCGTGCGCGAAGGGCTCGACCGCTTCACCGTCGGGCACATCTTCGCCTCCGAGGGATTCGGCAAGCAGGCCGAGTGGGACAAGCTGACCGCCGATCCGGAGCTGATCCGCGACCTCGCCACCGACGCGCCGTCGCTCGAAGGCTATCTCTTCCCCGATACGTACAAGTTCGTCCCCGGCACGCCGGCGAAGACGATCGTGGCGGCCATGGTGCAGAACTTCCGCCGCCACTTCGGCCCGGAGCTCGCCTACATCACGACGGGCTTGAGCGCGCACCAGACCGTGACGCTGGCGTCGATCGTGGAGACCGAGGCGCGGCTGCCGCAGGAGCGCCCGCTCGTGGCATCGGTCTACATGAACCGCCTCCATCGCAACATGCTCCTGGGCGCCGATCCGACGGTCATCTACGCCCTCAAGCTCGCGCGGCGGTGGGACGGCAACATCCACAAGGCCGACCTGCAGATCGACTCGCCGTTCAACACCTATCGCGTGCACGGCCTCCCGCCCGGCCCGATCGCGAATCCGGGGCTGGCGTCGTTGCGCGCGGCGGCGGCGCCGGCAAAGACAGAGTTCCTCTACTTCGTGGCCAAGCACGACGGCTCGCACGCGTTCGCGACGAGCGTCGAGGAGCACAACCGGAACGTGCAGGTGTATCAGGTGGAGTGGTACCGGCAGCAACGCGCAGCGCGATGATTGGGCTGAGTGCTGTGCTGTGTTGCTCCGCCGAACTCAGCACTCAGCACCCAGCACTCAGCACTAATAACTCCCCCGTGCTATCCTGACCCTCCATTTTCCACTCATCTCTGGGGGTCCATTTCCCATGGCCAGCAAGAGCAGACCGTACGAGCAGTTCGGATCGTTCATTCTTTTCAAGCGCCTCGAGACCGACGCCCTCGGCGATCTGTGGCGCGCGGGAAAGATCGACGGCGGCCAGCTCGCCGGCACCGTGGCGCTGCGGCGCCTGAGCGGCGGCAACCGCGAGGCCATCGCGCAGAGCGCCGCGGAGGCGCGCGAGATCGTCCCGGCGCTCTCCGGCACCTCGTTCGCGCGCGCGCAGGCCATCGACGTCGTCGACGGCGTCCCCTGCATCTCCTACGAGTACGCCGGCGGCCGCTCGCTGCGGCACATCGTCGACCGCGCGCGCGGCGGCACGAATCAGATGCCGAATCCGATTCCGCTCGACCAGGCCATCGTCGTGGCGGAGAAAGTGGCGCTCTCGCTGGCCACGACGGGCGATCTGAAGTACGGCGAGAAGCGTCTGCTCCACGGCGCTCTCTTGCCGCAGTTCATCTGGATCAGCGACGACGGCGAGATCCGCGTGGCGGGCCAGCAGCTCGGCCGCGGCATCATTGTCTCGCTGCGCGACGCGCGGGTCTCGGGCGAGATCTCCCGCTACGTGGCGCCGGAGATCCGCGCCACTGCCGAGCCGACGAAGTCCTCCGAGGTGTATGCCATGGGGGCGGTCCTCTACCTCCTCGTCACCGGCGAGGAGCCGCCCGACTCGCTCACCGCGAGCGCGTTCATGCAAGCCGTGCGCTCGGCGAAGACGATGTCGGGTCAGGAGATGCCGCCGGAGATCCGGGCCATCCTGGAGAAGTCGCTGCACATCGATCCGGCCATGCGCTATCCGACGATGACGGAGATGAAGCAGGCCCTCTCCGCGGTCGCGCACGGCGGCAAGTACTCGGCCACGACGTTCAACCTCGCCTTCTATCTCAGCAATCTGTTGAAGAAAGAGATGGAAGCGGAGGCGATCGACCGCGAGAAGGAGTCGAAGGTGAACGCGGCGGCGTACGCGGAGCATCCCGCGTCCGCGCCGATGCCCGCCGTGGCCACGCCGACGTTCGGCGTCTCCGCCGACGAAGAACCGAAGAAGAAGAACATGGTGCCGCTCTACGCGGCCGCGGCGATCGTGGTCATCGGCGGCGGCATCACTGCGGCGATGATGATGCGCGGCGGCACGAAGGCCGCTCCCGCGCCCACCGCCACCGCCACCGCGCCGCCGCCGGTGAAAGCCGCGGTGGCCGCGCCGGCGCCGGTGGTCGTTTCGCAGCCGGCGACGGCGGCGACGTCGACCACGTCGACGGTCGATCCCGAGGCGCAGAAGAAAGCGGCGTTCGAACAGGCCGTCGCCCAGAAGATGCAGGAAGAGCTGATGAAGCTGCAGAAGGAGTACACGCAGCAGCTCAAGCAGCAGCAGTCGAAGAACGCGCCGGTGCCGGTGCCGGCGCCGCCGGCCGCGCAGCCGCAGCGCTCGCAGCCGGGCGACGAGCGCTCCGCCC
>DATDFB010000085.1:0-4393 GCA_036522835.1 Thermoanaerobaculia bacterium | reverse complement strand
CCATGCCGCCGCTCTGACAGCGGCGGCATGGCCGCCGCACTCCACATCGCCGGCTACGAGACCGGCACGATCCGCCGCGCCCCCGCCCCCACGAGCTGCTCCTCCTGCTCCTCGATCACCTCTTCCTGCTCCACCGCCTCCATCCACGTCGGCCCCTGCTTCTTGCCCCGGGTGCGCAGCGACTCCATGAGCACGTAGAAGACCGGGGTGACGTAGAGCGTGAGCGTCTGCGAGAAGAGCAGGCCGCCCACGACGGCCAGGCCGAGCGGGCGCCGCGACTCGGCGCCGGCGCCGAAGCCGAGCGCGATCGGCAGCGTGCCCATGAGCGCCGCCATCGTCGTCATCATGATCGGGCGGAAGCGGACCACGCAGGCGTCGTAGATGGCCTTCTCCGGCGTGGCCCCGCCGCGCTGCGCCTCCACAGCGAAGTCGACCATCATGATGCCGTTCTTCTTCACCAGGCCGACCAGCATGATCACGCCGACGAACGCGTAGATCGACAGGTCGGTGTGGAACACCAGCAGCGTCAAGAGCGCGCCGAACCCGGCGAACGGCAGCGCCGAGAGAATCGTCACCGGATGGATGAACGATTCGTAAAGAATACCCAGCACCATGTAGATCACGGCGATGGCCATCAGCAGCAGCAGCCCGAGGCCTTGGAGCGACGACTGGAACGCCTGCGCCGTCCCCTGGAAGCTCGTCGTGATCGCCGCCGGCAGCGTGGCCTTGGCCACGCCGTTGATCTGGTTCACCGCGTCGCCGAGCGAGACGCCCGGCCGCAGGTTGAACGAGATCGTCACCGACGGCACCTGGCCGGAGTGGTTGATGGCCAGCGGGCCGAACGCCGGCACGCGCTTGGAGACGACGTCGAGCGGCACGAGCTGGCCCGAGGCGCCGCGCACGTAGAGCATCGACAGCTCGTCGGGCTGTCCCTGGAAGCGCGGATCGACTTCCATGATGACCTGGTACTCATTGGTCGGCGCGTAGATCGTGGAGATCTGCCGCGTCCCGTACGCGGAGAAGAGCGCGTCCTCGATCTGTTGGATGTTCATGCCGAGGGCCGCGGCCTTCTCGCGGTCGACCGTCACCTGCAGCGTGGGGTTCTTCATCTGCAGGTCGGTGGCGACGTCGGTGAGGTCGGGCATCTTGCGCATCTTCTCGAGCATCGCCGTCGACGCGTCGTAGAGCACGTTCGTGTCGGCGGCCTGCATCGTGTACTGATAGTTGGCGTTGCCGGTGCGTCCGCCGAGGCGGATCGGCGGCGGGATCTGCACGTAGGCGCGGAGGCCGGGGATCGAATTCAGCTTCGGCCGCAGCGACGCCACCATCTGGTCGAGCGTCACCGTGCGCTCGCTCTTCGGCACGGTGCGGATGGAGATGATGCCGGTATTGTTCGCGCCGCGCGAGCCGGCCGAGGAGAAGAACGTGGCCACGCCCGGCTCCTTCATCACGATGTTCGCGGCCACGAGCTGCTTCTTCACCAGCTCGTCGAAGCCGATGCCCTGCGCCCCCTCGAGGTTGATGAAGATCTGCCCCTGGTCCTCGTTGGGGATGAAGCCCTTCGGCACGATCATGAAGAGCCACACCGTGGCCGCCAGGATCAGCAGCGAGAACACCAGCGTCGTGACGCGGTGGGCGAGCACCCAGCGCAGCCCGCGCTCGTAGACGCTGAGCGACCAATCGAAGCCGCGCTCGGTCATCTGATAGAGCTTGCCGTGCTGCACGTCCTTGTGCGGACGGAGGAACTTCGCGCTCATCAGCGGGGTGAGCGAGAGCGAGACGAAGCCGGAGACGAGAATCGCCGAGGTGATGGTCACGGCGAACTCGTGGAAGAGCCGTCCGAGAATGCCCCCCATGAAGAGGATGGGGATGAACACCGCGGCCAGCGAGATCGTCATCGACAGAATGGTGAAGCCGATCTCCTTCGAGCCCTTGAGCGCCGCCTCCAGCGGCCGCTCGCCGAGCTCCATGTGCCGGACGACGTTCTCCAGCATGACGATGGCGTCGTCGACGACGAAGCCGACCGACAGCGTGAGCGCCATGAGCGAGAGGTTGTCGAGCGAATAGTCGAACAGATACATCACCGCGAACGTGCCGACGATCGACAGCGGCAGCGCCAGGCTGGGGATGATCGTCGCCGAGATGTTGCGCAGGAAAAGGAAGATGACCAGGATGACCAGGAAGAGCGTCAGGAGCAGCGTGAACTTGACGTCGCGCACCGAGTCGCGGATCGACTCGGCGCGGTCGCGGTGGATGTCGAGGTTCACCGACGCCGGCAGCTCGCTGCGGAACGTCGGCAGGAGACTGCGGATCGAGTCCGCCACCTCGACGGTATTCGTCCCAGGCTGCTTCTGGATGGCCAGGATCAGGCCGCGCTTGTCCTTGAACCAGGCGGCGGTGACGTTGTTCTCGACGCTGTCGCTGACCGTGCCGAGGTCCGAGAGGTGCACCGGCGCGCCGTTCTTGTACGCGACCGTGAGGGGGCGGTAGTCGGCGGCCTTGAGGAGCTGCCCGTTGGCCTGCACGGTGTAGGCGGTGTACGGGCCCTGGAGCACGCCGGTGGGGAGGTTGACGTTGCTGTTCTTGATGGCGTTGCCGACTTCGTCGATGCCGATGCCGCGCGAGGCCAGCTGGCGCGGGTCGAGCTGGATGCGCACGGCGTACTTTTGCGCGCCGTAGACGAAAACCTGGGCGACGCCCGGGACGGTGGAGATGCGCTGGGCCATGACGGTCTCGCCGTACTCGTCGAGGTCGTAGAGCGGCATCGTGTCCGAGGTGAGGGCCAGGAAGAAGACCGGCGAGTCGGCGGGATTAACCTTGTTGTACGACGGCGGCGACGGCATGTTCGGCGGGAGCTGCCGCGCCGCGGCGGCGATGGCGGACTGCACGTCCTGCGCGGCCGCGTCGATGTTGCGGGAGAGGTTGAACTGCAGGGTGATGGAGGTCGAGCCGAGGAAGCTCGCCGAGGTCATGGTGTCGAGGCCGGCGATCGTCGAGAACTGGCGCTCCAGCGGCGTGGCCACGGCCGCGGCCATCGTCTCCGGCGAGGCGCCGGGCAGCGAGGCGCTGACCTGGATGGTCGGGAAGTCGACGTTCGGCAGGTCGCTCACCGCCAGTTGGCGGTAGGCCATCACACCGAAGAGCAGAATGGCGAGCATGACCAGGGTGGTCATGACCGGGCGTTTGATGAAGATTTCCGCGATGTTCATAATCTGGAGTGCGGCGGCCATGCCGCCGCTGTTTTCCGGAGAGCGGCGGCATGGCCGCCGCACTCCACATTAACTCTTGATCTGGACTTTGCTCTTCGGCGTCAACCGTAATTGTCCGTCCGTCACGACCGTCTCGCCGGCGGTCAGGCCGCGGTCGATGATGGCACTTTGATCGATGGTCTTGTAGACGGAGACGTTGCGCATCTCCACGCCTTGCCCCCCTTTGACGACATAGACGTACTGGCCGCCCTTCTGGCTGGTCTGCAGGGCGCGCAGCGGGACGACGAGGGCGTTGGCCTTGTTGTCGGTGGTGATGGCCACGTTGACGTACTGGCCGGGCCAGAGCGCGCGGTCGCGGTTGGGGAAGGTGGCCTTGAGCGTGATCGTGCCGGTGGTGGTGTCGACGTTGTTGTCGATGAAGGTGAGCGTGCCGATGGCGATCGGCGCGCCGCCCTGCTGCGGCGAGGCCTCGACGGCCGCTCCGCCGCGCTGCCGCAGCAGCTCCAGGTTCTGTTCGGGGACGGCGAACTGCACGTACACCGGCTGGACCTGGTTGATGACGACGAGCGGCGTGGTGTCGTTGGCCTTGACGAGGTTGCCGGCGTGGACCATGAGCGAGCCGGTGCGGCCGTCGAGCGGCGAACGGATCTCGCAGTACGACCGCTGCAGGCGCGCGGTCTCGATGCCAGCGCGGTCCGCGGCCACGACGGCGCGCGCCGCCTCGGCGGCCGCCACGAGCTTGTCGTATTCCTCTTTCGTGACGTAGTCCTTCTTCACGAGCTCGTCGTATCGCTTGGCCTGTGCTTCGGCGTTACGAAGCTGGGCCTCGTCGCGTTGAAGGTTCGCCTGCGCCTGCCTGAGCTCGGCGTCGTACGGGCGAGGGTCGATGGTGAAGAGGAGCTGCCCCTTGCGCACGTCGTCGCCTTCCTTGAACCAGACGCGCTCGAGCTGCCCGCCGGCAAGCGCGCGCACGGCGACGTTCGAGAGCGGCTGGACGTTGCCGATGGCCCGGATCTGGATCGGCACGTTCTTCTGCTCGACGGTGGCGACGGTGACGGGGACGGCCTCGTCGGCCGGCTTCTGCTTTTTTTCCTGACACCCGAGAATCGCGACGGCGAAAAGCGCGATGACAAGGGGCGCACGCCGTGCGCCCCTACCGGTGGGGGCGCACAGCGTGCGCCCTT
>DATDFB010000084.1:0-25709 GCA_036522835.1 Thermoanaerobaculia bacterium | reverse complement strand
GATGGAGCGCCTCACGCAGCAGTTGATCGACGCCGCTCTCGCCGCCGGCGGCACGTACTACCTGCCGTACCGGTTGCACGCGACGCCCGAGCAACTCGCCCGCGCCTACCCGATGATCGGCGCGTTCTTCGCGGAGAAGCGGCGCGTCGATCCGGAGGGGATCTTCACGAACTCGTGGTACCGGCGGTATGGACGTTGAAATGTGGAGTGCGGCGGCCATGCCGCCGCTGTCAGAGCGGCGGCATGGCCGCCGCACTCCACATTTCAACGTCCGTACCGCCGGTACCACGAGTTCGTGAAGATCCCTCCGGATCGACGCGCCGCTTCTCCGCGAAGAACGCGCCGATCATCGGATAGGCGCGGGCGAGTTGCTCGGGCGTCGCGTGCAGCCGGTACGGCAGGTAGTACGTGCCGCCGGCGGCGAGGGCGGCGTCGATCAACTGCTGCGTGAGGCGCTCCATCTGCGCGTCGCCGTTCGCCGAGCGCTCCTGATGAAAGAACATCACCACCGCGTAGACGTCGCCGCGCGCGTACGGCAACGCGGTCGTGTCGTCGCGGTCGACGTCGCGCACCGTCACGTTAAGCAGGTCGGCGCGCTCGCGGATGAGGATCGGGCGGATCGCATCGAGGAACGCGGCCAGCTTGCCTCGGGGGACGAAATACTCGTGCAGCACGTCGATCGACTCCGCGCTGTGATCGACATAGAGCTCAATGTCGCCGCTCAGCACGTCGTTGCGCGAGACCGCGCCGCGCTCGATGATCGGCAGCAGGCGCCGCTCCATCCCCCAGCGCAAGCGCTTGCCGTAGTCGCTGCCGACCGAGCCGCGGAAGATCAGCCGCGCGAATCCGGTGCCGGAGTGCGGGCGCATCGCCGGAATCGCGCCGGCCTCGCGGCGGTACGTCGTCACGATCGCATCGTGCAGGAACGCAGAGCCCGGCGCGACGCTGATCCGGCCGTAGGCCATTCCGGCGCTCGTGTCGTCGCGCGCTTCGCGGTCGAATACCGCTTCGTACGTGCCGACGTCGCAGGCGACGTAGTGCGCGCGGTACCGTTCGTTCGGCACGGTGCGGAGGTCGGCGTCGAGGATCACGCCGAAGAGACCGTAGCCGCCGAGGACGTGCGCGAAGAGGTCGGGACGCTCGGTGCGGCTGCAGCGCGCCACCGTGCCGTCGGGCAGCATCACCGTCATGGCCACGACTGTCGACGCGATCGGCCCGTGGCGATGCTGCCAGCCGTGGCAGTTGACGCTGAGCGAGCCGCCGACGCTGAACGGGCTGTCCGACTGCATCACCTCGACCGAGCGCCCGGCGGCGTCGAGTGCGCGGATGACGTCGCGCCACACGGCGCCGCTCTGCGCGCGCACGACCGCGCCGCCGTCGCGGAGCTCGATGCGGTTGTGCGCCAGCATGTCGAGCACGATGCCGTTCGCGGCGATGGTCTGCCCGCCCATGGAGTGGCGGAAGCCGGCCACGGAGACGCCGAGGTGCTCGGCGCGCGCCTGGGCGATGGCGGCGCGGATCTGCGCGATGGCGGTGTCGTTGTCGGGTGAGACGTCGACGATCGCGTGCACCGCCGTCGCGTTCATGCGGCTGGCATCGTCGGCGGTGTTCGCCGGAAGCGCGGCGACGGCGCGCGTGTCGTGGCGCGCCGTGCGGGCGATGTGAATCGCCGGGCGGCCGACGAAGACCGCGGTCAGGATCGCAACCGCGACGCGAATGGCAACCGGCATGGGCTCCTACTTCGCCGCTTCGGCGAGGGCGCTCATGATCTCCGCGACCCACGGCGGCGTCTGCTCGCCGCGCTTCGTCCGCGCCTCGTCGATCAGGCGGAGATTGCGCAGCGTCGTCTCCGGTTCCCATTTCTCGCGCACGTTCGCCAGCGCCGATTCCGCGGCCGACATGGCGCCCGCTTCGTCGCGCGCCAGAATCGCCAGCTCGAGGAGCGTCGCGAAGTCCCAGTAATCGGGCTTGCCCGCCGCCACTTTGCGCGTCACGGCGTAACGCACGACCGGAAGGACGTCGGCTTGCCGCGGATCGGGCGGCTCGCGGAGCTCCATCAGCGTCACGGCATTCACGCCGGGGTAGGCATCGCGCCAGTCGGTCTCGAAGCCGCGTAGGTACGCCTCGATCGCTTTCTGCAATTCGCCGCGCGCGGCCAGTCCGCCTGCGCTTTTGATCCTGTCCCAGCGGTCTTTGTAGACGCGGCCGAGGATGCCGTTCGTTTCGCTGCTAGGGCCGTGGCTCTTGATCAGATCGAGGAGCACGCTCTCCGCGGCTTGGCTCTGGCCGTCGCGGTTGAGCGCCAGCGCCAGCTGCTCCCGCGCCATCACCGTGTTTGCGATCGGCTTCGGCATCTTCGCCGCGAGCGCGATCATCTCCTTCCACCCTTTGACCGAACGGTAGGAAAGGAAAAGGTCAATGAGCACGCCGGCCTCGACGTCGTTCAAGTCGCCGAGACTCACTTCGAATGCGCGTAACGCCTCGATGCCGCTGCGCCGCGCGTTCGCCAGCTCCTCTTTCTGCTTGCGCGCGTACTCGACCTGCTTGCGAAAGACGTCCGTCTTCTCGTGCTGAATGTTCGGATAGTCGTCGACCATCTGATAGATCGGGCTGTCGGTCGCGCTGTCGACGTTGTTCCGCGCGTGCTCGAGCAGCCCGCGCAACGCGTTGCGCGCCGCGCCGGCGTTGCTCGGCTTTCCGTCCGACGAGAGCTGATACGGCAGCGCGCGCAGCGGCGCGACGTCGAACGGCAGCCGGCCGCCCTCCGCGAACAGCAGCACCGTCGACTGCGGCTTCACGGCGTGGCGCACGCCGAGCTCGTAGAAAACGTTCGCGTTCGCCGTGGTCATGTCGGCCACCGCGAAGCGGCAGAGGATCAGACGCTCGAACATCGGCTTATGAATCACGCCGCCGGTCATCTCTTCGTCCGCGCGCAGCGGCTCGAGGCCGGCGTCTTCAATGGCGGGCTTGATGATCTCCGCATAAACGGCGTCGAAGTCGATGAGCAGATTCGAGTCGGGCGCCTGCTTGCGACCGAACGGCATGAGGACGAAACAAAGGTCGCGCATGCGATGATTGAATCACATCGGCATGCTGCGCGACCTCTTTCCCGTCACCGCGAACATCGTCTACATGAACTGCGCGGCCGTCGGGCCGCTCTCCGTGCCGGCGGCCGAGGCGATGATCGCCCACGCCACCGACCAGCGCGAGTACGGCGCGCTGCACTGGCGCGACTGGTACGCCGAGTACGTCCGCCTGCGCGAGGCGGCGGCGCGCCTCCTCAACGCCACGCCGCAGGAGATCGCCATCCTCAAAAATACCTCCGAGGGATTGTCGTTCGTGGCGCAGGGAATCCGCTGGCGCGCGGGCGACAACGTCGTCACCACCGACCTCGAGTTCCCCTCCAATTCCACGCCGTGGAGAAGCCTTGACAGGCGCGGCGTCGAGCTGCGCGTCGTGCAGAGCCGCGATGGCGCGTTCGAGCCCGACGACGTCGAAGCGCTGATCGACGAGCGCACGCGCGTCGTCACGCTGTCATCCGTCGCGTTTCACAACGGTTTCGCCGCCGACCTCGACGCCGTCGGCGAGATCTGCGCGCGCCGCGGCGTCCTCTTTTGCGTCGACGCCATCCAGAGCGTCGGCGTCCTGCCGATGGACGTGCGCCGCTCGAAGATCGACTTCCTGGCCGCGGACGGACACAAATGGATGTGCGGACCCGAGGGGGCCTCGATCTTCTTCGTGGCCAAAGAGAAGATGGAAGAGCTCGAGGTCGTCGAGCACGGTTGGACGAACATCGACCGTAAAGGCAAGTTCATCGACTGTCCGGACGACCTCCTTCCCGACTCCCGCCGCTTCGAGGCCGGATCGCTGAACACGAACGGCATCTACGGCCTGCGCGCGTCGCTGGAGCTGCTGCTGGAGACCGGCATCGACGCCATCGCCGACTACGTCGTGGCGCTGGCGTCGCGCTTTGCCGAGCGGCTGGAAGGCATCGGCTGGCGCGTGGCCTCGCCGCGTCCGATCCGCTCGGCGATCATCGGCGCGATTCCACCAGGCGTAGAGCCGTCGCTCCTCCGCTGGCATCGCCTCCTCGAAGAAAACGGTGTCGTCTGCGCGCCGCGCGAGGGGATGCTGCGCTTCTCGCCGCATCTCTTCAATGAGGACGCCGAAGTCGACAAAGTGATCGAGCTGCTGGCGCGCGCTTAATCGTCTACCATTGCGTCATGTTTATGACGATGGTTTTCTGCGTGATCGCGCTCGTCGCCGGCGCGGTCGTGGGGTGGATGGCTGCGAGCGCGGGAAAGCAGCGCGCCATTGCGGAGCGCGACCTGGCCGTGGTGGAACGACAGCGCGCCGACGTGGCCGCGGCCGATGCGCGCCGGCGGCTCGAAGCGGCAACGCAGGCGCGCGTCGCGGCGGAGACGAAGCTCGCCGCGGTCGACGAAGACAAATTCGTGGCCCTGGCCTCGCGCGCCTTCGAGCGCCTCGGCGAGTCGCTCGTGCAGATGAACAAGACCCAGGTCGACGGCTCGCTCGACTCGAAGAAGGCCGAGTTCGAGACGCTCCTCAAGCCGCTGCGCGACATGATCGAGGGATACCGCGGCGAAGTTCTGAAGTCGGAGCGCTCCCGCGCCGAGGCCTACGGCGGCTTGCAGGAGCAGATCCGCGCGCTCCTCGGCGCGCAGGAGTCGGCGCAGCGCGAAGCCTCGCGCCTCGCCAACGCCCTGCAGTCGCCGACCGTGCGCGGCTCGTGGGGGGAGAGCTCGCTCAAGCGCTGCGTCGAGCTCGCCGGCATGAGCGAGTTCTGCGACTTCTACGTCCAGGAAACGTTCGCCGGCGACGACGGCCGCCGCCTCCGTCCCGACCTCATCGTCCGCCTGCCCAACAACCGCGTCATCGCCGTCGACGCCAAGGTGCCGCTGAGCGACTACCAGACCGCCGCCGACGAAGCCGACGACGCGAAGAAGCGCGAGCTCCTGCAGTCGCACGCCCGCACCATGCGCCGCCACATCGACACGCTGTCGCGGCGCGACTACCAGTCCGCCGTCGGCGAGACGCTCGACTTCACCGTCATGTTCCTCCCCGGCGAGCACTTCCTCTCCGCCGGCCTCGTCACCGATCCGGCGCTCTTCGAGTACGCCGTCGAGAAGAAGATCTACCTCGCCTCGCCGACGGTGCTCCTGCCGCTGCTGCGCGCCGTCGCCGCCGGATGGAAAGCGGAGCGCACCGAGGAGAACGCCAGGCGGATGCACGAAGCGGGCGTCGATCTCTTCAACCGCTTCGTCAAGGTCATGGACTACATCGCCGAGCTGGGCGGCGCGATCGGCAAGAGCGTCGACAAGTACAACGAGATGATCCGCTCCATCGACACGCGCCTCTGGCCGAAGGGGCAGGAGCTGCAGCGGATGTCGGGCAGCGGCAAAAACCTTGAGCCGCTCGAGCAGATCGACGCCGTGCCGCTGGAGTCGTCGAAGCTGCGCCTGACCATGCAGCAGGAGGAGCCGGCGGAAGTGGTGCCGTTCCGCGACTGATTCGAATGGAGGACAGGCACTCTTGCCTGTCCCCACGTGCCACGCGAGCAGAGAGATGCCGGTTCACGTCCAACAAGCCGTCCCCTTCTTCGCCGTGGCGAACATCGAGGCCTCGTCGCGCTGGTACATCGACCGCCTGGGCTTCGCGATGAAGTCGTCGTGGCGGCCCGAGGGGAAGCTGGAGTGGTGCTGGCTGGAGATCGGCGACGCCGCGCTGATGCTGCAGGAGTCCCACAAGCCGATGGAGGGAATCCTCGGCGCCGGCGTGTCGATCTGCTTCGTCTGCGACGACGCCGTCGCCTTCTACCGCGAGGTGAAGGGGCGCGGCGTCGACGCCAAACGCCCCTTCGTCGGCAACGGCATGTGGGTGACGTCGATGAGCGATCCCGACGGCTATCGGCTCTACTTCGAGAGCGTCACCGACGCGGCGGAGGAGACGGAGCTCGCGGAGTAGGCTTCACTTCTTCGCCCGCGTCCGCTGCAGCGGCCGCGCGTTGCCCAGCCGAAGATTCGGCAGAATGGCCAACGCCTGGATCTGTTCCGCCGGAACGACGAGGGGGTCGAGCGCGATCGCGAACGTCACATCCTCAGTGCATCCTGGCGTCGTCAGCGACCCTTCGTAGGTGACGTAGCGCTGCGGGTTGAGCAGAAAATCGAGCATGGCGATCTGTTCGTTCGAATGCTGCGGCGCGTTTCTGCAGCTCGCCGGCTTCACGGCGATGATCTTCCGGAGCGTCGGGTTCGGCGGTGTTCCCCGCGGCCCTGCCTGGAGCCAGACCCCGACCGCGACGGCTCCCGAAGGGAGGGCATAGACGAAGTGGATCTCGCCGCCGTGTCGGACTCCTTGATACGTGTGCTCGGCGGGAACGTGGACGTGAAACTCCTGGAGCGTCGCTTCCTGGCCGTTCCAGTGCAGCGTCCAATCCGGGCTCACCGTGACTTCGAGCTTCTCGCCCTTG
The DNA here is from genome assembly GCA_036522835.1 of Thermoanaerobaculia bacterium. Taxonomy (GTDB): domain Bacteria; phylum Acidobacteriota; class Thermoanaerobaculia; order Gp7-AA8; family Gp7-AA8; genus DATDFB01. The sequence goes on along the minus strand of DATDFB010000084.1, from coordinate 19,219 downwards.
TTGTTGACGGTGAAGGTCGACTTGACCTTGTTGAACGCCAGCGGGCCCGTGAGTTTCCGCGTCGAGCCGGTGATGTTGATCGGAGATTGCCTGCCGCCTGTTTTGCAGACGCCCCAACTTCGATCGAGCTTGTACCAATCCTTCGGACCTTTGCCGCTGGCGTCGTCGTAATTCCATTTGTCGATGCACTGGCCGAAGGAGGGCAGAGCGATGGCGAAAAGAACGGCAACAATCAACTTCTGCATGTACCGAGGACGTTCCCGCGCGGCCAAACGTGACGTTAACCTCCGGAGCGCGGCCGCGTTTCAGGTGGTCGATGAGACGAAGCGCCGCCGTTTGCGCCGCCGCATTCATCGTCGTTCTCGCCGTCTCGGCCTATTGGGATAGCAGCATCCGCGTGCTGCACGTCTTTGAGGCGGTGCCGTATCTCCTCGCCGCGATCCTCGTGCTGCGCCGCCGCAAATTCGGCTACGCCCTCGGCTTTGCCGCGGGTGCGTTCTGGCTCTTCACCGCCACGTGCCGCACGAGCTTCGTGCGCAACGGGTTCGCGCGTCTCCTGCACGGCGATTGGAGCCGTCCCGATCTTCTCATCGCCGTGCCCGCGGCCCTCGCCACCGGCGGCCTCGCGCTCGTCTGCGCCATCGGCTACGCGCGTTCGCCGCGCAAGTCGTGGGGCGACGTCCTGCTCTTCGCCGGCGCGCTTGTCCTCGTCGCCATCTTCTTCGTCGCCATCTTCGCGGCCTTTGCGCCGCGGTACCTGGCCTTGTTCCGTGGTATCCTGCCGCTCCCATGATGAAACCCACTGAGGAGAACGAGCTCGCCCGCAACGCAGGCCGCTCGTGTCTTTGGCTCGCCTGACCCGTCCGCCATCGTCGTCGTCGACAACTACGATTCCTTCACCTACAACCTAGTGCAACAGATCGAGCGCCTCGCGGGCGAGCGCGTGCGCGTCGTGCGCAACGACGCCTTCGAGCCCGCCGCGCTGATCGCCGAGCGGCCGCGCGCGATCGTCATCTCGCCCGGCCCGAGCACGCCCGCGCGCGCCGGCCGCGTCCTCGATCTCATCCGCGCCAACGACTCCATCCCGCTCCTCGGCGTCTGCCTCGGGCATCAAGCCATCGGCGAAGCCTACGGCGGCAACGTCGTGCGCGGCCCCGTGCCGGTCCACGGCAAGTGCACCGACGTGCGGCACGACGGCTACCGGCTCTTTGCCGGCTGCCCCGATCCGATGCGCACCGCGCGCTACCACTCCCTCGTCGTCGAGCGCTCCACGCTGCCCGACGACTTCTACGTCGACGCCGAAACGGAGGAAGGAATCGTGATGGCCATCTCGCACCGCAGCAAGCCGGTGTTCGGCATCCAGTTCCATCCCGAGTCGTACGGCACGGTCGGCGGCGACACCGTCATCGCCAACTTCCTGCGGGGCGCCGCATGAGCATCGCCGCAGCCATCAAGCGCGTCGTCGACGGCCAATCCCTCGGGCGCGAAGAGATGTTCGACGTCTTCGGCGAAGTGATGGACGGGCGTTGCACCGATGTGCAGAAAACCGCACTCCTCGTCTCGCTGCGGATGAAAGGCGAGACCGTCGACGAGATCACCGGCGCGGCCATGGCCATGCGCCAGCGCGTTACGCCGCTCGACACCGGCGGCGCCGACGTCGTCGACACCTGCGGCACCGGCGGCGACGGCCGCGGTACGTTCAACGTCTCCACCGTCGCCGCGTTCGTCGCCGCCGGCGCGGGGGCGCTCGTGGCCAAGCACGGCAACCGCGCCGTGTCGTCGGCGTGCGGCAGCGCGGACCTCCTCGCGGAGCTCGGCGTGGCCATCGACCTCGACGCCGCGCGCATGAGCGAAGTCCTCCGCCGCACCGGCATCTCCTTTCTCTTCGCGCCGAAGCTGCATCCGGCCATGGGAGCGGTGGCGGGCGTCCGCCGCGAGCTCGGCGTCCGCACGATCTTCAACGTGCTTGGGCCTTTGACGAACCCCGCCTTCGCGCGCCGCCAAGTCCTCGGCGTCTACGCGGAGCACCTCGTCGAGCGCCTCGCGCACGTGCTGCTCTCCCTCGGCGCGGAGCACGCCCTGGTCGTGCACTCGCACGACGGGCTCGACGAGATCTCCATCTCCGCGCCGACGTATATCTGCGAGGTGCGCGGCGGCAGCGTCCGCGCGTACGAGCTGACGCCGGATGAGGTAGGCGTGGCGTCCCACAGAATCGAGTCGATCGCCGGCGGCGACGCCAAGACGAACGCGGAGATAACGCGCAAGATCCTGCGCGGCGAAGAGGGCCCGCGCGCCGACATCGTCGCGGCCAACGCCGGCGCGGCGCTGTACGTCGCCGGCGTGGTGCCCGACATCCGCGACGGCGTGGCGCTGGCGCGCGAGTCGATCGCCTCGGGGAAGGCGATGCAGAAGCTGGAGCAGTTGATCGCCGTTTCTGTGGAGTGCGCCGGTCTTGCCGGCGCTGTCGATGACGGAGCGGCGTCCCAATGACGGTCCTCGACGACATCGTCGCCGCCACGCGCGCGCGCCTGAAAACCGAGGCGCCGCCCGACGTGAATGCTGCGCGCCGCGTGGCCGCGTCGCGCGAGCCGCACCGCTTCGAGCAGGCCCTCCGCCGCGACGGCATCAACGTCATCGCTGAGATCAAAGCCGCCTCTCCCTCGGCGGGAACGATCGTTCGGGATCCCGATGTGCAACAAATCGCATCCGACTATGAAGAGGGCGGCGCGGCGGCGATCTCGATCGTGACGGAACGAGACTTCTTCAAAGGCGACCGCGCCTGGATCGCGCAGGTCGCAACGCTCCCCGTCATCATGAAAGACTTCATCGTCGAGGAGTCGCAGCTCCTCCGCGGCGTCGCCGCCGGCGCGAGCGCGGTGCTCCTCCTGGCCTCGCTCCTCGACCGCGCCACGATCAACCGCTTCATCGCCATCCTCGACGACTTCGGCTGCGACGCCCTCGTCGAAGTCCACGATGAAGAGGAGCTCGAACGCGCCCAAGACGCGCGCATCATCGGCGTCAACAACCGCAACCTCCGCGATTTCTCCGTCGATCTCGCCACCTCGGAGCGCCTGCCGATTCCGCGCGGCAAGGTGAAGGTCGCGGAGAGCGGCATCAAGACGAAAGCGGACGTCGACCGCCTCCGCGCCGCCGGCTTCCACGCCTTCTTGGTCGGCGAGTCGCTGTTGCGGCAGAATGACCGCGCCGCCGCCGTTCGCGCATTGATCCAGCCATGACCAAAATCAAGATCTGCGGCATCGCCCGCACCGAAGACGCGCTCGCCGCCGCCGGTCACGGCGCCGATTTCATAGGCTTCATCTTCGTCCCGTCGACGCCGCGCTACGTCGAGCCCGAGCGCGCCGCGGAGATCGCCGCCGCCGTGCGCGGGCAGGGCAACGCGCCGAAGTTCGTCGGCGTCTTCCGCGATGCGTCGACCGATTACATCCGCACGATCGCGGATCTCGTCGGCCTCGACATCGTTCAACTGCACGGTGGCGAGTCCGAGGACGACATCCGCGAGCTCGGCATCCCCGCGGTGAAGACGCTGCGCGTCCGCGACGCGCTGCCCGAGACGCACGCCACGCCGAGCGCCGCGTGGCTCCTCTTCGACACGTACGACGAGCGCCGCGCCGGCGGTACCGGGCGGCGCTTCGACTGGGGACTGCTCACGGCGTATCAGCGCTCGAAGCCGTTCTTCCTGAGCGGCGGCTTGGGGCCGGACAACGTCGCCGCCGCGATCGCGCTCGTGCGCCCCGACGCCGTCGACATCGGCAGCGGCGTCGAGGAGTCGCCCGGCGTCAAGGACCACGGCAAGCTGCGGCGCCTCTTCGAAAGGATCCGGCGCGCATGACGGCCCTTCCGAATCGCGCCGGCTACTACGGCGACTTCGGCGGCAAGTACGTGCCGGAGACGCTCATGGCCGCGCTCGACGAATTCGAGTCGGCGTACCGCAAGCTGCGCCGCGACGCGTCGTTCAAGCGCGAGCTCGGCGACGTGCTCCGCGACTTCGTCGGCCGCCCCACGCCGCTGACCGAGGCGAAGCGCTTCGGCGAGATGTGCGGCGGCATCCGCCTCTTTCTCAAGCGCGAAGACCTCAACCACACAGGCGCGCACAAGATCAACAACGCCCTCGGGCAGGCGCTGATCGCCAAGCGGATGGGGAAGGAGCGCATCATCGCCGAGACCGGCGCGGGGCAACACGGCGTCGCCACCGCCACCGCCTGCGCGCTCCTCGGCCTAGGCTGCGTCGTCTACATGGGCGAAGTCGACATGGCCCGGCAGGAGCTCAACGTCTTCCGCATGCGCCTCCTCGGCGCCGAAGTCGTGCCGGTGTCGAGCGGCAGCCGCACGCTCAAGGACGCAATCAACGAGGCCATCCGCGACTGGGTCACGAACGTCCGCACGACGCACTACATCATCGGCTCGGTCCTGGGGCCGCATCCCTATCCGATGGTCGTGCGCGACTTTCAATCGGTGATCGGGCGCGAAGCGCTCGCGCAACTGCGCAAGAAAACGGGTGGGCTGCCCGAGGTCGCCATCGCCTGCGTCGGCGGCGGCTCGAACGCCATCGGCCTCTTTTACGAGATGCTTCGATATCCATCCATTCGCTTCATCGGCGTCGAGGCCGGCGGCCGCGGCCACAACCTCGGCGAGCACGCCGCGCGTTTCTCCGGCGGCGCGCTCGGCGTGCTGCACGGCACGCGCTCGATGGTCCTGCAGGACGAGTTCGGGCAGATCGCCGAGACGCACTCGATCTCCGCGGGACTCGACTATCCGTCGATCGGACCGGAGCACGCCTATCTGCAGTCGATCGGCCGCGTCGAGTACGACGACTGCAGCGACGACCTCGCGCTCGAGGCGTTCCACAAACTGAGCGAGAGCGAGGGGATCATCCCCGCGCTGGAGTCGTCGCACGCGCTCGGCTGGCTGCTGCGTCACGATCTGGGGCGCGGCAAGGTCGTTATGGCGAATCTGAGCGGACGCGGCGACAAAGACGTACCGCAGGTTATGGAGAGCGGCGGCCATGCCGCCGCTCTCGAAGAGCGAGATGAATCGCGTTAAGTCGCTCTTCCGCCGTCTCAAAGCCGACGCCCGCCTCGGCCTCATCGCCTACGTCACCTGCGGCGACGGCCCGACGGCCGACATCATCCTCGCGCTGGCCGAGGCAGGCGCCGACGCGATCGAGCTGGGCGTCCCGTTCTCCGATCCGATCGCCGACGGCCCGGTCATCCAGGCCGCGGCGATGCGCGCGCTGAAAAACGGCACCACGATCCAAGACATCTTCTCGATTGCCCGCGCGGTGCGGGAAAAAAGCGGCATCCCGCTCATCGCCTTCTCGTACCTCAACCCCGTGCTGCGCTACGGCGTCGAGCGCTTCGCCGATGACGCCGCAGCCGCGGGCATCGACTCGGCTCTCCTCACCGATCTTCCGGCCGAGCGCGCGAACGAAGTGAAGCCGGCGCTGCACGCCCGCGGCCTCGGCGCCACTTTCTTGCTGGCGCCGACGTCGAGCAACGCGCGCGTCGCCGCCGTCAACCGCGCCAGCGACGACTTCATCTACTACGTCTCCACGACCGGCGTCACCGGCGCGCGCCGCGAGCTCGATCCCGCGCTGCTCGCGCGCCTCGACGAGATCCGCGGCCAGGTCGCCAAGCCCCTCGCCGTCGGCTTCGGCATCTCCAAGCACGAGCACTACGCCGCGTTGCGCGGCCGCTGCGCCTCCGTCGTCGTCGGCAGCGCCATCGTGCGGGCGGTGGCGGAGGGGGGAGCGGATCGCGCCGCCGCCGTCGTCCGGGAGATCCTCAGGGACGAATGAGCTCGATGTCGGCGTAGACGATGTCGTCGCTCTTCGCCGGATGCTTTCGGATGTCGAGGCTCGTCGGATCGAACTTGCGGTCGGGGCCGGCGCTGACGAAGCGGTAATGGCCGCTTCTTCCGCGGGTGGCGCGGTACGCGTACGGCGTTCCCCAGGCGTCGGTCATCGGCACGGTCTTCAAGTAGCCGGGCGAGAGCTTCGCTTTGAGCTCCTCCATCGTTTTCGCTTGCGGATATTCGCCGTGGTCGGTGAAGTACGCCTCGGCCGACGTCGAGAGCGCGCGCAGGTCGACTTTCGTTCGCTTGAGCTCGGGAGAATCGATGGCGATCAGCGTCAGGGCGAGCACGAGGGCTGAGATTCGCATCGACCTATGCTACCCTGACGCCCCAATGAGTCACGGCACCTCCTGGTACGGCTACTACTACTTCCACTGAGCCAGGGGCCTCGTGCAGCGCCCCACCGCGAAGGGGTGCTCGAACAGAACCGACCACGAAAAACCTCTTCCCGGTGACGGCGAAGAGGTTTTTTTATGGTCGACAGAGACGATGCTGAAAACGATCTGACCCGCCTCCGCGACGCCATCGACCGCGTCGACGAAGTCCTCGTGCGCCTGCTCAACCAGCGCGCCAAGTACGCCGTGGAGATCGGCGAGCTCAAAGGCCACCTCGGCCTGCCGATTTACGCCCCCGACCGCGAGAAGCAGGTCCTGCAGCACGTCGAAGCGACGTCGGCCGGCCCGCTGGAGACGGCGGCCATGCGGCGGCTATTCGAACGAATCATCGACGAGACGCGGCGCGTCGAGCGCGAAGCGTCGTCGCATCAATAGGAGATCGCCATGGTCATCGTGATGGAGAAGCACAGCACCGAATCGAACATCGAGCACGTCGTGGCCGAGCTGACCACGCGCGGCTTCGACGTCCACCGCTCCACCGGCTCCGAGCACACCGTCCTGGGCGTCGTCGGGCACGTCGACACCATCGACCCGCGCGAGTTCGAGCTCATGGAAGGCGTCCAGGAGGTCGTGCGCATCAGCGAGCCGTACAAGCTCTCCAGCCGCACGTTCCGGCGCGAGAAGACCGTCGTGAAGGCGCGCGGCGTCGAGATCGGCGGCCACGACGTCGTCGTCATGGCCGGCCCGTGCACGATCGAGAACGAGCACCAGCTCTTCGAGACGGCCCGGCGCGTGGCCAAGGCCGGCGCGCGCGTGCTGCGCGGCGGCGCGTACAAGCCGCGCACCTCGCCGTACGCCTTCCAGGGGATGGGCGTCGAAGGGCTGAAGCTCCTCCGCGCGGCCGGCGATCAGTTCAACCTCGCCACCGTGTCCGAGGTGATGGAGATCTCGCAGATCGAAGGGATGCTGCCGTACGTCGACATCCTCCAGGTCGGCGCGCGGAACATGCAGAACTTCAACCTGCTGTCGGCGCTCGGGCAGATCCGCAAGCCGATTCTCCTCAAGCGCGGCATGTCGGCGACCATCCAGGAGTGGCTCCTGGCGTCGGAGTACATCATGTCCGGCGGCAATTACGAGGTCATCCTCTGCGAGCGCGGCATCCGCACGTTCGAGACCTACACGCGCAACACGCTCGACATCTCCGCCATCCCGGTGATCGACAAGCTCTCGCACCTGCCGATCATCGCCGACCCGTCGCACGCCGTCGGCCGCCGCGACAAGGTCATGCCGCTGGCGCGGGCCATCGTCGCCGCCGGCGCGGACGGGCTGCTCATCGAAGTGCACCACGATCCGGAGAAGGCGGTGTGCGACGGCCCGCAGTCGCTCTACCCCGATCAGTTCACGCGCTTGATGGACGAGCTGCGCATCATCGTGCCGGCGGTGGGGCGGCGTCTATGACGGCGGTGGCGCTGGCGGTATTTCTCAATCATTTCTTCGTCGTGCTCGATCGCGAGACGTACGCGGCGATCGACGCGAATGCCTTCCTCACCCGCCAGTTCGCGCCGTTCGAGCGGCGCACGACGGTGCGCAACGACCGCTCGTACACCGGGATCTACTTCTACGGCACGAGCACGTACTTCGAGTTCTTCGACGGAAGCGCCGCGACGAATTTCCGCAAAGGGACGGACGGCCTCGCCTTCACGCCCGAGGAGCCGGGGGCGATTCAGCGGTTGCCGGGGATCGGGAAGCCGGAGCTGATCACGCGCAAGCTTGGCGACGCGCAGGTGCCGTGGTTCTGGGCGGCGGATCTCGAGGGGCTGCCGGCCGACGGCGCGATCGACGCCTGGGTCATGGAGTACCACACGGATTTTCTCGCGCAGTGGCATCCGGAGGCGTCGCACGGCGAGAGCGGAATCGCCCGGCGGTCGATTCTCTCGCGCTACAAGGCGGTGCTGCCCGAGACGCCGCCGTCACCGCAGCTCGTCGACGTCCGCGAGATCACGATCGCCGCCGACCCCGCGACGATCGAGCGGCTGAGCGCCGTGCACGCCACCGGCGTCGTGCTCCGCTTCGTTCCCGCGACGGCGGCAAAGCGCGGCATCGTGCGCGTGGTGCTCGAAGTGCGCGGCGCGCGCAAGGAAGAATTGCGGCTGGGCAAGAGCGTGCTGCATTTCGATGGGCACAGCCGCGCGGTGTGGGACTTCTAGCGGCGATTCAGTTCGGAAGAGCCTCAGTTCGAGGAAAACTGATCTCGTTTTGAGGAAATGCGAGCTCACCCCCGAGGAAATGCGAGCGCACCGTAAGGAAGTGCGGAGCGCACTTCGAGGAAATACGAGCTCGCTTTGAGGAAATACGAGCTCCCTACGAGAAGGTATGAGCTTACTCCGAGAAAAACCGAACTCGATCTGAGGAAACCGAACTCCCTTTGGGGAAATACGAGCTTCCTTCGAGAAAATACGAGCTCACTCCGAAGAAAAACGAGCTCGATCTGAGGAAAAAACGAGTTGTTCGCACCTGTTGAAGGTGCCGCAGCAGGCTGGGAGCGCGGTGATGGTTCCAGGCCTTAGGGAGATCACGATTCAGACTCGCGCGCCGATCGTGGGCGTGGCGTTGACGCACACCGTTTGCGTAGCGAAGGGCGCTGGTATCGCGGCCGGATCCGTCGAGATCCAAGCCATCCGACGACTGCCAGGTCCTGCCCGATGCCGCCGCGGCGAATGAGACTGCCGACACCGTCCGCAGCGCGCAGCGCGCCACCACTTCCAGTTGGCGGTTCACCTATGCCGGAGATCGCTTCGACGCACCAACGATTGTCTATCTGAGCAGGGCTCGCTATATCTCGCTGCGGTCCGGGCCTGCTACGTCTTTTCTGGGCCCGCTGGTGCCGCGTGCCTCGTCGCGAAGTCACTCGACCGCGGCGCTGTCGGACTGAGCATCCCCCGGCATCGGCGGCAACTCCTCCACCGCCACCGTCTCCTCCGGCGGCTCATTCGCGGCGATCTCGCGCGCCAGGCGCCGCTGGGCGGCGGCCACGTTCGCGCAGATCTCGTTGAACATCTGCGCCGCTCGCGCGCGGCGGAAGCCGAAGCGGATCGAGGCCTTCGAGCGGCGGCCGAACACGCTCACCACCTCGACCTGGTAGAGCAGGCGGATCGTGCCGAAGACGAGGGCGACGGCGGCGACGGCGCCCAAGGTCATGGCCAGCGGCGCCACGTCCTTCGCCACCACCGCCAGGCCGCCGAAGAGGAGCACCACAAGCGCCGTCAGCACGAGGAAGCCCCAGGTCTGTTGGCGGTGCAGCGTCACCAGCAGCACGTCGTCGTAGAACACGCGCTTGCGCACCACCTCGAAGTGATCGAGCTCGTCGACCTCGATGCCGAGCGGCGTCCGATAGATGATCTGCCGCGTGGCGAAGTCGTTGTTGCGGCCGATGCGCGTCCGTGTGGCGGTGTCGTTCATTTGCGTCCGAACAAGGAGAGGAGCATGGCGAAGCTGAGGCCGATGTCGACGAGAGCCAGACAGAGCGCGAAGATCGCGAACGTCAGCGACGAGCGCGACTCCGGCCGCCGCAGCGCCTTGATCGCGTAGTAGAGCGAGAGAAGCCCGAGCGGGATCCCGAGCATCAGCGCCGAGAAGAACAGCCCGGCGAACGCCCACACGCCGGCGAGGCTGCCGTAGTCGCGGAAGCGCGTCTTCGTCGTGTCGGCGGCTCCCTCCTGCGAGAGCCGCTCGAAGCACGCCGGGCAGAGCTTCCCGCTCTCCACTTCGAGCTGGCAGAGCGAGCAGATCAGGAGGCCGCAGCGGTCGCACGCCGCCACCGCCGCGTTGCGCGCGTGATTCGCGCACGACACCGCGCCGTCCGGCCCGCTCTGCGCGAGCTGGAGCACGCGCGCGCTGCGCTGCGGCGGATGAAAGACGCGCGCCTCGAAGTCGCCCAAGCAGTGGAGGCAGACGTTCGGCCCATCGTGCAGCTCTTCGGGAAGCGTGGCCCGGCAGCGCGGGCATTGCGGGCCCGCGTAGGCGGGGCGGGGGATGGCCATGGCGTCAGCTCCAGTTCACGACGCGCGTGTTGGCGACGAGGTCGTGGAGGCACGTGCGCTCTTTGGTGAAGAACGCCGGGAGGTAATTGAAGATCGAGAGACAACTGGCCAGGATCTGGCGCATGAACGAGCGTCCCCAGGCCTGCCCCGTGGAGATCGGCGTGCCGTCGGTGCGCACGACCTTGATCTTCAGGGCCATCTTGCCGAGCGTCTGCCCGCGCGAGGCCAGCATCAGCGCCTCGTAGACGACGTAGACGCCGACGGAGAGCAGCGCCACCGGCTGGATCCAGATCGGGTTGAAGTTACTCTTGCCGGAGAACGCGGCGATTGCAGCCACGACGACGAGGATCGTCATCGGCACGACCAGGATCAGGAAGTCGATGAGCAACGCGCCGAAGCGGCGGCCGATGCCGGCCAGCTCCAGCGCGCTCTGATCGACGCCCGAGGCGAGGTCGCGCATCTGCTCGGACTTGCAGGAGGCGCAGAACGCGTTGCCGCGGATCGGCACGAGGCAGTCGGCGCAGAAGGCCTGCCCGCAGCGCGAGCAGTAGCGCAGCCCTTCCACGGCGTCAGGATGGTTGCGGCAGGCCAGCACCATTTCCATCGCTTACTCCGCGTTCACCACGCGCGTGCCGGCCAGGAGGTCGTGCACGCAGGTTTTCTCCTGCGTGAACAGCGCCGGGCCGTAGTTGACGAGCGCGAGGACGTGGATGGCCACGAGCCGGGTGATGGCGCGGCCCCAGGCCTGGCCGGCGCGCACCGGCTCGCCGTCGGCGCGGACGACGCGGATCTTCAGCCAGCGTTTGCCGAGCGTCTGCCCGCCGCGGGACACCATCAGCGCGTCGTACGCGACGTAGCCGCCGACCGCGGCGAGGACGGCGAACATCATGCCGAAGATGCGGGGGTTGTCGGGCTTGTCGGGCGTGACGAGGACGACGCCGATCACGAGGACGAGAGCGGCGCCGATGAAGAGGAAGCGGTCGATGATGAGCGCCGCCCACCGCTTGCCGATCGAGGCGAGGTTGTAGGCCTGCGGGCCCGGGCCGCCGGCCGCGCCGGAGCGGAGGTCGAGCATCTGCTCGTTCTTGCAGCGCGCGCAGAGCGACATGCCGCGCAGGGCGACCAGGCAGTCGGCGCAGAACGTGCCGCCGCAGCGGCTACAGTAGCGGAGACCTTCGACAGTGTCCGGGTGGTTGGCGCAGTTCACGGGATGCGGGAGTTTAACTCACGCTGCGGCGCGCACAGAAGGACGTGCCGCGAAGAGGACGGCGGTCAGGTCGCGGACGAAGTTCTCGCCGCTGATGCCTTCGTCGTCGTCGATCATCAGCGTCTCGCGATACGCGGCCGCCACCTCCTGCATCAAGTCGTACCGCGCCTCGGGCGTCATCTTCTCGGCGCGCATGCAGAGCGCGAGGAGGAACTCGCGCTCCTCGAGACCGATGCGGTGGCGGATCAGGCGCAGCACCCGCGGCGTGCGCAGCGAGTTGTAGCGGCGCTCGGCGGCGAGCTGGCCCTGCCACGCCAGCGGGCGGGCTTCGCGGATGACGAGCGTGTCGGCGACGAGGTCGCCCAGGCGGCGGCGGCGGGGGTCGACGAGCGTGGAGATTGCGGCGAAGCCGTAGAACCCCGGCGCGAAGTCGACCGCGCGCATGACGTTGCGCACGAGGGCCTGGTGCAGCGAGATCGGGAGGCCGCGCGCGTCGACGACGCGCAGGCGCAGCGCGCGCTTGCCCGGCGAGCGGCCGCCGTGCTGCGTCTCGAAGTAGACGTGCCACCCCCAGGTGAGGACGAAGTTCGCGGTGATGTAGACGGCGAAGGCGATGCCGGCGGGAAGGATCGTGATGGCCGCCCACAGGACGAGGAAGGCCAGGCCGTGCGTCATCAGCGAGTCGATGGCGATGGCCAGGAAGCGGCTCCCCGCGCCCGCCGGCTCGAGGCGGATCTCGACGTGCTCGGGGGTGGTGATGATGGCTTCGGTCATTGGTTGCTTTGCAGGGGACAGGGCACGGGGAACAGGGGACAGGTGGTTGTCGTCGCGAGAACACCACCTGTGACCTGTTCCCTGTGACCTGTGACCCTTTTCATTCCTCCCCCATCCTCCGCACGAACAGATACGTCATCAGCGCGCTGAAGAGCAGCACGGCCACGGAGATCTTGAGCGCATACGGAATGGTCTTGGCGCTGAACTGGGAGAAGCCGCCTTCGATGAGGCCGGCCAGGATCAGCGTCAGCGCGGTGCCGATCATGATCCGCCACACCGACGGCAGCGCGCGCCGCAGCGACGCCGCGCGCGTGAGGTTGCCGGGCATGAGGAGCGCTCGTCCGGCCAAGAGGCCCGCCGCGGCGCCGAAGATGATCGACGGCAGCTCCAGTGCGCCGTGCGGGCCGACCCAGGCGACGAAGAACGTGGTCACGCCGTCGAGGACGTACATCGTGGCGATGGCGCCGAGGATCACGCCGTTGTAGAAGAGGAGCCAGAGCGCGCCGACGTAGGTGAGCGCGCCGAGGGAGAAGGCCAGGAAGGAGACCTGGATGTTGTGCGTGTAGAGCAAGGCGCCGAAGAGCACCGCTTTCTCGGCGCTGTCGATGCGCTCCTCCTCGCGCTCAATGCGGGCCACGCGCTCGCGCGGGCTCTCGCTGAAAAACTCGCCGGGGATGAGGCGCGCCCCGTTGGCGCGGTCGAGCAGCACCGCCGCCGCGCCGAAGAGCGCCCCTAGGATGAACGCAGCGGCGGCGATGGCGATGGCCAGGCGCTCGCGGCGGAACGCCGTCGGAATCTCGCGCGTGACCAGGCGGACGAACGAGGCCACGATCGGCTTCTCGTGCCCGGCCTGATAGACGAAGCGGTAGGCGCGGCCGGTGAGCTGATTGAGCCGCCCGATGAGCTCCGGATTCGCGGTGTAGGAGCGGGCCAGGTTGAGATCCGAGCAGGCGCGCCGATAGAGCTCGACGAGGCGGTGCACGTCGTCGTGCGACAGCGTTTCCGCGTCGTCCTCGGCGCGCGCTACGAGCGCGTCGAGGTCGGCCCAGACGGGGGAGCGAGAGGTTACGAATTTTTCGATGTCCATGGTCATAGGAGGGGGCAGAGCGCAGGGGGCAGGGCGCAGATGATGTTCTCGCGGCAGCACGTGCCTCGGCAGGACAACCACCTGCGCCCCGCGCCCTGCGCTCTGCCCCCTCGGGTCACAGCAACTGCCTCCTCTTCACATCGATATACGCATTCACCGCATCCACCCCCGCATCCTCCGGCGTCGACTCGACGACCAGCGCCCCCCGCGCGCGAAGGTCCTTCGTCAGCTCCACTCGGTTCATCCACAGCTCGCGCGCGACGAGCGTGCGGGAGAGCTCGGCGCGGTCGGCGGGGAGGAAGCGCGCGGCCGCTTTCAGGTTCGGATCGTTCAGCACGACGATGAGCGGCAGGTGCTGCGGCGCGAGCATCTCCACGGCGCGCAGGAGGCCGAAGCGCTCCTCTTTTTCCGGCAGCACCGTCAGCATGAGGATGAGCGTGCGGTGGTGGAGACGGCGGCGCAGGTTCGTCGCCAGCGTCAGGTAATCGGTGAAGCGGTATGCGGCCTCGAGGTGCGTGACGTACGCGGTGATGGCGCGGAGGTGCGCGGGGCCACGCGCGATCGGCAGGCCTTTGTCGACGTCCGTGTCGAAGGCGACCAGGCCGACCTTGTCCTCCATGCGGTTGCAGATGTAGCTGATGAGCAGTGTGGCGTTCACGGCGTGGTCGAGGCGCGTGATCTGCGCGACGCGCGCGGCCATGCGGTGGCCCTGGTCGAGGCAGAGGAGGATCTCCTGCGAGCGGTCGAGGCGGAACTCGCGGACGATGAGCCGCCCGTGCCGCGCCGAGGCGCGCCAGGCGATGTCGCGGTAATCGTCGTCGAGGACGTAGTCGCGCAGGCGGTCGAACTCGCGCCCCTTGCCGATGCGCGGCGCGGCGCGCGCGCCGATGCCGCGCAGGGCAAAGGCGTTGAGCTGTTTGTGCAGGCGACGGACGGCGCGCGTGTTCGGAAGAACGTCGAGCTCCGACTCCGCGCCGGCGCGGGCGATGCGCTCGACGATGCCGAAGAAGGTCATGGCCACGGCCACGCGCTCGACGACGGCGCTGCCGCGGGCGATGGCGCGCACGCTCATGTCGACGCGCACGACCTCCCCCGGGCGGCAGAGGGCCTCGGCGACGATGGCGCGCTGCGCGACGAGCTCCGGCCAGCGCTGCCGCACGATGAGCTTGAGCGTGCGCGCGGCGTTGCTGCTCAACTCGACCGCGGTGGTCTCGACTTCGTCGAGCGCCAAGGCGATGCGCGCCGGCCGCTCGGCCAGGAGCTCGACTCGCCGCAGCGCCACGGCCTCGGTTCCCGCCGCGAAGACGACGAGCGCAAACGCGCCGACGACGACCCACTCCACCCACACCGCGACCGGGATGAGCAGCGCGAGGGCCGCGGTGATGCCGAGTAGGCGCGGGAGGAGTGGGCCGGGACGCATGCGAGTCCTGAGTCCTGCGTCCTGAGTGCTGAGTCACGCAGGACTCAGGACCCAGGACTCAGGACTTATCGCGGCACCTCCACCGCCTCAAATATCCGCGCCAGCAAATCCTCCAGCGCCAGCCCCTCCATCTCCGCCTCCGGGCTCAGCGTCACCCGGTGCGCCAGCACCGGCGGCACGAGCGACTTCACGTCATCGGGAGTGATGAAGTCGCGGGCTTGCAGGGCGGCGGCGGCGCGGCTCGCTTCGAGCAATGCCAGCGACGCGCGCGGGCCGGCGCCGATCTGCACGGCGTCGTCGTTGCGCGTCTTGGCCACGATCTCCTGGATGTAGCGGATGATCTCCGGCTCGACGCGCACCTGTGTGGCCACCGTCCGGCGCGCCGTGGCCAGTTCCTCGGCGCTGACCGAGGGCTGCAGCTTCGCCACCATGTCGTCGTGCAGCCGCTGCCCCGCGGCGTATGCGGCGAGCATGCGGTGCTCGTCGCTCGCCTCCGGAAAATCGATCGTGATCTTCATCAGAAACCGGTCGCGCTGCGCCTCGGGGAGCGGGTACGTTCCTTCGAACTCGACCGGGTTCTGCGTAGCGAACACAGTGAACACCGGCGAGACGCGGTAGCGGACGCCGTCGACCGTTGCGGCGTTCTCCTGCATCGCCTCGAGCAGCGCGGCCTGCGTGCGCGGCGGCGTGCGGTTGATCTCGTCGGCGAGCAGCACGTCGGTGAAGATCGGGCCGGGACGGAACGCGAACTCCTCCGACTTCTGGTTGAAGACGTTCGCGCCGACGAGGTCCGCCGGCATGAGGTCCGGCGTGAATTGGATGCGCCGGAAGCGGCATCCGAGAAGGCGCGCCAACGCCAGCGAGAGCAGCGTCTTTCCGGTGCCGGGCACGCCTTCGAGGAGCATGTGCCCGCCGGCGACGAGCGTGGTGATGGCGAGCGCCTTCACGCGGTCCTGTCCGAGGATCACGCCGTCCAGCTGCTCGCGTAATTGAGCGAATCGAGTGGAGATGTCTTGAATCGTTTGCATCTGTTCTCCGAGTCCTGAGTCCTGGGGCCTGCGTCCTGAGTGATTGCTGACTCAGGACCCAGGACGCAGGACTCAGGACTGTATCCGTGCGAACGCCGCGTTGAGCGACGTCAGCATCCGCCGAAACTCTTCCTCCGAAAGCTGCTGGTGCTTCCACGCCGGGCCGGCGCCGCCGGTCATCTCGCCCACGCGCTTGTGCAGCGCCTCGCCGCGCAATCCCGTGCTCGCCGCGACGGCGCGCGTGAGCTCGCGGTGGTAGGCGGCGAGCGCTTCGCCCTTCGTCATGGAGCGGTCGTAAAGCGCGCCGAGCGACCCCACCAGGTCGATGGCCTCGGAGCGCGTGTCGCGGAATTCGTCGTCGGGCGCGCCGATGCGCGCGCCGCCGCGCCAGAAGATCGTAGCCGTGACGATGAGCAGCAGCAGCAGAAACGGCCCGAGCCTCCACTCCTTGAGCAGCGCCAGCATCCCTTCGCCGGTGGCCATGTGGTGGATCGTTTCGTCGAAGTAGACGCGGCGCGCGCCGCCGGTGAGCGCGACGAGGAACGGCAGGTTCTTCGCCAGATGCTCGTTGTCGAGCGCCTCGGGGACGCCGAAGACGATGATGTCGCCGGCGCCGTCGGCGATGCGCGCCACGACGCTCTTGTCGCCGGCCGCGTAGACCGTGTGCCCGTTGCGCAGCGCCTCGCCGCCGACGGTGCGCGACTCCGGCAGGTGCAGCGTGTCGATGCCGGGCCAGAGCGGGAAGACTTTCTTCGCCGCTTTGCTGGCGGCGTCGCCGACGTCGAGCGACTCGAAGCGCTTATCCGAGGCGATGACCAGGCGGCCGCCGGCGCGCACCCAGGCGTCTTCCTCGTCGGTGAGGAGCGGCGTGACGTAGTGCGTGCGCGGCTCCGGCTTCTCGCCCTTCTTCCGTTTCCTGGGCTTCTCGTCGAATTCCTCCCGCGCGAACGCGGAGGGGGGTGCACCGAGGCGGAAGACGACGGCGCAGCGCTCGACGTTGCGGTCGTTGACGGCGAGCGTCAGCGGGCCGACGCGGCGGCCGCTGCGCGCGAGGTACTTCGACGCGAGCGAGAGGCCCTTCTCGCCGCTGTTCGAGATCGAGAAGTCGTCGTAGGCGTGCCGGGCCACGCGCTTGTCGCCGCCGACCCACAGCAGCACGGCCACGAAGTACGCCGCGATCGCGGCGAGGAAGACGAGCGTGCGCTTCACGCCGCGGCCCTCCGGCGCACGGCGTCGAGAATCCGCCGCGCGCGCGCGGCGGCGTCGTCGAGCGCATCGATCGTCGATTCCGCGTGTCCGTACCACTCCGTCTCGAAGCGCTGCGTCATCGTCACGAACTCGCCGCGCCACGGGACGTCGGGCGGCAGCATCGAGATGTACTCCCAGTTCGTCCGCCCTTTCTTGTAATGGAGGATGCCGGCGGCATAGAGCGTGACCAGAACGGCGTGGAACCAGGCCCGGATGGCCTCGCGCGTGCGCCCCGCCGCGGCCAGCTTCTCGGCGTAGCGCTCCCACTCGTTCGCGCCGCGCGAGAGCGGATCTTCGTCGCGCCGCGACTCGATCGGGTCGCTCGTGACGACGTCCGCGTTGGGCACCGCGGCGCGGCTGCGGCGGACGACTTCGAAGGCGAGGATGGCCAGAACGATGAGGATGGCGATGACGATGATGGTCACGAGCCACCTCGGGCTCGCGCCATGGACTCTGATCTCGTTCTCTTTTTCTCGTTGCTTCGGCCACCAGCGTTCGAGCCAGTCGGCGGCCTTGTCGAGTTTTTTCTGGATCCACTTCAGCCCTTGGTCGAGCTTGCTGCCGGCGTCTTCGAGCGACTTCTCGTCCGCCGGCATGGTCTTGATCTCGCCGCCGCGTTCGAGCGGCGCCACGGTCTCCTCCGCGCGCAGTTTCTCGAGCAGGCGAGGATCGGCCGGCCCGCTCGCCGACGGCATCCGCGCGCGCAGCGCGGCGATGGTGGCGTCGAGGTGCGCCTTCGCTTTCGCCGGATCGGCCATGACTTCGTGCAGCAGCGCGCCGTCGGCGGTGAAGCGGCCGGAGGGGGACTCGATATCGGCGCCGAGGAGTTGTTGCGCTTGCGCGCGGGCGGTCGTGGCGTCAGCGGCGCGGATTGACTCGAGTGCCGCGGTATAGTCGGCCATCGTCATCGCGCTCGCCGCGATCGCCACGAACATGTGGATTGCCGCGGCCATGCCGCCGCTCTTGCTCCAGGTCATCGCGAGCCTCCCTGCAGCTCGCGGAACCAGATCCGCAGCTCTTCGCCGCTCTCCGCCGCGCCCGACTTGCGCACGAGGACGACGTTCGCGGCGATCCAGAACGGCTCGACGGCGAGCGCCGCGCCGGCGAAGAGGAGGAGGCGGAAGGTGCGGTTGTGGACGTCGAGAAGGAGCTGCCAGCTGGTGATGTCGATGCCGGCGAAGCCGTTGGCCATCCAGAGGCCGGCGCTGAACGCGGCGCCGATGTTGATGAGCGCCACGACCCACGCCACGATGAAGATGCCGAGGAGGGCGAGCTCGATGCGGACGTGGCGCGCGTAGCGGCTGACGAGGCGCAGCGGTGCAACGACGCCGGCGCGGTCGTTGAGCTCCATCGTGCCGATGGCCACGCCGCCGAAGAGGATCACGACGAGCGGCCCGAGGAAGGTGATGAGCGTGCCGTAGAAGAGGAGCTCGGTGAGCGAGGCGGTGAGGAGGTAGCTCGCCAGCGCGACGAGCGGCACGCGCAGCGCCGCCATGGCCGGCCGCACGCCGCTCTCCATGGCCATGCGGCAGGCGCGCGCCCAGACGGCGCGGCCCCACAGCGAGACGACGAAGGCGAGGAGGGTCCAGTTGGCGAGCGCGCCCAAGGCGTGGCCGTAGTGGGAGGCCTCGCTGCCGACCTCGATGAGGCGCTCGAGGAAGAGGACCTGGAGGAGGTGGTAGGGAAGCGAGGTGAGGACGAGGAGGCCGGCCCACGGCACGGCCGCCAGCGAGACGGCGTCGCTCATCTCGTCGAGCACGGATGTGGCGGAGAGCGGCGCGCGGATCAAAACAGTCCCGCGATCAGCGCGCCCGCCCACACCATCGCCCGCGCGCTGAGATAGAGGAGGATGGCCGACGCCGCGGCGATGGAGATCCAGCCGCCGATGCGCGAGCGCGGAGCAGCCGTGCCGCGCCGCGCCGCCAGGCAGGGAGTGCAGTGGTAGATGCCGTCCCACTGCGTCGCGCATTCCTGGCAGATCGGCTTGCGGCAGGTCATGCAGACGGCGAACGCCGGGCGCGCCGGATGATGCACGCAGAGCCGCGCAGGAGTGACCATGGACGACGAAGTTTACAATGGCCGCCCTTCATGAAGCGCGTCCTCGCTCTTACCCTGCTCTTCGCGGCCTGCACCGCCGCGCCCCCCGCCCCCACGCCCATCCCTCCGCCCGCCCCGGTGCGGTCATCGCCGGCGCCTGCGCCGGCGGAGG
>DATDFB010000083.1:0-6975 GCA_036522835.1 Thermoanaerobaculia bacterium | reverse complement strand
CGCGCCGCCGAGGCGCTGCGGCGCAGCCGCGGGCGCGCGGGCGTCGAGACGCTGGCCGGCTTCGTCGGCTTGAGCTCGCGGCACCTGCGCCGCGCCTTCACCTCGGCGGTGGGCATGTCGCCGAAGGCGGCGGCGAGAATGATCCGCTTTCACCGCGTGCTGGCCGCCACGGACGGCGTGCGCAGCGTCGACTGGGCCGATACCGCGCTGCGCTTCGGCTACTCCGATCAGGCCCACCTGATCCACGAGTTCACCGCCTTCACCGGCTTCACTCCCGCGGCGCTTCACCGCGAGCGCTTCGCCGAGTCCGATTCTTCCAATCTTTCCTGACCCGCGCGCCGCATCGTGGCGGCATGAAGATCGTTGCCGCGCTCACGTTCGCTCTCATCGCCGCGCAAGCCCTCGCCGATCCGGTGCCGTTCGATTCGCCGCGCTGGAAGATCGGCGCCAAGGAAAGCCGCATCGAGGAGTACCGCGGCAAGCCGTCGCTCTTCCTCAAGGACGGCAACGCTCTCGTCGACGGCGTGAGCATGCAGGACGGCGTCGTCGAGTTCGACGTCGCCTTTCGCCTGGCGCAGGGCTTCAGCGGCGTGATGTTCCGCATGGAGGACGGCGACAACTACGAGCTCGTCTACCTCCGCCAGCACCTCGGTGGCAAGCCCGACGCCAGCCAGTACACGCCGGTCATGCACAAGCTGTGGGGATGGCAGATCTACACCGGGCCGCGCTACGACGCGCGCGTCACGTATCCGGACGGCGAGTGGTTCCACGTCAAGTTGTCGTTCGCCGGCACGCGCGGCGAGGTGGAGATCGGCGGCGAGCTCCTGCCGATTCCCGATCTGAAGCGCGCCGTCATGGCGGGCGGCCTCGGCGTCTTCGCGGCGACGGAGGGGGCGCACTTCGCGAACTTCGAATACCGTCCCGGCGCAGTGACGCTGCGCGGCAAGGAGCCGGCCGCGGAGACGATGCCCGCCGGCGTCGTGACCACGTGGGAGGTCTCCACGCCGTTCGCGGAGACGTCGCTGCAAGGACAGACGCAGTTGCCGTCGATGCCGCTGCGGTGGTCGAAGCTGGCGGTCGAGAGCAACGGCATCGCCAATCTGGCGCGCCTCGCCGGCGTCGCGCCCGGCGCCGAGACGGTGATCGCGCGCACGACGCTGCACGCGGATGCGGCGACGACGCGCGAGGTGGCCTTCGGCTACAGTGACCGCGTTCGCGTCTACCTCAACGGCCGTCTCGTCTACACCGGCAACGACACGTTCGCCAAACGCGACTACGCCTCCCTCGGACTGGTCGGTCTGTGGGAGTCGCTCGCGCTGCCGCTGCGCAAGGGCGACAATGAGCTGGCTTTCGCCGTGTCGGAGACGTTCGGAGGGTGGGCGGTGATCGCCGCTCGGTGACGCGCATGAAAAAACATCTCATTCTCGCCTCGCTCCTCGTCGCCGTCGCCCGCTGGGCCGCCGCCGAGTCCGTCCCCTTCGACTCGCCCCGCTGGAAAGTCGAGGCGAAGGAGAGCCGCATCGAGGAGTACCGCGGCAAGCAGGCGCTCTTCCTCAAGGATGGGCGCGCGGTTCTCGACGGGGCGACGCTGCAGGACGGCGTGATCGAATTCGACATCGCCTTCCGCCTCGCCCGCGGGTTCAGCGGCGTGATGTTCCGCATGGAGAACGCCGGCGATTACGAGGAGTTTTACCTCCGCCAGCACCTGAGCGGCATGCCCGACGCGAATCAGTACTCGCCCGTGTTCCACGGGCTGTCGGGCTGGCAGATCTACACCGGCCCGCGGTACTGCGCGCCGATCTCGTACCCCGACGGCGAGTGGTTCCACGTCAAGCTGTCGCTCGCCGGCACGCGCGGCGAGGTGGAGGTCGGCGACAGCGTCATGGCCATCCCCGAGCTCAAACGCGGCGCGGCCGCCGGGGGCTTGGGCGTCTACGCCAACATCGAAGGCGCACGCTTCGCGAACTTCGCGTTCCATCCCGGTCCGGTGACGTTCCGCGGCACGGAAGCCGCGGCCGAGACGATGCCCGCGAACGTCGTCACGGCGTGGGAGGTCTCCACCCCCTTTGCCGAGAAGTCTCTGGAAGGACAAACGCAGTTGCCATCGATGCCGTTGCACTGGACCGCGCTGCCGGTGGAGCGCAACGGCATCGCCAATCTGGCGCGCCTGGCCGGCGTTGCGCCCGGACGCGAGACCGTGATCGCCCGCACGACGCTGCACGCGGACCGGGCGGCCACGCGCGAGGTGACGTTCGGCTTCAGCGACCGCGTCCGGGTCTATCTCAACGGGCGCCTGCTCTACGCCGGCAACGACGGGTACGTCACGCGCGACTATCGCTTCCTCGGCAGCGTCGGTCTGTGGGACACGGTCGCGCTGCCGCTGCGGAAGGGAGAGAACGAGCTGGCCTTTGCGGTGTCGGAGAATTTCGGGGGGTGGGCGATCATCGCCGCCACCCGAAAATGAATCTGGAGTGCGGCGGCCATGCCGCCGCTGTCAGAGCGCCGGCATGGCCGGCGCACTCCACATCAGACGAAGAGTGATCTTCGGCTTCAGCGACCGCGTCCGCGTCTACCTCAAGGGGCGCATGCTCTACCTCGGTCTGGCGTTCGCGGTGTCGGAGAATTTCGGGGGGTGGGCGATCATCGCGGCGGCCATGCCGCCGCTGTCAGAGCGCCGGCATGGCCGGCGCACTCCACATCAGACGAAGATCCGCATCTCCTTCAATTCCCGCAGCCGGTCGCGCAGCTCGGCGGCCTTCTCGAAGTCGAGGTTCTTGGCCGCCTCCTTCATCTCCTTTGTCAGCCGGGCAATGGTCTTGTCGAGGTCTTCCTCCCCCGCCAGGTCGAGCTTCGTCTTCTTCGGCAGGGTCACGCCGAAGTCGACGTAGTCGAGGTTGGCCATCTTCACCAGGTCGCTGTCGATGGCCTTGATGATCGAGGCCGGCTCGATGCCGTGCTCCTCGTTGTACTTCTGCTGGATGGCGCGGCGGCGGTTGGTCTCCTCGATGGCGTTGCGCAGCGAGTCGGTGATGACGTCGGCGTAGAGGATGGCGATGCCGTTCACGTTGCGCGCGGCGCGGCCGATGGTCTGGATGAGCGACGTCGTCGAGCGCAGGAACCCTTCCTTGTCCGCATCGAGGATGGCCACGCACGAGACCTCGGGGACGTCGAGCCCTTCGCGCAGGAGGTTGATGCCCACCAGCACGTCGAATACGCCCAGGCGGAAGTCGCGGAGGATGGCGATGCGCTCGAGCGTCTCCACGTCGCTGTGCAGGTAGTTGACCTTGATGCCGAGCTCCATGAGGTACCGCGTCAGGTCCTCGGCCATGCGCTTGGTCAGCGTCGTCACCATGACGCGCTCGCTCTTGGCCATCCGCTCCTTGATCACGCCGATCAGATCGTCGACCTGCCCCTTCACCGGCCTGATCACGATCTGCGGATCGAGCAGGCCGGTGGGACGGATCACCTGCTCGGCGTACAGCCCGCCGCTCATCTCCAGCTCGTACGGCGCCGGCGTCGCGGAGACGTAGATGACCTGGTCGCGCTTCCCTTGAAACTCGTCGAACGACAGCGGCCGGTTGTCGATCGCGCTCGGCAGACGGAAACCGTACTCGACGAGCGTCAGCTTGCGCGAGCGGTCGCCGCCCCACATCCCCCGCACCTGCGGCACGGTCTGGTGCGACTCGTCGATGATCATCAGAAGATCGCGCGGGAAGTAGTCGAGGAGCGTCGGCGGCGGCTCGCCCGGGTTGCGTCCCGACAGATGCCGCGAATAGTTCTCGATGCCGTTGCAGTAGCCGAGCTCCGCGATCATCTCCAGGTCGAACAAGGTCCGCTGCGAGAGCCGCTGCGCTTCGAGCAAACGATCCTGCGAGCGCAGCTCGGCCACGCGCTCGTCGAGCTCCTTGCGGATGTTCTCCATGGCCTGGAGAAGGCGCTCCCGCGGCGTGACGTAGTGCGTGCGCGGATAGATGGCCACGCGGTCGAATTCGCCGGAGGTGCGGCCGGTGATCGGATCGATGCGCGAGATCTTGTCGATCTCGTCGCCGAAGAACTCGATGCGGATGGCGTCGTCCTCGTAGGCGGGCCAGAGCTCGAGGATGTCGCCGCGCACGCGGAACGTACCGCGGCCGAGGTCGTACGGCGTCCGCTCGTATTGCATCTCCGTCAGCTTGCGGAGGTACTGCGTCAGAGGCTTCTCCACGCCGCGCTCGAAGAAGAGGAGCATGCCGTAGTAGAGCTCGGGGTCGCCGATGCCGTAGATGCACGAGACCGAGGCGACGATGATGACGTCGCGCCGCTCGAAGAGCGCCTTCGTGGCCGCCAGACGCAGCTTGTCGATCTCGTCGTTCTTGGTCATCTCCTTTTCGATGTAGAGATCGTTCTGCGGGATGTAGGCCTCGGGCTGGTAATAGTCGTAGTAGGAGACGAAGTACTCGACGCGGTTCTCGGGGAAGAAGTTCTTGAACTCCTGATAGAGCTGCGCGGCGAGGGTTTTGTTGTGGCTCAAGACGAGCGTGGGCCGGTTGATGGCCTCGATGACTTTGGCGACGGTGAAGGTCTTCCCCGAGCCGGTGACGCCGAGGAGGACCTGATCGTGCACGCCGGCGCGCGTCCCCTCCACGAGCTGCCGGATGGCCTCGGGCTGGTCGCCCTGGGGCTCGAACGAGGAGACGAGCTTGAATTGGTTCATGGTGTTTTAGGTGACGGGTCACAGGTCACGGGTGACAGGTGGTGTCCCTGCCAACCGCACGATCGTCGGTCAAGGGCATGAGCTCGTACAGTTGCCAGGACAACCACCTGTGACCCGTGACCCGTCACCTGTGACCTAATAGTCATGGCCGAATCTCGACCGGCGTCCCGGCCGGCACCGCGCGCCAAACTTCGTCGACTTCGCGGTCGGTGAGGGCGATGCAGCCGGCGGTCCAGTCGCGAAACCGCTGCGTGCGCCCCAGAAATCCGAGGCCGTTCGGAAGGCCGTGAATCATGACATCGCCACCGGGGGAAACGCCGGCGGCGGCGGCGCGGGCGCGGTCGGCGGGACTCGGATAGGAGACGTGCAGCGCCTTATGAAATCCGCTGCCGGCGTTCTTGAAATCGATTCGGTAGATCCCCTCCGGAGTCCTGCCGTCCCCCTCACGCTGCTTTGCGCCCTGCGGTTGGGCGCCGCGCGAATAGAGCGTGAGGCGGCGCGCCGACTTCTCGACGACGATGCGGTCCGCCGTCGCGCCGTTTGCCAACGCGCGCTCCGGCACGTTGGCCCACACGAGGAGCGCGGCGACGAGAGCGACCACGACAACGACCCCTCGCCCCGCTTGCGGGGAGAGGGTGGCGCGCGAGCGCCGGGTGAGGGGCGCCATCCTGCAGGCATCGCCCCTCACTCGGCCTTCGGCCACCCTCTCCCCGCTTCGCGGGGCGAGGGACCTCATTTTCGGTTCACCTCGTGCAGCGCATCGATCAACCGCTTGGTCTCCTCGGGCGTGATCTTCTCGTCCATGCTGGCGTCGCGCATCGTCTCCAGGAAGGGCTGGAGCGTCGTCATCTTGGCGCGGCCGGTCTCGAGGCGGTGGCGCAGCTCGTTGAATTGCGCGTCGAACTCCGCTTTCTGCGCTTGCGGAACGTCCTTGGCGAACTGCCCGTCGATCTCGCGCTGCATCGTGGCGAAGAGGCCCGACATCAGGCGCCCGCCGCGGTCGCCGGAGACGAGCGCGCCGGCGGCAAAGAGCACGACGAGGAACACGGCCGCCGCGCTGCCGCAGCCGAACGGCACGGCGCGCGGAAACAGGCGATTTCGCTCCGGCGACGCGTAATAATCGGCGGGAAGGCGGAACGGCAGCGAGGCCGGCGGCGGCTCCGGCGCAGGCGCCGGTTCAGGCATGGTTTCGTCCACGAACAATATGTATCATGTCGCCCCAATGGCAGTGCCGCTTTCGAAAGTCACGGTCCTCATTCTCGACGACAATCCGCTGGTCCTGAAGCTCGGTAGAGCGTTACTGGAGCGAGAGGGCTGCTCCGTCCTCACCGCGTCGAGCTGGATCGAGTTCAACCACGTTCTGGCCAGCAATACGCCGGACATCATCTTCCTCGACGTCAACCTCCCCAGCATCAAGGGCAACCGTTTGAGCGAAGTGCTCAAGTCGCAGTCGAACAAGAAGGACATCCCCATCGTCCTCATCTCCGACCTCCCGGAGAAGTCGCTCGAGGAGATGTTCCCGAGCTCCGGCGCGAACGCGTGGATGCGCAAGCCGCTGACGCGCGACAAGATGGTCGACATGATCAACCGCTACGTGCAGTAGCGATGGGCGACTCCGGCATCCTCAAGGTCGTCCTCTTCGTCCTCTGCATCCTCCTGGTCGTGCTCCTGTTCATGCCGAGGGACTGCGCGAAGCAGGCCGCGCGTCCGCTCGCGGCCTTGCAGAAAGCAAAAGGGGACAAGCCGAAAGGGCTGCAGATCGAGAGCTCCACGCCGCCGCCGGCCTCCCAGCGCGTCAACTACCCCGCCGGGCTCGACGCCGAGCATCTGCAGTACATGATCGAAGTCGACACGCGCTTCGCCGCGCCGCTGACGGCGCTCTGCCCGAAGCAGGAGCCGAACGAGATTTACGGCTCCGAGCGCGTCGTGAACGCGCTGCGGTCGCTCCGGTACATCGAGAAGCAGGCCGACGGCACGTGGGCGCTCACGCAGGACGGCCTTCTCCACGTCACCGCGGCCGACGAGGGAGCGGCGTGGCGCATCGAGGTGGCCAGGCGGCAGTTCGTGCGCGCGCAGAAAATCGCCTGCGCCACGGACGACCAATGCGAGGTCGGGTTCCTCTGGCAGTGGCAGCCGAACGACGTCGGCACGGCGATGAAGCCGCAGCTCGCGCCGCATCAGGGCCTGGCCACGATCACGAACGGGCCGACCGGCTGGGTGCTGAGCGACGTGCGGCGGCTCGACGCGGACCTGTAGGGGCGCACGGCGTGCGCCCGCGGTGC
>DATDFB010000082.1:0-61610 GCA_036522835.1 Thermoanaerobaculia bacterium | reverse complement strand
ACGCGAGATCGGCGATCAGCACGGCCACGCCGAGCTCTCCTTTCCAGAGAGAGTTCGTGCGTTGCGACGTCGCTTTCGCCGCCGCGGCGGCGTGATTGGCGAGCAGGCGCGCGCGGCTCAGCCACTCGGCCGCGCCAGTGTGTTTGTAGAGATTGAGCAAGGCGTACGCGCGTCCGGCGGTGCCGCAGCAAAGGGTCGACGACTGGCGCGGTGCGTCCCAGTTGTCCCACGCGCTGAGCTCCGCGAGGCGCAGCCATTCCTGATCGCCGAGGAGCCGGTGGGCAAGGGTGAAGGCAAAGACCTGTCCGGCGCTGCCGTTGCACCAGCTGGGCATGAACGGCTGCACATCCGGATCGACGGTACGGCGCCAGTACGCGCCGCGGCCGTTCCGCGTCTTGAGCGCCGCGTATTCGCGCAGCCGGCCGGGGAGCCGCGCCGGGAGGGCGTCGCCGGATACCGCGCACCAGCGCATCGACGCGTAAAAGTATCCCGCCCAGCCGTGGGCGATGCCGAGGTACCGCATCTTCGTCGCCTGTCCGATCGCGGGCTGCGCATCGATCTCGTTCCAGATCCCGCTCATCGTCTCGGCGCCGAACGCGCGCAGTTCCTCCGCGGCGTCCGGTACATCTTCTGTGAGCGGAAGCAGCATCGCCGCCACCAAGAGGCTGCCGGAACGGCCGAGCACCAGATCGATCTCGTCGCACGGCCGTCTGGAAGCCCGAAGGAACTCGCGGATCGAGGCGCGCTTCGCTGGCGAATCGCTCGTGGCTGCCGCGATCATCGCCGCCGCCGCGTGGATGCCGGACTCGGTGTGATACGGCGTGACGTCGCGCAGAACCTCGCGCGGCAACCGGCCTTCGTCGTCGTAGTAGGCGGTGTCGCCGCTGCCGATCAGCGCCACCGCACGCGATTTCCAGTCGTCCGCGAGCGCAAGCAGCTCCGCGTCGCCGCGGACTTGTGCGATCCGCTGCAGTCCCACCGCCGCTCCGGCGCAGCCGTAATTGATCGATGCCGTCGGCGGCGTCGGATAGCCGGCGACGAACATCTCTCCGCCGGGGCGGAACGACCGCAGCGTCTCTTCGAGCAGCGCATCCGCCTGCGCGCTGACCGTCGTGGCGAGCGATACGCGCACGGTGGCGTCGCGCGCCTCGGCCAGCCGTGCCGCGAAATCCGCGATCGAGCCGTAACGGCGCTGCGGGTCCTTTTCGAGCGCCCGTCCGAGGATCCGCTCCACCTCGGGCCACGGCGCGGCCCCGCAGCTCTCGAACGTCAACGGGGGATCGTTCTCGATCTGCGAATGCATCTCCGCGCGCTCGTAGCGAAAGTCCAGATAGTGTTGTCCGGTGATGAGCGCGTAGAGCAAGACCGCCAGCCCGTACTGCTCGCCCGCGGCCGATGCCGGCACGCTCGTTCCGCGACGCCGGGCGGCGATGAGCTCCGGCTCCATGTAGTACGGAACGCCCGCCCGGCCGGCGGCGGGCGCCCGGCCCATGACCCGTGCATGTCCGAAATCGATCAACGTGATCCGGTCGCCGATGAACACATTGCGCGGGTGCACGTCGCCGTGCAGGACGCCATGCGCGTGCAGCGCCGCATACGCGGCTGCGATCGAAGCGCAGAGATCGATGAGTGACGCGCGGTCGTGGCGCCGCTGCTGCGCCGCCACCGCGGCGTCGACGCCGGGAATCCAGTCGATGATCAGGTAGGGACGCTCCTCATGCCGGCCGGCGTCGATGAGACCCGGCGCGATGCCGGTGCCGTCGAGACGGCGAAGGATGTCCGCCTCATTCTCCATCGGCGGTTCCATCGCGGCCGTGCTCTTGCGCGCGATTTTCAGCGCGGCAACGTTTTCGCCCCTTCGAAGCTGATAGATCTCGCTGTCTTCGACCAGGCTGGCGCAGCGCACGATCTTCCAGCCGCCGATCGCCGCGCCGCTTTCGTACTGCGGCCGGATCTCCTGTTCCTGGCTCGACCCGCCCTGTACGAGAACGCGGCTCCGTACGAAGGCTCCGAGGTGGGGCAGGAGCTCATCGAACATCGCTTCGGGATCGTTCCCGAACGCGCGGCAGTTCTCGAGAATGGCGTCGAGGACCCTGCGCGGCTCGCGGAAACGCTCCAACAGCGCCGCGGTCTCCCCGTCGATGACCTGAATGAGAGCCCGGCCATGCCGCCGCGAGAGGGTGAAGTCTCCCGCTTCGAAGGAGATTCGCGCGCGCACGTCGTCGCTCAGCTCGGCGCAGGGAATGAGGAGAACGTCGCGTCCGAGGGTGAAGGGCTCGTCGAGGTTCATGGCGGGCTTCCGGTCCGCGATCAGTTTTCCAGCTCGGTCAGTCGTGTTCGGAGTTGTCGTTTGAGCTCCGCGACCGACTCGAGCGTGAAGCCGCTGGCATCGTAGCCGGGCGGTGGCTCGACGATTGACGGTGTCGGACAGTTCGTCGCGTCGTCGCAAACGTCCGACGTGGGTATCTGATTGCTGGGTTCATTGCACGGACACCGATCGCAAGCCATCTGAGGGACGAGATAGGGAGTCGCCGGTGCCTGGATCTCATAGGCGGCACCGGGACCGATCTCCAGCGGCCGCATCGTGCCGGGAATGGCGTTAATGCCCAAATCTCTGATTCTGGCCATTGAGCCTCCTCGCTTTGGTTGTTCAGGGGTGGAGTGGACCGGAAGCCCCCATGAGAGGAGTGTCGCGGCAGGAAAAAATGCCCACCCCCAAAAATGTCATTCCTTCCCCGGTCGCATGAGCCAGACATCGCCCTGCTCCAGCCTCTGTCTCAGGTAAAGCGTCGCGCCGTCGATCGAGAGACGGGGCCGAACCGCGTTGATGTCGACGCCGGCCGGCAACGGGAGTGCGCTGCTCTTCAGGCTTCGCGTAGGGAGATCGAAGACGCTGATGCGGCCTGCGTCGAAGAACGCGATATGACGGCCATCAGCGAGCCATCGCGGATTCGAGCCGGCAACAGCGAGCCCTTCGAGCCGCTGCGTCCCGGGCGAATAGAGGATGATTTGCCGGCGCGAGTCAGTTCCGACGAGACGGGTGCCATCAGGGGACCACCCCGAAAGGACGACAGGTGCGGGAATCGGCTCGAGACGTTGCCCGGATGGACGGTCCGGGTGAACGAATACACCTTTGCGAGCCTGAGCGAGAAGCGTGCGTCCGTCCGGGGACGGGCTCGGCGTAAAAATCGTCGTTGCGCCGACTCGCTTCAGATCCGCGTCGTCCGTCACGGCGGTGAGACCGCTGCCGTCCGCCCCGATCCGCCAGATCCGATAGCTCCCTCCCCGATCGGAGAAGAAATAGAGGGTCTTCCCATCGGCAGACCAACTGACGCTGCGGTCTCTCGCCGCGTCGTTGGTCAACTGCCGCAGCCGCGTGCCGTCGGCATTCGCGACGAACACATCCTCCTGCGCTCCTCCGCCGGTCGTGTACGCAACCGAGCGTCCATCCGGCGACGGCTCGAACGTCAGAATCTCCTCGGCGCCGCCGAACAAGACGCGCGGCTCGCCTGTCCTGCCGCTGCCGACGTCAAACGGCAGCGCGAGCAAACGGTACGAACGATTCAGCGTGTTGAAGACCACTTCGCCGCGCTGCGAGATGCTGAAGCTGCCGGAAAACGAGGCCGGCAACGAGACCGGCTCCGGGGCCCCTTCCGGGTTGCCGGTCGTCTCATCGATGGCGATGCGCCACAGGTTCAACGTTCCGTCGCGATCGCTGCCGAAGTAGAGGAACCGGCCGTCGGGCGACCAGACCGGATTCCAGTGAAGCGCAACGTCGGACGTCACTCGGACGAGCGTCTTCATCGGCTGCTCCGCCTCGGGGTCGATGGTCCAGATCTGCCGCTGACTATCGGTCCCGGACACGCCCCAGAACGCGATTCTCTTTCCATGCGGAGACCAGCTCGGTTGCAGCGCGTCCGTCTCGACGCCCGTCACGCGCCGGTCGAGGAGAAGCCGGTTCGTGCCGTCGCGAGTATCGACGATTCGTAAGGTTCCATCGGCCCTGTGGTAGTGCGGCCCGAACCCGGTCGAGGCGGTGGAGAAAACGATCCGCGTGCCGTCGGGGGACCATGATGGATTGTGTCCCAGTGCCGTCGTCAGCCGCCGCACCGACTCGCCGGTCACTCCCATGACGTAGATGCCGCCGCCGTCGCGCTCCGAGCGGAAGGCGATCTTTGACCCGTCAGGAGAGAACGCCGGCTCCGCGTTGTCCGTGCCGGAGTCGCCGGTCAGGTTGGTCGCGGCCCGTCCATCCACTCGTTGTACGTAAATGTCGCGATGGCCCGGCTGGCCGAGGGCATAGGCGAACGACTTGCCGTCGGGAGCGATGGCCGGATCGGTCTCCACGCCGTCGCCGAAGGTGAGCTGCTTGTACGCGCGCCACTCCGCCGGCGGCGCGGGCCGGCGCAACGCGCGAAGCGCGAAGCCTCCGGCCGCGGCCGCGAGCACGATCGGCGCGACGATCATCCAGGTCCGGAAGGAGCGCGCTTTTCCCTCTTTCAGGGGAGTGGGCACGGGCACGCCGGAGCCGCTGGTCTGCAGCATCTCCGGCACCGTGAGCAGATGGAAGGCGAGATCGTGCGCCGATCGGAAGCGCTCGCGCGGATTTTTTTCGAGGCAGTGGCGCACGAGCGCCGCGAGCGCCGGCGAGACCGCGGGAACGAGCGTCTCGATCGGCTGCGGATCGTCGTTGAGCACCGCGCTCATCGTCTCGACCGCGGACGGCATCTCGAACGGATGCTTGCCGGTCAGCATCTCGTAGAGGATCACGCCGAGAGAAAAGATGTCGGTGCGGTGATCGACCGGAGCGGCGCGCACCTGCTCGGGCGACATGTACGCGGGCGTGCCGACGGCGAAGCCGGCGCCGGTGAGGTGCTGCGAGGTTCGCTTGCGCCCGTCCGCGTCCGTCGCATCCGCCGCGAGCTTGGCCAGGCCGAAGTCGAGAATCTTCACCCGCCGGTCGGGCGTGACGAAGAGGTTCTCCGGTTTCAGATCGCGGTGGATGATCCCTCGGTCGTGCGCCACCGCCAGGGCCGTGGCGGCCTGCGCCGCGTAGTCGATGGCCTTCCGCGGCGGCAGCGGCGTCCGGGTGTCGCCGTCGCCGATGACGTCGCGGAGGCTCTCGCCCTCGAGCAGCTCCATGACGATGTACGGCCATTCACCGGCCGTCCCGACGTCGAAGATCGTCACCAGGCCCGGATGACTGAGGGACCCGGCCGCCCGGGCCTCCTGTTCGAAGCGCTTGACGGCCTCTTGATTGAACGACTCCGGCAGTACTTTGACCGCGACGTCGCGGCCAATGCGCTCGTCGCGCGCGCGCCATACCTCACCCATGCCCCCCGCACCGATAGGGCTCAGGATCCGGTACGGTCCGACGGACACGCCCTTGGCAATCCTCATTTTTGCTGAAGTCCGGCTGATTATCGCATCAGTCCGAGGGGTCGGAGGTTACGGCGGCAGGACGAATGACGAGTACCGGCACGGCCGTGTGGCCCATCACGAAACGAGTCCGGCTCCCGAGCGGGAAGCGCCTGGCCATACCGATCGAGCCCATGACGATGAGGTCCGGCTTGTATCGGCGCACGGATTCGAGGATCTCCTGCTCGGGGATTCCCCGCCGTACTTCGCGCTGAACGCGCATGCCGGCGATCGCGGTGAGCTTGTCGAGCTCTCCGTCGATCCACCGGAGCACCTGACGCCGAAGGTCCGCGTTGGTCTCGAAATCGTGGAGGCCGGCGCGCATGGCGATGCGGAGATCGAAGACGTCGACGACCGTCGTGCAGCGCACGGCGCAGCCGAGTTGCCGAGCCAGCGCGAACGACGCGGCCTGAAGAGACGCCGCCGAGAAGTCGACCGGCAGGAGGATGCGTCGGACGGTGATTGGACGATCGCGCGATCCCTTTGTGGCCATGGCAGATTGTCGGACGGAGTGCCGCGGGAGCGGCGAGGACGCGTGTCACGCGCGCGTGTAGTCGAGATCACCGCGAGTGCGCCGGAGGCGCGTCTATGGTCAGGGCATGGAGAACAGCAGCGCCCGTTGCGGCGCCGCCGGACATTCGACGCAATCATTCGGCGATCTCTTCACTCGCGCGGATCGGCGGCTCGCGGCGAACACCGTCTTGTTCCGCGAAGGCGAGATGCCGGACGGCGTGTACCTCTTGCAATCGGGCGAAGTGGATCTCGTTCACGAGCATGCCGCGACGCGTACGGCGCGCGCGGGTGAGATACTCGGATTGTCCGCCGTAATCTCCGGACGTACGCACCTGTCTACCGCGGTTGCGAGGACGCCCGCGGCAGTGGCATTCATCGGATGCGAGGAGCTCCGTGCGCTCGTCGACGACAATCCCCCGATCTGGTTCAGCGTGCTGCGCCAACTGAGCCAGGACGTGAACGCGTCGTACGACGCGATCCGGCGCTTCAGAAACCCGCTGCGGTGAAGCGTAAAAGCGCCGCATAAACCAGCGCGTTCCAGAGGAGCACCGAAATCCCGGCGATCCATTCCAGGCGGCGCGGCATCTCCTGCGGATAGACGAGCGCCCCGATGTAATGCTCGATGAATCCGCCCTGGTATGAGCGGCCGGCGCGCCGCCGGCACGCCTGCTCGAGAGGAGTCAGTGGACAGGTCCAACTGGCGAGATTCACGACCGATGACCAGAGAACGGCCGGGAGGTGAATCCACGCCCACGTCCTGCTCACGAGGAGCAACAAGCCGCCGAAGAGCGCGAACAGCACGAACGCGAAGTGCATGACGAGCACGGCATCCGCCCAAGTCCGATAGCGATCGGTCTCACCAGGCGCGATCACGCGTGAAGAACCTCCGCCACATCGCGCCGCGGCATCGGCCGTTCGACGGGCGGCGCGTAACCGATCCGGAGGAGCAGTTGCGGCGGATGCGGCGAGCGAACGATCGGCGCCAGCAGATCCCGCAACGCGGCCACTTGCACGGGCTGATTCATGAACGAGTACTGAAGGCCGGCGCGCGTCGCGGTGAGCAGCAATCGCTCCAGCGCCTCTCCCGCTTCGAGCAGCGAGACCGCATCGTCTTCGGCCGTGATGACGATGAGGAGCGGCGCGGTGCGGACGAGTGCTTGATCCCGATGGGCCTGCACGCCGCCGAGGTCCACGTGGCGGATCACAGGAGCGGCGGCGGGCGACAACATGTCCGGAACCCCGAATGCATCGGCGCAGATGCCGTCGCCCGCATCGCTGTGCGACGAGCGAACCCATTCCGCCAACTCTTCGCGGACGGCCGGGTCCTCCATCTGCAGCCGATCGCCGGCGGCCACCAGCTCGGCGATCCGCGCGTTGTCGCGGGGCAGCAGGAAATGAACGACGTCCGGGTGCTCATCCGCGATGTCGGCGAGCGGAGACAACGCGTCCGCGTCGATCGGCTCGCCGTCGAATGGCCGGCGGTTCGTGCGACGGCGCAGAATGGCCGGGAACAGGCGGCGGAGCGGCGGATTCGCGTCGCACGTCTCCCGCAGACTCACCAAGGCGACGGCCGCTGTGTCGCCGGCGCCGCCCTGATGGACGACGGTCGAATCGAATCCGAAGTGCGCGGCGGCGACGCGAAGATTCATGATCGCGGCGCCGACGCTCATGAGCAGCTCGCGATCGCCCGGATCGACGTGCGGAAGCCGCCGCGTGTAGTCGGCGAAGACCTCGATCCCGTCCGGCACGATCGCGAACCTCCACGGCTGGGTGTTGTGGCCGGACGGCGCGAGCACGGCGTAACGAAGAAGGAACGCCATCTCGGCCTGGCGGTTTTCGAGCTCATAGAACTCGGAATCATCGATGGCCCAGGGGTCATGGCGGGGGTTTGTTTCGGTGGTCATGACGGCACTCCTTGCTCTTCCATTCCACATGCAGAGGCGATCGATGCCGATGACTCGGCGCACGCGTGCCGGTGATGGACGTCACCACCGGCCGCCGTGATCGTCGCTACCGGGCGCTGGCCGGCGGGCGATTACGACGCGCCGGCTTCTGCGAGCGATGGCCAGCCGGTGACCGACATCACGGGCGCGCGTGACATGCGGCGCTTCCGCCGCGCGGCGTGTCGCCTAGATTCATCGCGGAGGCCGCCCTATGACTACGTCCACGTACCCCGCGCACCTGGAGACCGACGTCGTACTTCGCACCGGCCGAACGCTGCACATCCGGCCGGTGCAGCATGAGGACGGCGCCGCGATGCGCGCATTCTTTTCCGGCCTCTCCGGCGATGCCTTGCACGCGCGCTTCTTTCACATGCTGAGCGTCGATGCGGCGCTGGCGAGCGCACCCGTCGATGTCGACCACGACCACATCGTCGGTCTGGCCGGTGAAGTCGGCGGCGAGATCGTCGGGGTGGCGTACGCCTTTCGCTCGCGGCAGCATCCCGAAGCGGCGGAGGTCGCATTCACGATCGCCGACCGGCACAGCGGCTCCGGCATCGCAACGCGCCTGCTCGAGCGGCTGGCCGAGGTGGGGCGAGCGCATGATGTCAAACGGTTTGAAGCCGATGTGCTGGCCACGAATCAGCCGATGCTCGACGTGTTCCGCTCGTCGGGTTTCGATCTGACGGTCGGATCGCGCGAAGGAGTCGTGCACGTCTCTCTATCGCTGGAACCGACCGCAAGCTTCATCGATCGCGCAGCCGGACGCGCGCAGGCAGCGGCGTCGGCGTCGATGCGGCCGATCTTCGCCCCGCGGTCCATCGCCGTCATCGGCGCCGGCAGGCGGCGCGGCAACCTGGGCGCGGAGGTTCTGCGCAACCTCGTGACCGGCGCGTTTCGCGGCGCGCTCCATGCGGTCAATCCCAACGCGCAGGAGATCGACGGCGTACGGTGCCGCGCTTCGGTTCGCGAGATCGAAGGTCCGGTCGATCTGGCCATCGTGGCCGTGCCCGCGGTCCATGTCGAAAGCGTCGTCGACGACTGCATTTCCAAGGGCATCCCCGCGATCGTGGTGATCTCGGCGGGATTCGGCGAGACCGGTGCGCCGGGCCGCGAGAGGGAGCGCAGGCTCGTCGAGAAGGTGCGTACGGCGGGCATGCGGATGGTGGGCCCGAACTGCATGGGCGTACTGAACACCGATTCCGCGGTGTCGATGCAGGCAACGTTCGTCGACGCGAAGCCGTTACGCGGCAACATCGCCATGTCCAGCCAGAGCGGAGCGCTCGGTCTGGCAGTGCTCGACTATGCACGCGGGCTCGGGGTCGGCTTCTCCTCGTTCATCTCCGTCGGCAACAAGGCCGACGTCTCCGGAAACGATCTCATTCAATACTGGGCCGACGATCCGGCAACGAGCGTGATCCTCTTGTATCTCGAGAGCTTCGGCAATCCGCGAAAGTTCGCGGAGATCGCGCGGCGCGTCGGCCGGCGCAAGCCGATTGTCGCCGTCAAGGCGGGACGCTCGGCCGCAGGCGCGCGCGCCGCGCAGTCGCATACGGGCGCCCTGGCGTCGTCGGACACGATCGTGGCCGATCTGTTCCGGCAGGCCGGCATCATCCGCGCCGGAACGCTCGAAGAGATGTTCGACGTGGCCGCGCTGCTTTCCCGGCAGCCGCTCCCCGCGGGGCGCCGCGTCGGGATCGTCACCAATGCAGGAGGCGCCGGCATCCTCGCCGCCGATGCCTGCGAGGCGAACGGGCTCGAACTGCCGATGCCGTCCCCCGATCTCGCGGCGAGGCTCCGCGCGTTCCTCCCTGAAGCGGCAAGCGTCGGCAATCCGGTCGACATGATTGCCTCCGCCACGGCGGAGAACTACCGCCGCGCCATTCGCGCCATGCTGGACGACGGCTCGTTCGACGCGGTGATCGCGATCTACATCCCGGTGCTGCCGGCGGACGCCGCGGCGGTGGCGGAGGCGATCCGAGAGTGCGCAGCCGAAGCAAAGGGCAAGACGCTGCTCGCGACGTACATGGGCTGCCACGGCGCGCCGGAGGAGCTGGCGCCGGTGCCGTCGTACGCGTTTCCGGAGCGCGCCGTGGCTGCGCTGGCGCGGGCGATCGCCTATGCGGAATGGCGACGCGGGCCGGCCGGCACCGTGCCGCGCTTCGGCGACATCGCCGGCGATCGCGCGCGCGCAGCGATCGATCGCAGCCTGGCGGCCGGCGGCGGATGGCTCGAACCGCTCGAAGTCGACGAGATTCTCGGGGCCGTCAACATCCGCGTAGCGCCGGCGGAATGCGTCGACAGCGCCGGCGACGCGATGGAAGCAGCGATCCGCATCGGTTGTCCCGTGGTGTTGAAGGCGCTCGGGCCGGCGCTCCTGCACAAGACGGAATCCGGAGGCGTCGTCCTCAATCTCGCGAGCGAGTGCGCGGTGCGCGAAGCCTATGTAAATTTGCAGGAGCGCCTCGGCGATGCCATGACGGGAGCGCTCGTGCAGCAGATGGTCGACGGAGGCGTCGAGGCCATGATCGGCGCGGCCGAGCAGCCGACATTCGGTCACGTGCTCGCCTACGGCGCCGGCGGAACGCTCATCGAGCTGCTCGCCGACGTGGCCTTCCGGCTTCACCCGCTGACGGACATCGACGCCGAGCGGCAGGTGGAGGAGGTTCGTTTCACGAAACTCCTCCGCGGGTTCCGCGGTTCGGCGCCGCTCGACGTCGCGGCCGTCAGCGATGCGCTGCTGCGCCTCTCCGCGCTTCTCACTCTCTGCCCTGAGATTCGCGAGATCGACATCAACCCCCTGAAGGTTCGCGAGCACGGGGTCATCGCGCTCGATGCGCGCGTGCGGGTCGAGGCCATCGTGCCGCCGCCGGCATCGCGGCGTATCGCGTACTGAGATGGCCATGGACTTCGACGATCTTCCGGCGCCGGTGGCGCGCTATTTTCGGGCGGCGTTGCGGGACGGACAGCCGCTCATCCGGCGCGCTCGACTCCATCAGCGCGGCCAGTTCCTCCTGCGCCCGGCGGCGAACGGCTGGCGGCCGTTCACCGCCACCGAGACGTTCGTGACCGAGCCTCCGGGGTTCATCTGGGATGCGCGCATCCGGCTGGCTCCCGGTCTCCCGATCCGAGCTCGCGATTGCTTCGTCGGAGGCCGCGGCTCCATGCACGCGCGCCTGCTCGGGGTATGGCCCCTCGCCTCCGTCGAGAACACGCCGGACATTGCGGCGGGAGCGCTGCACCGCTATCTGGCCGAAGCGGTTTGGCTGCCGACGGCACTCCTGCCGCTGCAAGGCGTCACCTGGACACCCATCGATGAGCGCCAGGCCCGCGCGACGATCAGCGCCGGTGAGACGACCGTGTCGCTCGACGTCACCTTCGGCGCCGGCGGCCTGGTAGAGAGCGTCTACACTCCGGCGCGGATGCGCGACGTCGAAGGCCGCGCGATCCCGACGCCGTGGCGGGGCCGCTTCACGAGGTACGAAGAGCGAGACGGAATGAGGATCCCGCTCGCGGGCGAAGTGGAGTGGCTGCTTCCGGACGGCCCGCAGGTGTATTGGCGCGGCGAGATCACGGATGTGACATTCGAGTACTGAGCGCCTTCTGCGTCTCCACGATCGCCACGGGGAGAATGACGCATCCGGCGATCAGCATCCAGTCCGAGGGCGCCGGCTGCGCGAAGTGGAGTAACCGGCGCAGCGCTTCGACCTGGAGCGCGCCGGCCTGAATGGCGATCACCGTCGCCGTGGCGAACCAGAGGTGGGGATTGCCGAAGATGTCCTCGAAGGACGAGCGCGTGCGCGAGCGGCTGTTGAACATCTGACCGAGCTGCACCGCCACCAGCGCGAGCAGCGCGAGCGTGCGGGCGCGGTCGCCCGGACCGTAGCTGCGGAGCGCGTAGGCGTAGACAGCCAGCGCGATGATTGCCAGCATCGTGCCCTGCCAGGCGATGAGGAGTAGAAAACGCGACGACAGCAGTGTCTGTCCGGGCGGACGCGGCGGACGCTGCATGGCATGACGGGACGGCGGCTCGAGCGCCAACGCGAACGCCGGGAAGACGTCGGTGACGAGGTTGATCCAGAGGATCTGCAACGGCAACAGCGGCAGAGGCCACCCGAGAAGAATGGCCGCGAAGACGAGCAGGACCTCGGAGAGGTTGTGCGAGAACATGGCGTGCACGAACTTGATGATGTTTGCGTAGATCGCGCGCCCTCCTTCGATGGCCGCGACGATGGTCGAGAAGTCGTCGTCCGCGAGAACGATGTCCGCCGCTTCCTTCGCCACGTCCGTTCCGCGCTCGCCCATGGCCACGCCAACGTCCGACTTCTTGAGCGCCGGAGCGTCGTTCACGCCGTCGCCGGTCACGGCCACGATCTCACCGTCGTTCTGCAGCGCTTCGACGATGCGGTACTTGTCCTCCGGCGACACCCGCGCGAACACGTCCGTGGCTGCGACGATGTCGAGTGCGCCGGCGTCGCGCAGCGCTCGCGCGTGCGTGACGCGCGGCTCGCCGTCCGTCAGATGAAGCTCGCGGGCGATGGATCGGGCCGTGTCCTCCTGATCGCCGGTCAGCATGATGAGCCGGATGCCGGCCCCGCGCGCCACGGCGATGGCCTCGTGCACGTGCGGCCGCGGAGGATCGAGCATTCCGACGAGGCCGAGAAAACGATAGCCATGGCCGGCGTTGCCGGTCATCGCCGGCGTGTGCTTCTCCGCGACGGCGAGGACGCGAAGACCGGACGAGGCCATCCCGACGTTCGCAGCGTCGATGCGCGCACGCGACTCCTCGGAGAGCTTGCAAGCCGCGAGCACCGCTGCCGGCGCGCCCTTCAGAGCCCAACGATACCCGTGCGGCGTCCCGTGGACGGTGATCATGCGCCTGGCCGCGGCGTCGAATGGATACTCCGCCACGCGCGGATTGCCCGCTCGAAGACGCTCCACGTCGACGCCGCGTTCGGCCGCCGCCGATAGCAGGGCGATCTCGGTCGGATCTCCCGCGGTGAGTGTCGCGTCGTTGCACAGGGCGATCGTTTCGAGGAGCGCTGGAAGAGCGTCGGCCGTCGCATCGATCTGCGTGACGGTCATGCGATTGAGCGTCAGCGTGCCGGTCTTGTCCGAGCAGATGACGGTCGTGCTGCCGAGCGTCTCGACCGCGGAGAGCCGGCGAACGATTGCGTGACGCCGCGCCATGCGCAGGACGCCGAACGCCAGGATGAAGGTCGTCGTTGCCGGTAACGCCTCGGGCACGGCCGCGACCGCGAGGCTGATGCCGATCTCCAGCATCATCCAGAGGTCGTCGCCGCGGAGCCAGCCGGCGATCGTGACGGCCGCGCCGACCGCCAGGACGATCCAGGCCGCACGGCGGCCGAGCGCGTTCAGCTTCCGTTGCAGGGGCGTCGGCCCCTCCGTCGTCTCGCTGACGAGCTTTCCGATTCTCCCGAGCTCCGTCCGTTCGCCCGTCGCCACGACGACGGCGACGGCACGGCCGGCGGTGATGACCGTGCCGAGGAAGAGCATCGAGGAGCGGTCGGCCATGGCGGCATCGATGGCGACGACGTCCGGTGACTTGAACACGCTCTTGCTCTCGCCGGTGAGGGGCGACTCCTCGGCACGCACCGCCGACGCTTCGAGAATGCGCAGGTCGGCGGGAACGCGGTCGCCCGCACCGAGAAGGACGACGTCGCCGAAGACCAGCTCCTCGGCCGCGATGACGACGTCGGCGCCGTTCCTTCGCACGCGCGCGGCAATTCGCGTCTGCCGGCGCAGTGCATCGAGCGCGCGGCCGGCCTGCCACTCCATGGCGAAGCCGATCGCCGCGTTCAGGAGCAGAACGAGCACGATGGCCAGAGCCTCGATGCGGTCGCCGGTCATCCAACTGATCGCGGCCGCGGCGGCGAGAAGCAGAACGATGACGTTCAGGAACTGATCGAGGAGAAGGCGGGAAAGCGATCGTCGCCGGACGTGCGGCAGAACGTTCGGGCCGAACTGCCGGCGGCGCGCCGCCACGTCCGCATCCGAGAGTCCGACGCTCGTATCGACATCCAGCTCATGAACGACGCGCTCGCCGTGAAGCGCGTGGGCATCGTCGAGTTGCCGGGCGGTGCTCTGGTTCACAACTCCTCCGTCCCCTGAATGGAACCGCGCGCGCGGGGCTCCGGCATGCCGGCGCGCACTACACCGCCGCCGGCGGGCGGCGCGATCGAGCTTCCGGGCGAGCGGGCGAAAGGAATCGCACGAGATTTTGAACGCCGCCGCTGTCCTCGATCTCCACGGCGATGAGCGCCCCCTCGCTCGACTCCACGATGCGCAGCGTCTTCGGGTGCGCGATCCGGCGATTCAGGTGAAGTCCGCCGAGTTTCTCGATCTGCACCGTCACGCCGCTGCGGTCGGACGTGATGCCGCGCAGCGGTTGGTTGCACACCTCCTCCTCCGCTCCGACCTCGCCGCCGACGACTTCGAGCGACACGAGGGCTCCGGAAAACGAGCGGCTCAGGTCATCGAGCGTCCCGCGCCACTCCGTGAAGGGAACTAGCTTCGTTCGCATCGTCCGGCTCCTTTCACGGCGTGATGGCCACTTTCATGACACCGTCGCGGCGCTCGCCGAAGAGCCGATAGGCGGCGGCGATGTCGGCGAGCTCGAAGCGGTGCGTGATGAGCGGACGAAGGTCGAGACGGCCGCTGCGAACCATGTCGAGCAGGCGGCGCATCCGCTCCTTGCCGCCGGGGCAAAGCGTCGTGACGATGCGGTAGTCGGCCAGTCCCGCTCCGAACGCCTCGTACGGAATGGCGAGATTTCCGGAGTAGACGCCGAGGCTGGAAAGAGTCCCGCCGGGGCGAAGCACGCGCAGCGCGCTTTCGAACGTCTGCTGCGTCCCGAGGGCCTCGATGGCCACATCGACGCCGCCGGTGAGGCGGCGGATCTCGGCGACGATGTCGACCTTGCGGTAGTCGAGGACGAGATCGACCCCGAGCGTCTTCGCCATCGCCAGGCGGCTGTCGTCGCCGTCGATGCCGATGACCATCGACGCGCCGAGGAGCCGCGCGCCGACGGACGCGCAGAGTCCGATCGGCCCCTGCGCGAACACGGCGACCTTGTCGCCGAGAGTCACTCCGCCAGACTCGGCGCCGCCGATGCCCGTCGAGGCGATGTCGGCGAGCAGCACCACCTGCTCGTCCGTCAGCTCGTCCGGAATCTTCGCCAGATTCGCCTGCGCGTTCGGAACGAGGAGGTACTCGGCTTGTGCGCCGTCGATGGTGTTGCCGAAGCGCCAGCCGCCGAGTGCCTCGCAGTCGTTGCCGCGACCGCACTGCGAGTGGCGGCCGGAGAGACACGCATGGCACTGGCCGCAGGGCGTGATGGCGCCGACCAGGACGCGGTCGCCGATCGCGTAACCGGTCACGCCGGCGCCGAGCTGCGCGATGATGCCGGCCGGCTCGTGCCCGATGATGAGTCCCGGCCTGACCGGATACTCGCCGCGGACGATGTGCAGGTCCGTGCCGCAGATCGTCGTCGTGGTGACCTGGATCAGTGCTTCGCCGGGACCGGCAACGGGGCGCGGAACGTCTTCGACGCGGATGTCGCCGACGCCATGAAAAACCGCGGCGCGCATCGTGTGCGTCGCAAACGCCCTCGTGTCCTGCCTCTCCAGTAGTGCCGTGTTCATGTCCAACCTCCAATGCCGCTCGTTCGCGCGGTCACCATCGCATCTTCGGTTGCATGCGGTTGGAGGTCTGTAATGCCTGTCGGCAACGGGTGTGCGCTCCGTCACAGCCTACCCGGCCGCGCGCGCCCAACCACCCCGCAGGGTGGGGCGCGGCGAACGTCGATGAGTGATATTGGACACGTCGCGGCGGTGATGATCGCGACGGAGGTCGCAAGATGGCCAGCCCGTACAACCTCGAGATCCACGACGATTGCACCGATTGCCCGCTGCGGCGGGACGGGCGCTTCTGCGACCTTTCGGATGGGACCGTGGCCGCGCTGAACGCGGCGACATTCTCGACCGCCTATCCGAAGGGTGCGACGCTCTTCGTCGAGGGCGAGACGCCGCGAGGCGTTTTCATCCTCTGCTCCGGACGAGCGAAGCTGACCACGTCGTCGAGCGAGGGGAAGACGCTGATCCTGAAGATCACGGAGCCGGGGGAGATCCTCGGCGCGAGCGCGGCGATTCTCGGCAAGCCGTACGAGGTCACCGCGGAGATCATGGAGCCGTCGCAGGTCAACTTCGTTCGTCTGGCCGACTTTCTGGCGCTGCTGGAACGACATCCGGACGCCTGCCTGCGCACCGCGCAGCAACTGAG
This sequence comes from Thermoanaerobaculia bacterium, assembly GCA_036522835.1. GTDB lineage: Bacteria > Acidobacteriota > Thermoanaerobaculia > Gp7-AA8 > Gp7-AA8 > DATDFB01. The sequence goes on along the minus strand of DATDFB010000082.1, from coordinate 45,438 downwards.
CGCCAAGTACCACGACGCGCAGCGCGAGGTTCGCACGCTCGGACTCTCGCAGACCACCTCGGAAAAGCTGGCTCGCCTCATTCTCGGCTGGGAGCGCAGCGGCGAGCGCACGCCCAAAGGCGTACGCGTGAAGGTCCTGCTGACGCACGAGGAGATCGGGCAGTTGGTCGGCACGACGCGCGAGACCGTGACGCGCCTTCTCGGCGACTTCAAGCGCAAACGGGTGATCGACGTCACCGGCTCGAACATCTACGTGATGCGGCACGACGCGCTCGAAGCCATGGTCAGCTTCTGAGATCGCACGGAATGGCGCTCAGCCTAGGCGGTCGGGTCGATCCTCTTCCGCAGCGCGTACCCCACCGCCTCCGCGCGGTTGTGCAGGCGGAGCTTGTCGAGGATGTTGCGGACGTGAAACTTGACCGTGTTCTCGCTGAGGTTCAGACGCTTGGCCAGCTTCCGGTTCGACACCACCCCCTCCACCATCAGCTCCAGAACCTCGCGCTCGCGCTCGGTCAGCGCATCGTCGTCCGTGGCCGCGCGCGTCTCGGCCGGCTTCGCGAATTCGAGCAGAAGGCGGCGCGCCAGCGCCGGCGTGAGGGCCGGCTCGCCGTTGGCGGCGCGATCGAGCAGCGCGAAGAAATCGTCCGCCTCGAGATTCTTGATCAAATAGCCCTGCGCCCCCGACTTGATCGCCTCGAACAGCGTGGCATCGCTTTCGGACGCCGTGAGGATCACCACTTTCACCGCGGGCATCTCCGCCGCGATCAGCTTCGTCGCGGCGATGCCGTCCAGCTCGGGCATGGAGAGATCCATGAGGATCATCTCCGGCGCGGCCGTGCGGGCCATGGCCACCGCTTCGCGCCCGTTCTTCGCCTCTCCGACGACCTCGTGGCCCTGCGCCGTCAGCAGGCTGCGCAACCCATCGCGAAACAGCGCGTGATCGTCGGCGATGAGAATGCGCATCGGCGGAAGTATAAGTCGGCGCTCTTCACGAGGCCGCCGCCGCGGCCAAAGGCATCGTGAACCGAACCGTGGTCCCGGCTCCGGGCGCGCTCTCGATCTCCAGCGATCCGCGAATGCTGGCCGCGCGCTCGCGCATGGTGGTCAGGCCGAACTTCGGGAACTCGCCGCGCGTGCCCGCCTCCGGGTTGAACCCGATTCCGTCGTCGCGCACGCCGACCACGAGCTGATCGCCGCGCTTGTGCACGTCGACGCGCACTGCCGCGGCGCGCGCGTGCTTGCGCACGTTGGTCAGCGACTCCTGAATGATGCGCACGACCTGCAGCTCCACGGACGGCTGCAGCCGCAGATCGCCGTCGATCAGCAACTCGGTGCTGATGCCGCTCTGCTCCTTCCACTGATGGAGGAACTCGCCGAGGACGTCTTCGAGCGAGCGATTGCTGCCGGGAAGCGTGCGCAGGCCGACGATCGCTTCGCGCACGTCCCCATATGCCTGGCGCGCCGACGCCGCCAGCTCGTCGAGCTGCGCGCTCGCTTCGCCGGCCATCCCGCGCCGCAGATACTGCTTCGCCGCCTGAACTTTCGTGTTCACGTAGCCGAGCACCTGGGCCAGGCCGTCGTGCATCTCGTGCGCGATGCGCAGGCGCTCGCGCGCGGTGGCGATCTCCTCCGCCTGCGCGTGCAGATGGGCGTTGTCGATGGCGATCGCGGCCTGCACGGCGAATCGCTCCAGCGTCTCCTCGTCGTCCGCCGTGAATGCGGACCGGTCGGTCTTCTCGCTCAGATAGACATTGCCGAGGAACGGACTCTTGCACTGGATCGGTACGGCCAGCAGCGAGCGCATCACCGGATGATTGGCCGGAAAGCCTGCCGAGCGCGGATGTTCGGCCACGCTCGTCAGACGCAGATGCCGCCCCTCGTGGAGCACGACGCCGAGCACGCCGTGGCCGACCGGCGGCGGACCGATCGCGGCGCGCTCCCGGGCGGACACGCCGGACGTGATGAACTCTTTGATATTGCCGTCGCGGTCGATCACCGAGAGCGCGCCGTATTTGGCGCCGACGAGATTCCTGGCCTGCTCGACCACCTTGTTCAGGACGATGTCGAGCGACAGCTCCGAGGCCACGTCGAGGCCGGCGCTGTGCAATGCCAAGAGCTCGCGATTGCGGCGCTCCAAGCCTTCCTGCATGCGGCCGACGAAGCGGAAGATGATCGCCGAGAAGACCACGATGGCGGCCACGGCGATGCCGTCCAGAACGATGCGCTGCCAGAGCTCGAGATCGCCGACGACGAGATGCCGCGCCACCTCGAGGGCGATGAGCGCCAGCACGGGCGTGGCCGTGGCGATCAGCTTCAGCTGCTTCAGCGTCATGATGAGTGGGAGATCGCTGAACACCGATTGTGCACTAATTTCGTTTGTCACGATGGCCCCCTCGGCGCGGCGGCGATCTCGAGGATCAGATCGAACGTGACCGTCAGGTTGTTTCGCGCGCGGATGGCCCCGAACAGCGCCGTGGGCGGCGTGACGCCGTAGTCGCTCATGGCCAGCGGGAGGACGGCGCGGATGCGAAAGGCCCTGCGCGAGATCCGCTGCGCGGAAACCGGGAGATCGATTGTACGGGTCACGCCGGCCAGAGTCAGATCGCCCGCGATCGAAGCGCGATAGAGGCCGGTATCGAGATCGTGTTGGATTCCGCCGCGCAGCGCCCGAAACGCGAATGCGACCGTCGGGTAGCGATCGGCCTTCAACGCCCGGCGCATGTCGCTTTCCATCACCCGATTGCCGCAGCGGATGGCGGTCACGGCGACCGTCAGATCGAATTCGGGCTCCGGAAACCGGCCTTGCGACGGGCTCGACATCCAGACGCCGATCCGGCCGTCTTCGATCCTGTCGATGACCTCGTTGATGTGATCCGCGGACGCGGCCACCAGCATGCGCGCGTCGACCGCCGTGCCGCGGCAGCGCCAGGCGGCGACGTTCGACGATCCCTCCAGCACGACGGAGCTGGCCGCGCCGGCCGTGAGCTGCGTCGCGCCGGCCGCCGGCGCGGCCAACGCGAAGAGCAGCATCGAGAGGAGAACGCCGGCGCGCATGAGGTCCTCAGTTCGCCGTCTCGACGACCCAGCGGAAGGTCACCGTCACGTCGTTGCCGGTCTTGATCGTGCCGAGCATCGCCGTGGGAGGCTTGATGCCGTAGTCCGACATGCGGATCGGCACGCGGCCCGTGAGGACGTACGCATTGCCCGGCTGACGCGTGGCGGCGATCTGCATCTCCACCTCGCGGGTCACGCCGGCGATGGTGAGCTTGCCGCGCGTGCTGAGCAGAGGATTGGCGTCGCGGCTGGCGAGGGTGGCGCTCGTCAGCTCGTAGCGGATGGCCGGATTCGCATCCGCTTTCAACGCCTCGGCCATGAGCTTGTCCATCTTGGCGTGCTCGCTCTTGATCGAGGTCACCGGAATGGACACGGAGACTTCGCTGTGCGCGGTCCCGTTCGTCCACTGTTCGATCGGCGGCGCGGCGATGCTGCCGAGGATCGTGCTCCCCTCCATCTTCCAGTCATGCAGCGAGGAGGTGCCTTCGATGCGAACGAATGAGCCGCTGCCCGGGGAGTAGCGGTCGGCTGCTGCAACGCCGAGGAGAAAAACGAGCAGAGCGAGCGCGGAGAGAATGCTTCGTTTCATGATGAGCCTCCGTCTTTGCGGGAGCGCCCCGCCGGAGCGGGGCGCTCGACCGTCAGCGTGTCGAGAGTGTCAGAAGGCGAACGAGACTTCGGCCACGAAGCCGCTGAACTTGGGGTCGCGCCACGCCTGGATGCCGTTGTTCACCATGTCACCCTGGCGGAACCCGTTGTACTTCTGCGTGACGTACTCGAGCTTCGTGAGCAGGTTCTTCGTGAGCCACAGGCCGCCGCCGACCTGAATGCGCCGCACCTTGCCGTCGGTCTCGCGGCCGTTCAGCATCGCCGTGTTCGCGCCGCTGTAGCGCGCCGCGGCGTAAAGGGCCGGGGTGATCTTGTAGACCACGTCCGCGGCGTAGTAGTTCCACGTTTCCTGCGGCGTCCCCGCGTCGGAGCCGTTGATGTCCTTGTCCTGTGTGCGCCCGTAGTGTCCGTACAACTTGAGCGGGGAGGCGCCGTCGTACGTCAGATCGAATTGCGCGGCGCTGAACTTCTCGCCGGCCTGCGGGAACACGTCGCCCGGCGCCTGGCCCCCGCCCATCACCCCGGCGTAGCGCTCGCCGCTGCGGTTGCCGCTGAACATCTGCAGTCCGCTGCCGCCGGCCGTCTTCGTCGGGTTGTCGCTGTTGTCGGCGGCCATGTACGAGACCGAGGCGCGGAGCGGCTTGATGGGATAGAAGATCAGCTTCCCGTTGGCCGCGAAGCCTCGGCCGGCGTTCCAGTCCTCGGTGGTGGTGCCGTTGTTCATGCCCACGAGCCATCCGAAGCGCGCGCCCGGCTTGCTCGAGACCTGCATGCCGATGCTGACGATGTTCGGATCGACGACGAAGTTGCCGACCAGCGGGTTCTTCTGGACGATGGCGTTGTTGGAGCGATGCGCGGCGTTGTCGCCGAAGTCGACGAGAAACTGCCCGGCCTTGATGTCGACGTTGTCGAGGATCGGCGCGAGGAACTTCAGGTTCTCGAGGTTCTCCGGCACGCCGTGCAGAATCATGTAGCCCTCGTTGCCGTACGTGGTGGAGGGATGATTGCGGCTGCTGAGATAGAGGTCGAACACGACCTCGATCTCCTGCTTCTTGCCGAACTTGCCGATGAACCCGAGGTCGCCGAACGCGTTCTGAAATCCGGGCGCGACCTTCGGCAGGGCCGCGCCGTTCGCGCCGTAGACGTCTTTGTTGTCGAGCGTCTGGGCCGTGCCGACGGTGTTGACGGTGATGAAGAGCTTCGTGGTGTCGGTGTCGGTGAGCTTGATCTGCGCCATCGCCGGAACGGCGAGGGCCAGGATGAAAAGGGTCAATGCGATTCGTGTTGCTTTCATGGCGTCCTCCATTTCGATGCTCGCAATATGGCCGCTGCGCGCGCATCGCACGAACCCCGCGCGGGTGGCGGGACGCACATGAAGAGGCGGGCCGGAACCTACCCGAAGGGGTGGCGTGCTCCAGCAAGTTGGTGCGGCATCGCTCGCATCAGCCGCGGCGGCGAGCGGGACTCGCACGTTGCCGCACCGCGCGATAGACCTCGACGTACGACTCCGCCGAGTGTTTCCACGAGTAGTCCTGCCGCATTCCGTTGAGGGCGAGCTGCGTCCAGAGACCGGGATCGTGGTAACAGCGTTGCGCCCAGAGCACGGTATCGCGCAGGGCTTCGGGCGTGGCGGCGTCGAGTCCAAAGCCGGTCGCGCTCTCGCGATTCGAGCCATTGAACGGCACAACCGTATCGGCAAGCCCGCCGACGCGACGCACGATCGGTGGCGTGCCGTAGGCAAGCGAATAGAGCTGATTGAGACCGCACGGCTCGAACCGCGACGGCATCAGGAACGCGTCCGCACCCGCCTCGATGAGATGGGCGATGGTCTCGTCTCTGCCGCGGTATCCCCAGAATCGTCCCGCGGCGTGGTGGGAGTGGCGGAGCATCTGATTCTGCAGATCCGGCTCGCCCTCGCCCAGCATCGCGAACCTCACCCCGGCGCCGAGGAGATCGCCGAGAGCCGCGAACAGGAGATCGAATCCTTTCTGGTGCGTGAGGCGGCCGATCATGCCGACGACGAGGCCGCCGTCGCCCGGATCCATCCCGCAGGTTTCGAGCAGCGCTCTGCGATTCCCGAACTTCTTTTCGATCGAACCGGCGTCGTAGTTGGCCGGGATCCTCGAATCGATCGCGGGATTCCAGACGAGCGGATCGATGCCGTTCACGATGCCGATGAGATCGCCGCTGCGCATGCGCAGAATCGGATCGAGTCCGAATCCTCCGTCAGGGGTGGTGATCTCCCGTGCGAACGTCGGCGATACGGCCGTGGTCGCATCCGCGGCGACGATTCCGCCTTTCAGCAGATTCACGGCGCCGGCGAAATCCAACTGGGCGAGCGCTTCGCCGGGCAGGCCGAGAAGCGGAAACATCCGGTGCGGGTAGATGCCCTGGTAGGCGAGGTTGTGGATGGTCAGCACCGTCGCGGTGTTGCTGAAGAACGAGTGGCCCGCGCGATCCCAGGCAAGCGCCATCGGCGCGAGCGCCGTGTGCCAGTCGTGTGCGTGCACGACGTCGGGCGGGCCGGGCAGGCGGTGCATCGCCGCGAGCGCGGCGCGCACGAAGAGGGAGTAGCGAACGATGCCGTCGTCTTCTCCGGAGGCGCTCGGGCCGTAAATCTCCTTCCGGTCGAAGAGCTCGTCCGCGCCGATCAGAAACAGCGGCACTGCCGAATCGGGAAGTTGGGTGCGCAACACGCCGACCTGCTGTCCGCCGACGAGAAACGGCTCGCACGCCGGCTCGACCTTCGTCGTCTCCTTTTGCAGCAGGGCGCGCGCTTCGCGGTAGAGAGGCATCCACACGGCGACGTCGTGGCCAAGCTCCGCCTGCGCCTTCGGCAGCGCGCCGGCGACGTCGCCGAGGCCGCCGCGTTTGGCGAAGGGAGCCACTTCTGCGGAGAGGTGAGCGATGCGCATGGCCGTCTCCTACGACGTCAACGCTTCCAGGCGTTCGGCGAGCGCGTGATCGATGATCAGCTCGTTGACGAGCCCGAGGCGAACGACTTCCAGGACGATCTCCGCCTTGCTGCTGCCGATCGCGGCGACGATGACTCCGGGCCGGCCGTTCCGCACCGCGTCCGCCGCGATGCGCTTGTAGTGATCGACGGTGATGCCCGTCCAGCAACTGGCCACGATGTCGTATTGGCGTTGCTGCGCACGCGTCGGATGCTGCGCCGGAATGATCGCTCCGCCGATGTCGCCCTTGAAGCTCGCCGCAAGCTCCTCGCGTGGAATCCCGGCAGCGCGGTCCAGCTCGCTCGTATAGAGCTTCCAATCCTGATCGAATGACCCGACGCTCGTGAGAATCGTGTCGATCTCGTCGATCAGAGGCGGATGAGCTCCAGGTCCGAAAATGGTGCGGTAATCGCTGATCACGTTGAAATACTCGCGCAAGACCGCCTTCCTCTCGGGCGTTCGAAACGCCTTCGGCTCGACGGCGACGACGCCGGCCAGCGTGAGCCGCCGATCGTTCCCCTTCGCGCAGAAGAGATCGCTCAGGGCCGCCGCCAGGTGAGTGCTGGCGCGCTCGGGATGATGTTCGGGGCCGGAGGGTCTCAACGGCTCGCCGCACGTCGGGACGAACTTCACGTCGAGCTTCTTCGACCGCTTCACGGCCGGAGTGTTCAGGGCCTGAACGAGCGAAGCGACCGTGTGTCCCCAACCCACGCCCACCTTGTGGGCGCGGGTCAACGACCGCAAGACCTGTTTCGATGCCAGGCGGGCAAAGGACTCGAGACGCGCGGCCCAGCGCTCCTTCGAGTCCCGCTCCTTGTCTTCGCCGCCGCTGTAATAGACGTGGACGTCCCGTAGAGTCCCCGTCCCGGTTCTGCGCAGCCTCTCTGCCAATCCCACACGGTCGGACACGTAGGCACGAGCTTCCTCGAGGAGCTGGGCGTCGACGCCCTCGGGCAGCGCTTCGGGCGCCACGTTGAACAGCGATTCCTCCCAGATCCAGCCCAGATTCCTGGCCACTCTGAGAAGCTCCGTCAGCAGCGGTTCGTCGATGTAGTGCGTGTTCTTCCGGAGAACCTCCACGGCCCCTTTCTGCGAGCTCCCGCGCGTGATGAGATAGATCGCTGCCAGGACCTTCACTTTCTCGAGCCTGGTCAGATGATTCGATTCGCGTCGGGCCATGATCGGACCTCCTCAATCCAAAATCAGACGATGGCTGGTGCTGGCGATCTTGCCGATGTCCCGGACGTCATCGTCCGATACGACACCGTCCCGGATCGCGGCCGCGATCCGGTCCAGTCTCTCCGTGCGCGAAGTGGCCTGCGCAACGTCCGGGCCCCAGCGCGCTTCGTTGAGGCGATCGAGCAGCCGGCGGCGGCGCTCTCCGCCGTAGATTTCCTCGACCGTTTGCGTTCGCAGATCGCCGATCGTCCAGCGGTTGTCTGTGTTCCGTTCCGTCGACGAATACACTGCGCCGCTGGGGCCGATGGTCAGGAACAATCCCGTTGCCAGCGACACGCCGCGAGCGGCGTAGATGCTTTCGATGACCGTGGAGTAGTCGGGCGCCGTGCCCATCTCGACGGCCTGGAGTCCGAAGCCGAGAAAGAGGTCGACTCCGGCGGCGGAGAGCGCTTGCCTGCCGATGCCCGAAGTTCCGCACACGCCGATGATTTGCCGGATGACCGCATCGCTGTGATCGTGCGAGCTGTATCGCGGCCGATGGAACGTCATCGGACGCACGATCATCCGATCTTCCACGCCTTCGATGCGGCGATGCCGCCCGAAGATCTGCGCGACCGTCGAGCAAATCGCCGGCAAGTCGCCGACGTTGTTCCGGTCGATGATCGTCGACACCTGGATCGATGGGATGGCTCCCGGCCCGTATGCCGGCCCGAGGTCATTCCGCGCCTCGAGCAGTCGCGCCAGGCCGGCCAACTGCGGCGCCACCTCACTCGCTTCGACGCCCCAGTGGAGCTTTGCCGTGCGGGCCGTGGCCGTGTTGATGCTCACTCTGACGAAGGCGAGATTGCGCTCGGGCTCCAGCAAACGGCGCGCATACGCCGGATCCGTCCCCAGGACGAACCCGTTCGTATAGAGTCCATTGGCGATTCCGCGCTCGGCCGCATGACGCAGCAGATCCAAGAGCGGGCTCCAGATCGTCGGTTCACCGCCGCCCGTCCATAACAGGCCACGCACGCCGCCTTCGTAGGCCGCGTCGACGACACGCCTCGCCGTTTCCCGAGTCGAGGAGTGGAGGTCGTCTTCGAGCGCGGCCGCTCCGGCGGCCAGCGCATCGGCGTGGAGCTCGAGTCTGGATCGGCGATACGGGCAACCGTAACAATCTGCGTTACATACCACCGCCGGTGAGTACTCGGCGGTCATCGGGCGAACGTCGAGTTGGGCTCCCCGTCTCCAGGCATCGACAACGTCGGGCCGCAACGCCCAGGCGTTGGATCCATGACGCGGAGACAACCACGGCCGAAGGCGCTCGGTATCGGTTTCCATACTTCCAAGATGGAGCCGGCGGTCTGCTCGCGTCGAGACCTAACAAATTGGGGCGGCATCGCTCGCGCGAATCGCGGTAGAATAGACGGCATTAAGGAGATCACCAACTATGTCTACGCTTCCAATGCCGCGGAATCCCGACAATCCGGCCCGCCGGCAGTTTCCGCTCGTGCCCGCGGCGTTCGCGCCCGGCGAGATCGGGCGCCTCTCCGCCGAGCTCAACGCCCGATGGGTCGCTCCCAGGGAGCTGATCAGCGCGTGGGACCGTCTCGGCATGACCCCGGCGCCTCCGCGTCCGGATCATTGGCCTCTGCGATTTCTGCAGTTGGAAGTCATCAATGCGTGCAACTTTCGCTGCCCGCTCTGCAGCACCCTCGATCATGACGGCGTGACGCGCCGCCGGATGACGCTCGACGAATTCAGAGAGGTGGTCGGGCCCGCAGAGAATGATCTGCTGGGCGTGGCCCTGTACGGCAATCGGGGCGAACCGCTGCTGAACTCCGAGCTCCCGGCCATGATCGCGCACTTGAAGACGCACACGCGCGCGCTGACGTCGATTTCCACCAATGGCAGCCGTGTGGACGCCGAGCGCGCGCACGCCTTGATGGAAGCCGGACTGACGCAGCTCATCTTCGCCATCGACGGCATCTCCGACGCTTCCTATTCGGCGTATCGCGTCGGTGGAAACCTCAAGAGCGTGCTCGCCAACCTGAAAACCGCCTGCGAGCTCAAACGGCGCCATGGCTTCCACACCCGAATCGTGTGGCAATTCATCCCCATGGCCACCAACGAGCACGAGATCGACCACGTGGGGCGCGTGGGCTACGAGTTGGGCGTCGATGAAGTGCGGTGCAAACTCTCGCGCAGCGCCAGCCGCAGCGTTGCATTCCGCCCGTCGCAGCAGAAGGACCGGCCGGCCGACGTAATCGCCGAGGATCATTTCGACTGTCCGTACGGCCTCGACCGCTTTTACGTCGACCCTAACGGGGACTGTTATCCATGCTGCTACGGGGAAGGGAAGGGTCTTCTGGCAGGGAACGCCCTGGAAACGCCGCTCGACCGGATCTGGCAGTCCGAAGCGATGTGGACGTTGCGCCGGTCGTTCCTGCGGCAGCAGGAGTTTCATCCCTTCTGCTCCGCGACCTGCAATCAGGGATTCCGCCGCGAAGCCGCGCCCAACGTGATCCTCGGCAAGGACTAACGTCAGCCGAGGATGAGCCGGAGCGCGGGCGGACGCGTCGAATCTCGCGCCCTCAAGCCCGCCCATCCTGCGTGCTACGATCCTTCGGGATATGTCTTCCGCGACACTGCATCCGGCGCTGCCTCAACTCGGCCGTCTCATGACGTTCGACGAATGGGTGGCCATGGACGAGGACGAGCCGGGGGAATTGGTCGACGGCCGGCTCGAGGAGGAGGAAGTGCCGGATCCGATTCACGAGATCATCGTGACGTGGCTCGCACACGTCCTGCGGAGCTGGCTCGGGGGGAAGGGAATCGTTCTCGGGTCGGGGGTCAAATACGCAGTTCGATCGAATCGCGGCCGCAAGCCCGATCTCGCCGTCTATCTGCATCCCGAGACGAGGGTCCCGCCGGCGCGAGGCCTGGTGCGCGTCCCGCCCGACATCGTCGTCGAGATCGTGTCGGCGTCGCCGCGGGACGAGCGCCGCGACCGCATCGAGAAGATGGATGAGTACGCGGCCTTTGGAGTGGCCTGGTACTGGATCATCGATCCGAGCCTGCAGTCGTTCGAGATCTTCGAGCTCGCCGCCGGCCGCTACTCGCGCGCCGCGCGCGCGACGGAGGGACGGCTCGAGGGGGTTCCGGGTTGCGCCGGATTGCAGCTCGACCTCGACGAGATCTGGAACGAGATCGCGCGGCTCGAGCGCCCGCGGTCCTCTCCTTGATCGCCTCGCGATCGTTCATGGCCTGGTAGCCGTCCGGCGCGCCGCGTTGCCGTGAGTGCGATGCCGGATCGCACCAGCGACCTCGGGCGCCACGGTCCGGTGAAGGGCTTGACGAAGGCAGCCAAGTTGCCGCCGCCGATCCTGCCGCTGCCCGCGGTCTTCAAGGAAGGAGGAATGACGACATAAAAGGTTGCCGGGCCGCGCGAGAGCGCGGCCCGGTCCGACACTCAGAACCCCCTGTCGCCAAACAAAGGAGCTTTCATGTCATGAATAACATACCGCACTCGGTGTGCGCCGTCATCCCGTCGCACATCTTGAACCATATCGCCCGCCACGGCGGCCGCGAAGCAGCCGGCGACGCCCATTCGACTCTCGAGCAAATGCGGGAGATCGGACGGCGCGGTCAAATGCACTTCGCCGAGCTCGACGAGCCGCAGGTCGACGCCGCCATCGAGCTCACGCTCGACGTCTGCCGCAAGACAAGCTCGACCTGGTTCTGCCCGATTGGGTGTTCCTGACGATCGAGGCGGCCGGGATCCGGCTGCAGTCATGAAGAATCGGTAGGGGGGCACAGCGTGCGCCCCCATCCGGATGGCCTCACCGGCGATGATGATGCCGGCGATGGTGGACGACGTGACGGACGCGGTGACGGTGCTGCGAATGGCGGTAGGCCTGCACCCCGTTGCCGAGCGCGGCGCCGGCGATCGCACCCTTCTTGCCCGCGACGAGCGCGCCCGCCACGGCGCCGATGACCGTGCCTTTCGTGCGGCTGTCGGGCTTCGACCAACTGACCTGCGCCACGGCCGTGCCCGCCGGCAACATCAACGCCGTCGTGAGCACCGCCGCCTGAAGTTTTCGAGTCAAAGGAGTCATTGGGTTCCTCCGTTGCCCGTTTTTAGTGCGAAGGCTGTGCCGCGTCTAAGCGACTAACGTGTAACGATTTAACCGACGAATCCGCCATCCTGCGGCAAGCGTAGTTCTACCGATGCTTGCCGTTTCCAGGGCGCTGTTCCTCCTCTTTGCGGCCGCATCGCTCCCCGGCCGCGTCACCGATTCCATCGTCGTCACGGCGAAGCAGACCTTCCGGAACCTTGCCGACCTCGACGAGCCGGTGAACGATCTGATCGGCATCGCCGATGCGGCCGCCGAGGGCGTCGTCACGGCGAAGGAGATCGAGCGGCGGCCGTTCCAGCGCGCCGGCGAGATCCTCGAGACCGTGCCCGGCGTCATCGTCAGCCAGCACAGCGGCGAAGGGAAAGCGAACCAGTATTACCTGCGCGGCTTCAACCTCGACCACGGCACCGACATCGCCGTCACCGCCGCCGGCGTGCCGGTCAACATGCCGACGCACGCGCACGGCCAGGGCTACGCCGACGCGAACTTTCTCATCCCCGAGCTGATCGGCGGCGTGCAGTACAAGAAGGGACCGTACTACGCCGACGAGGGCGACTTCGCCAGCGCGGGGGCGGTGAACATCAACTATGTGAGCATTCTCGACAAGCCGGTCGCGCTGGTGCAGGGCGGCACGGCGTCGTTCGGCCGCGCGCTCTTCGCCGCGTCGCCGCAGCTCGGCGGCGGAGTTCTCCTCTACGCGCTCGAAGCGGGGCGGAACAACGGGCCGTGGGTCCGCCCCGTCGACTTCCGCAAATTGAACGGCGTCGTCCGCTTCACGCAGGGCGGCCGGAGCGACGCCTTCAGCGTCACGGCCATGGCTTACGACGCGCGGTGGAGCTCGACCGATCAGATTCCCACGCGCGCGGTGAGCGACGGGATGATCTCGCGCTTCGGATTCATCGATCCGACGGACGGCGGGAAGACGGCGCGCTACTCGCTCGAATCGGAGTGGCAGCGCAGCTCGCCGGCGGCGCTGACGCAGGCGGCGGCGTACGCGCTGAAGTACCGCCTCGATCTGTATTCGAATTTCACCTACTTCCTCGACGATGCGGTGAACGGCGACCAGTTCGAGCAGGCGGACGACCGCGTCGTGGCCGGTCTGCGCGCCAGTCACCGCTGGCTCGGCCGATTCGGCGGCGTGACGACGGAGAACGTCGTCGGCCTGCAGGCGCGCCGCGATGACATCGGTACCCTAGGTCTCTACCACACGCGTGCCCGCGTGCGTCTCGACACGACGCGGCAGGACGCGGTGAACGAGAGGAGCGCCGCCGTCTACGCGCAGAGCTCCGCGCAGTGGACGCCGTGGCTGCGCACGATTCTCGGCCTTCGCGCGGACGAGTACCGCTTCGACGTCGAGTCCAACGATGCGCGGAATTCCGGCCGCGACAACGCCTCGATGGCCAGCCTGAAGCTGACGATGGTTTTCGGACCGTGGCGGAGCACGGAGCTCTACGCGAACGCCGGCGCCGGCTTCCACAGCAACGACGCACGCGGCGTGACGATCGCGGTCGATCCGGCCACGGGCCAGCCGGCGGAGCGGGTGACGCCGCTGGTGCGGACGCGCGGCGCCGAGGTGGGCGTGCGCTCGACGCCGGTGCCGCGCGTCCACGTCACGGCATCGCTGTGGGCGCTGGACATGGCCTCGGAGCTTCTCTTCGTCGGCGACGCCGGCACGACGGAGGCGAGCCGGCCGAGCCGCCGCACCGGCGTGGAGCTGGCGGCGGACTACAACGTCCGCCCCTGGCTGGCGGTCGACGCCGACTATGCCTATTCGCGCGCGCGGTTCCGCGGCGGCGACCGAATCCCCGGCGCCGTCGAAGGGGTCGCCTCGGTCGGGGTCAACGTGATCGACTGGGGGCGCCTCTCCGGCGAGCTGCGCTACCGCTACTTCGGTCCGCGCCCGCTGCTCGAGGACGACAGCGTCCGCTCGAGCGGGTCGAATCTGGTGAACGCGCGCGTCGGCTACCGCGTCGCGCCGCGCGTCCGCGTCGACTTCGATGTCTTCAACGTGCTCGACGCGAAAGCGAGCGACATCGATTACTTCTACGCCTCGCGCCTACGCGGCGAGGCCGCGGCGGGAGTCGACGACGTGCACTTTCATCCGGTGGAGAAGCGGGCGTTGCGGGTGGGGGTGACGACGTCGTTTTAACCCAGCTCGTGTTCGTGGTCGCCGGCTGGTCGCCGCCTATGCGCTTGCCGGCGGCCGATGGCGACGATCTGTTGATCGACTCCGGCGCCGCCCAGCTAGTGTTTGCGGGTGCGGCGCTGGATCTCTTTGCCTGCCGTCTCCATGGCCGTGCCGGTGGCGTGTGCGGCGTCGCGCGCGGCCGTCTCCACCTTCTCGGCGCCGCGCTCGACTTTCTCCTTCGCCTCGGCTGTGGCCGCGGTATCGACCGACGGCATGGTCGCCGAGACGGTGGTCGTCTTTTGCTGGACCGTGCCGTTCGTGTCCGTCACCGTCTGCGTCTCCGTACGTTTTTCGCATGCGGTTCCGGCGAGGAGTGCGACCGAGATCGCGAGCGCGTGGATGGTTGTCATTCGCATCGCCGACTTCAGCAGCAACAGCCGTGCCGCGGCGTCAGACACGTCGCTTGGTGCAGCCGGCCGCAAAAATTTTGCGGAATCGCTCGAGTGGCGCGCATGTGCGTCTGTATCGGAATTTCTCCGCGCTACGCTAATGGCGGCACCATGCCGAAACTCGATCCCTCGGTCGGAATTGCCATCCTTGTGGCGCGGAAAGCAGAGGGCGTGTCGCAGGCGAAGCTCGCCCGCGCCTGCGGCGTCACGGTCAAGCATATCTTCGCGATCGAGCGCGGGTCGGACTTGAGCCTGGCCCTGTTCCTCGCGATCGTTCGCGAGCTGCCCGTGCTCCAGTTGCCCGACGTCGCCGCCGCGCTGCTGCGCATGACTCCCGTCTAGCGCAGCGCTTGCGCCCGCCCGTCGCGGATGGCCTGCTCCACCATGCCGCGGAGCTTCCCCTCGATCACCTTCTCCAGCGCTTCCTCCTGGCGGTCGAGCTCGCGCTGACGCTGGCTGACGACTCGGTTGCGCTCGCGGAGGCGTTGCAGCTCGCCCGGCTCCGCCTTCGTGTCGCCGTCGTAGATGGCGTCGAGGCGATGGTCGAGCTCCTCCTCCGCTTCCAGCGCGTCCTGCTCCGGCTTCAGGGCGTCGATCGGCGCGTACATCGCGGCCGCCTCGCGCAGGAAATCCTCGTCGCGGATCAGGTAGTCGCGTCCGGAGATGCGCGTCCAGAGGTACGGCTCGTCGCCGAGGCGTTGCCGCAGGGCGGTGAGCGAATGGAGCGAGGCGCCGCTCGTCGTCGTCAGGATCACGTTGGTCTTGCCCACGCGCAGCTCGTAGGCGTCGCCGCGCCGCCACGCCGCGCCCGTCATCATCGTCAGCGATAGCAGAAGAAGAATGGCTCGTCGCATGCCCGTTGGACGGCGGCCCCGCCCGCGGGTTAGCCTCCGCGGGTGAACGCAGCCATCATCGCCGTCGGCTCCGAGATGCTGGGGCCGTCGCGCCTCGACACGAACTCGCTCAAGATCACCGCCGCGCTCGAGGACTATGCCGTGCCGCTGGTGCGGAAGAGCGTCGTCGGTGACACGCTCGGCGACCTCGTCGACGAGCTTCGCTACGACCTCGCCCGCGCCGCCGTGCTCATCGTCACCGGCGGCCTCGGGCCAACCGAGGATGACATGACGCGGGAGGCGCTGGCGGAGGCGTTCGGGCTGACGATGGAGATCGATCGTTCAATCGTCGAGCGGCTCGAGCAGCGCTTCGCCAAGCGCGGGCTGAAGATGCCCGAGGTCAATAAGAAGCAGGCGAACGTGTTCGTTGGGCAGGAGACGCTCGCGAACGAGCGCGGCACGGCGCCGGGATTTCATCTTCAGATCGGAGGGAAGCACGTCTTCGTCTTTCCCGGCGTCCCGCACGAGCTGGAGTGGATGCTGGCGACGTACTTCTCGCCGTGGCTCGCCGCGGCGCGCGGCGCGCGGGCGCGCCACCGGCGCGTGCTGAAGATCGCCGGCATGACGGAGTCGGCGGTCGAGGAGCGGCTCAAGCCGTACTACGAGGCGCATCGCGACGAGGCGCTGACGATCCTTGCCACGGGCGGGCAGATCGAGCTGCACATCGTCGCGGACGGCGACGAAGCGGCGGCGAAAGCGAAGATCGCGGCGCGGGAGACGGAGCTCGTCGAGCTCTTCGGCGAGCGCGTCTTTGGTTTCGACGACGACTCGCTCGAAGCGGCGGTGGGGCGGCTGCTCATGGAGCGCGGCGCGACGGTGGCGACGGCCGAGTCGTGCACGGGCGGCCTCCTGGCCTCGCGCATCACCGACGTCGCCGGCAGCTCCGCCTACTTCATGGGCGGCGCGGTGGTGTACACGGCGGCGGCGAAGCAGGATCTCGCCGGCGTCGTGCCCGCGCTGATCGCGGAGCACGGCGAAGTCTCCGAGGCGGTGGCGGTCGCGCTGGCGCGGGGGATCCGCGAACGCTTCGGCACGACGTACGGCGTCGGCATCACCGGCATCGCCGGGCCGGGCGGCGGCAGCGAGGCGAAGCCGGTGGGCACCGTGCACATCGCGGTGGCCGGAGCCGACGCGCACGAGCATCGGAAGCTCTATTGGCCGATGGAGCGAACGCTGTTCAAGAGGTTTGCGACGCAGAGTGCGTTGGATTTGGTGCGGCTGTTCGTGAGGAGGGGGGCAGTGGGTTCTTAGTTCTTGGTTCTTGGTTCTTAGTTCTTGGTTCTTGGTTCTTGGTTCTTAGGTTCTTAGGTTCTTAGGTTCTTAGGTTTAAAACCAAACTTAAGAACTTAAGAACCTAAGAACTTAAGAACTTAACAACCTAAGAACCAAGAACTCACGATCCCTCCCGAATCACCGCCCCCAACTTCTCCCCCAGCGCCGCCACCGCCCGCCCGGCAACCTCGTCGATCTGCTGGCGGACGAGCGTGCCGGTGTCGGAGCCGAGGTGCAGGCGGATGGTGAGCGACTTGCGGTCGGGGGGGATGGGGGGGCCGACGTATTGGTCGACGAAGGTGACGGCGCGGATCATCGCGTCGGCTTCCGATGCGATCGACTGCGCGTCGGCCCACGTCACGGAGTGGGCCACGATCATCGAGATGTCGTACTCGACCTGCGGGTAGGTCGGGAGCGGCTTCGGATCGTTGTCGCGCGACGGCAGCGGGGTGAGCGCGTCGACGTCGAGCTCGAACAGCGCCACCTCGGCGCGGCGGATCCCCGTCTTCCGCTTCGCGCGCGACGACGCGACGGCGAGCGCGCCGACCGGTTGGCCGCCGCACGTGATGGCCAGCCGCGCCCTTGGGTCGCCCCAGGCCACGGCGGTATCGCCGGAGAACGAGAGCGGCGCGATCTGCACCGTGCGGTCGAGCTTCTCGAGAATGCCTTTCGCCTCCAGGAACACCGTCGTGGCGTCGTCGCCGACGACCGCGCCGGCCACGTGGTGCGGCTGCCGCGGCAGATGCTCCAGGCCGTCGTCCGGCGCGGGAGCGGGCTGAAACACGCGGCTGAATTCGAAGATGCGGAAGCGTGGCACGTGGCGCAGATTCGCGGCCACGTTGGTCAGCATCGCGGGGATGAGCGACGGTGCCAGGCGCGCGCCAGTCATCGGCGGCTGCGTCAGCCCGATCGTCTCGGACTCGGCGATGCCCGCGGCGTCGAGCGCCTGCGGCGCGACCCATGGATACGAAACGACTTCGCGCATGCCGGCGCGGAAGGCGAAGTATTCGCGCACGCGCCGCTCCTTGCGGCGGTCGAGCTGGATGACCGGTTTTTCGAGGCGGACGACCGGCGGGGTAAATCCGAGGTTGTCGTAGCCGTAGAGGCGGGCCACCTCTTCGACGATGTCCTCGGGGAGCGAGACGTCGCCGGTGGAGCGCCAGCTCGGCACGTCGACGTGCAGCGTTCCGTCCGCCCTCACCGTGCAGCCGAACTGCAGCCGCTCCAAGAGCGCGCGCATCTCCTCGGCCGGCAGGGCGATCCCGAGCTTGCGCTGCAGGAACTCCGTGCCGACGTCGACCGTGATCGGGCGCGGCCGCGCGGCCACGGCGTCGACGTGCCGCACCACGCGCGACGACGGCTGCGCGTCGCGAATGAGAGCGAGGAACATCTGCTGCCCGAGCGCGACGCGGTCGAAATCGATGCCTTTCTCGTAGCGCGTGGAGCTCTCCGTGCGCAGCCCCAGGCGGCGCGCCGTCTTGCGGACCGGAATGGCGGTGAAGTTCGCCACCTCCAGCAGCACTTCGGTCGTGTCGGGGCGAATGCCAAGATCGCCGCCCATGATGCCGGCCAGCGCGAGCGGTTTTTCATGATTGGCGATGACGAGCGTGTTGTCGTCGAGGTCGACCTTGGTCTCGTCGAGCAGAACGAGCCGCTCGCCGGCGCGGGCGCGGCGCACGACGATCTGCGACGGCACTTCGCGCGCGTCGAAGGCGTGCAGCGGCTGGCCGACGGCGAACATCACGTAGTTCGTCAGATCGACGAGAAGGTTGATCGGCCGCTGTCCCACCTTGGCCAGGCGCGCCTGCATCCAGAACGGCGACGGCACGGCGCTCACGCCGGCGATGTGCGTGGCGTCGTAGCGCGGGCAGAGCTCCGGCGCCTCGATGCGCACGTCGAATCCGCCCGCCGGCGGCAGCGCGCCGAATTGCGGCGGATCCTTGAGCGGCCGGTCGAACATCGCCGCGAGCTCGCGGGCGATGCCGTGATGACCCCAGAGGTCGGGGCGGTTCGTGAGCGACTTGTTGTCGATCTCGAAGACGACGTCGTCGTAGCCGATCGCTTCGGCGAGCGCCGTGCCGGGCTGCGCGTCGAGTGCGCTCAGATCGAGAATCTCTTTTTCGCCGGCGGCGAAGAGGTGGTTGAGTCCGCACTCCGCGGGCGAGCAGAGCATCCCGACGCTCTCCACGCCGCGAATGGCGGCGCGTCCGACCGTGAACGGCTCGCCGTGCGCATTGCGCACCACGGCGCCTTCGCGCGCCAGGGCCACCTTCATCCCGGCGGCGACGTTCGTGGCGCCGCAGACGACCTTCACGCTGCCGCCGCCGTGATCGACCTCGGCGACGGCGATCGACGGGTTGGCGGGGTGCGGCTCGACGCCGCGGATCCGGGCGACGACGACGTTGTCGAGCTCCCGGCCGATCTCCTGGACCTGCTCGACCTCGACGGTCGACATCGTCAGGCGCTCGGCGATCCGCTGCGGCGTCACGTCCGCAGGGAGATCGACGAAGTCGCGCAGCCAGTCGAGGGAGACCTTCATGCGAACTGCTCCAGGAAACGGAGATCGCCGCTGTGAAAGAGACGGACGTCGCCGATGCCGTAGCGCATCATGGTCAGGCGGTCGAGGCCGATGTTGATGTAGAAGCCCTCCCACTGCGTGTGGTCGATGCCGGCCGCGCGCATGACGCCCGGATGCGGCGGGCCGCCGGGCATGACTTCGAGCCAGCCGACGCGCTTGCAGACCGAGCAGCCGGCGCCTTCGCAGACGAGGCATTGCATGTCGATCTCGAAGCCCGGCTCGACGAACGGAAAGAACCCGGCGCGCATGCGCACCGGCACGTCGCGGCCGAAGACCGTGCTGAGAATCGTGTTGACGAGGAGGCGTCCCGCGGAGAACGGCACGCTCTTGTCGACGATGAGCGCTTCGTACTGGAAGAAGGCGCGCTCGTGGCTGGCGTCGGTCGTTTCGTTGCGATAGACGCGGCCGGGATAGGCGAAGCGGAACGGCGGCTTCCCCATCTGCATGTAGCGGACGCTCCCGCCGGTCAGGTGCGGCCGGAGGCACTGCCGCCGCGCGCCGCGCTCCGTTTCGCAGCCCTCCAGCCAGTAGGTGTCCATGCTGTCGCGGGCCGGATGATCCGAGGGGAAGTTCAGCGAGTCGAAGTCGTAGAGCTCCGAGCTGATCTCCGGGCCGTCGTAGATCTCGAACCCGAGCGTGGAGAACGCATCGTCGAGGTCGTAGCGCATCTGGATGATGGGGTGCAGCCCGCCGGCGTGCATGCCGATGCCGGGACGGGTGATGTCGAATTCCGGCGGCACCGACGACGCCGCGTCGACGAGCGCTTCGCGCCGTTCGTCGATGGCGGTGGAGAGCTGACCCTTGAGCGCATTCGCGTCCTGCCCCACCCTGGCCCGCTCCTCGGCGGCGAGGCCGGGGAGGTCCTTGAGCACGGCGGTGAGCGCGCCTTTCTTGCCGAGGTAGGCGGCCTGGACGCGATCGAGGTCGGCGCTCGACGCGGCGCCGGCGATCGCTTCCATTGCTTCGTTGGAGATTGCGGAGAGTCGTTCGTTCATCGTCATCCAGACCACTGGTAGCCCCAGTTGCCGCTGAGGATCTCAGTGCCGGTCGCTTTTTCCAAGCCCTCGGAGACCATTCTCAGCGATTCGACGATCCCGGGGACGACGAGCGTGTGCTGGCGGTGATCTCGCGGGATGGCCCAGGCCACGTCGTGGTGCGTGCCGAGCTGGATCTGCGTCTGCGCGGCCTGGATGTAATCGCCGAGGGACTTGAGGCGGTAGTGCACGGCGAGGAGGCCGCATGTGGCGAAGAAGCTGTACGGCGTGAGCTTGGCGAGCGCGCCGCGGAGCGCTGCCTCGTCGTGCGCGACGACGACCGTGTCGGGCGGCGCCGCGTCCGTCTTCGACGAGCCGACGATGGCGTGCATGCGCAGATCGACGAAGCCGTTGACCGCGAAGTGATGCCGCGCGAGCTCCTCGGGGGAGCGTCCCCAGGCCGCCAACTGTTCGCTGCGCCGCGTAAACCAGGCGGCGATGGAGTCTTCGCGCTCGGCCACGATGGAGAGCGGCGCCACCCACCACCCGGTGCGAATGAGCGGCTCGCCGTCGTCGCCGTTGACGATGAGCGGCGAGCCGAGCGACGTCACCGCCCAGACGGCGTGGAGCACTCGGCGAAGGATCTCGGTGCGGACCTGCGCGCGGTAGCCGGACAGCGCGTCCTGATTCTTCGCGTGAAAATCTTTCAGCGGCAAAAGGTCGTCCGGCGTCTCGGCGAGGGCGAGGATGCGCAGGTCGCGCTCGAGCTCCGGAAGGCTCCACTGCTGCACGTCTTCGAAGGTCAGCGGCCGGGAGTTGTCGGCGATGAACGACTCCACGTCGAACTGGCTCGCCGCGGCCTGCGTGCGCTTGGCGGGGACGGCGTCGAGGTCGAGCGTGCGCAGGCGATGGAGAAGAATGAGGAGGCCGAGCGTGTGCAGCTCGGCCTGATGCTTTGCCGAGCCGAGGTCGACCAGGGCTTGCGGCTCGAGCCCGGAGAGCTGCATGTCGCGGAGCTGCGGCTGCGACAGAAAATCGAAGACCAGGCGGGAGTTGTCGGTCTCGGTGTAGTAGCAGACCCCGTCGGGGAACCACTTCTCCTTCGGATCGTCGCCCAGCGCGCCGACGAGCCCCATCACCGTGCCGAGCTCGCTCGGCGACGCCACGCGCATGACGCGGTAGAGCGCCTCGGCGTTGGCGACGGAGAGAAAGCCGTTCTCGCCGCTGCGCAGCGCGAAGCGGGGACGGAGCTCGTGCCCGCGGGCCATGCGCTCGAAATGCAGCGGCGCCGAGGAGGAGGACGCAGCGCGGACGCTCTTCGGCGGATGCACGTGAATGTATTTCGCCGTCGACGCCGCCGGGAACGGCTCGTGCGCGGCGTGCTGCAGACTCTTCTCCATCTGCTTCTGCAGCTTCAGCGGCTCGTCGATGGCGACGTTGTCGATGCCGACCGCCGCGGCGGTGACGAGATTCCAGATTCCGGCCTCGCGGTAAAGCCTCGAGAACTGCTCGGCGCGCTGCCGCTTGATGAGGAGCTGCGAATCGATGGCCGCGTGCGCAAAGCCGAGGCGGATCGTCGAGCGGCCCTGGCCGTCGACGTCGTACATGCCGCCCACCGCGGTCGTGTGCGCGACCAGCACGTGGTCCGCGCGCGCGCGCACTTCGCGCAACTGCGCCACCAACTGCTGCTCCACCGCTTCTTTCACCCGCTCCGTCTCCGCCGCGCTCAAGAGGCCCTTCGTCTCCAGCTCGTCGACGCTGTCGAGGTGGTAGGCCATGAGGCTGGGCAGCGGAATGCCGATCTGCACGGAGCGATAGCGCTCGAACTGCGTCCGCTCGCGGATGTCGTCGTCGACCTTGCCGAGAAGATCGGTGAAGGCGCGGCTCGAGCGGACCTCGCTCAAGAGCGCGTCGAGGAGCGAGTCGCGCTCCCGCTCGAGCACCGCCTCGAGCCCGGGCAGCACGTCGAACTTGAAGGCCATGAGCTCGATGAGCGCGCCGTTGGGCATGCGCAGCGTGTGGCCGTGGCTGCTCGTGGTCGGCTTCTTGCCGCTCTCGCTGATGCAGACGTCGTAGACGTAGGCGCGGAAGCGTTGGAGCTCGTGCTCGTCGTGGCCGGTGGCGACGATGACGGGGCCGACGACGTCGTCGCCCAGACGATGGCGCCGGCGAAGGTCGCCGTAGATGCGGAGCATCTTCATCAGCGTGGCTCCGCCGACCGCGCCGGTGCCGCCGATGAGCAGGTGCACGTCGCGCAGCCGCACGAGCGGATCCTCGGCGGCGAGTCGGTCGGCATACCGCAGTCGTTTGCGCATCATTGGCGATCTAAGGAGTGATGTTTCCGCCGGCTTTTCCTACCCCTCCCACGGCATAGTTGCAGGAAAAGCGGCAGTAGGCGATCATGCCGCCGGTCCAATCGCTCAAGGGGTCACAATTTATGCCGGCTTTCGCCCGTCGCTCTCTATTTATCACATCCATTCTCCTCATCGTCATGACCGGGAGCGCAGTGGCCTGGCCGTCACCGGGACGAATCAAACCGAAGAAGCCCGCCGCGCCGTCGATTCCGATCGGCGTCGGCCACGCGAAAGGACCGATTCCCACCGCGCCATACGCCGGCCCGCCGCCCATGGCCCTCGTGCACGCCGTGCGCACGCCGCCGCTGCGGACGATGAAAGTCATCCCGCCGCCGCGCCGCGGCGACGACCTCGAGAAATTCGAGCCGCCCCACCCGCAGCGCCCGACCGACGTGACGAAAGACGACGGGCGGCGGCAGATGTCGCCGGGTCTCCGCGCTTCCGCTCCGGCCCCGACCGGTCTGAGCTTCGAAGGCGTCGGCGCGGGCATGCCCGGATACTTCGTCAACGCCGTGCCGCCCGACACCAACGGCCACGTCGGCGCCACGCAGTACGTCCAGTGGAACAACGTCAGCTTCGCCGTTTGGGACAAGCAGGGCAACAAGCTTTACGGCCCGGCCGCGGGCAATACGCTCTTCCAGCCGCTCGGCGGCGTCTGCGCCTCGCACAACGACGGCGACCCGGTCGTCAACTACGACATCCTGGCCGGACGGTGGGTGATGTCGCAGCTCGTCGTCTATGCCAGCCCGAACTTCTCGCACCAATGCGTGGCCGTTTCGCTGACGAGCGACGCCACCGGCTCGTGGTACCTCTACGACTTCGCCACCGCGCAGTCCGACTTCGTCGACTATCCGAAGATGGCCGTCTGGCCCGACGGCTACTACATGTCGGCGCACATCTTCGGCGGCGGCGGCTCCTTCTACGCGGCGGGACGCATCTACGTCTTCGAGCGCGAGAAAATGCTCAACGGCCAGCCGGCGCGGATGCTCAGCGCGGACCTCAAGCAGTACGGCGGCTTTCCCCAGTACGGGTTCCTCCCCGCCGACGTCGACAGCGCGCAGGCGCCGCCGCCGGGCGAAGCGGAATTCGTCATCGGTCCCGATCCCGTCAGCACGAACATGCTCGACTCCACGCGCGTGGCCGTGACGTGGGGAACGACGCCGTCGATCTCGCTCACCGAAACGCAGATCAACGCCAGTTGGGGCATCCCGCCCTGCATTTCCGGCTTTTCCAGCCGCGCCTGCGTGCCGCAGCCGCCGCCGGCATCGAGCTCGGCGTATCTCGACAGCCTCGATCAGATCTTCATGTACCGCCTGGCCTACCGCAACTTCGGCGGCTCGCCGGTGCAGGAGTCGCTCGTCGCGAACATCACCGTCCCCGGCAACGCCACCCCGACGCCGCACGGCGCGGTGCGCTGGTTCGAGTTCCGCAACGCCGGCGACTCCACGACCACGCCGACGGTCTACCAGGCCTCGACGTTCGATCCCGATACCGACTACCGGTGGATGGGCTCGATCGCCATGGACAAGGACCACAACATCGCCCTCGGCTACAGCAAGTCGAGCACGACGGTGAATCCGTCGATCTGGGTCAACGGCCGCCTCGGCACCGATCCGATCAACACGCTCGGCACCGAGATGCAGATGATGGCCGGGGGCGGCGTGCAGACCGCCTACAACCGCTGGGGCGACTACAGCTCCATGACCCTCGACCCCATCGACCAGTGCACCTTCTGGTTCACGAGCGAGTACCTCCCCAACAACGGCACCTACAACTGGAGTACGCGCATCGCCTCGTTCAAGTTCCCGTCGTGCACCCCGACGTCGTGGGGGAACATCAGCGGCACCATCACCGGCTGCACGTCCGGCGCGCCGATCGCCGGCGTGGTCGTGTCGCTGGCCGGCGGCTACAGCGCCATCACCGACGCCACCGGCCACTACTCCGTGGCCGTGCCGGCCGGCACGTACACGCTGACCGCGGCGGCGGCCGACAAGAACTGCACGGCCAGCTCGCCGGTCACCGTCGACGTGACGGTGGCGGCCGACGCCACGGCCACGCAGGACTTCTGCATGACCGGGACGTCGAAGATCGAGCTCTCGTCGAAGGCCATCGACGACGCGCCGAACGGCAACGGCAACGGCATCGTCAATCGGAACGAGTGTGTGAATCTGAGCATCACCCTCGGCAACAACGGCTGCGCCACGGAGTCGGCCATCACCGGCACGCTCACCACGACGACCGCCGGCGTGACCGTCACGCAGGGGAGCTCGTTCTATCCGAACATCGCCGCGGGCGGCACGGCCGCGAACACCATTCCGTTCCGCTTCCAGACGTCGTCGAGCTTCGTCTGCGGCACCGACATCGACTTCACGCTGAACGTGAGCGCGGCGGGCGGCAGCAAGAGCGTCTCGTTCAAGGTCTCGACCTGCAACGGCAACGGCACGATTCCGAACACCTCGCTGAGCCCCTCCGATCCGAGCCAGTACGACCGCCTCACGCGCGACGGCGTGCCGAGCACCTGCACCGGCAAGACCTGCTACGGCCCGTACTCGCCCGGCCCGTACAACTACAAATTCTTCAAGTACACGAACCCGAGCGGCTCGGCGCGCTGCGTGACGGTGCACATCGATGCGGCGTGCGGCAATAGCACGGAGATCGAGAGCGTGGCCTATCTCGGCAGCACCTACGATCCTCCGGCCGCGCCGGGTGACGGAAAGGTCTGCAACAAGTATCTCGGAGACAGCGGCGTGGGCGGCCTCGGCTCGTATACGCCGAACGTCGAATACTCGTTCAACGTCCCGGCGCAGTCCGACTTCGTCGTCGTTTTCAACACCACGTTCCCGGGCCAGACCTGCTCGCAGTTCTCCGCGACGCTCGCCGGCATCGTCGACGACACCGCAGGCCCCGGCGCCTGCCCGACCTGCACGCCGCCGCCGACGCCGACGATCGCGCCGGCCGGCCCGACGACGTTCTGCGCCGGCGGCAACGTCACGCTCAATTCGAGCGCGGCCAGCGGCAATCAGTGGTACTGGAACGGCGCCGTCATCAACGGCGCCACCGACACCTCGCTCATCGTCGCGGCCGCCGGCAGCTACACCGTTACGACGACGGCGAGCGGCTGCATCAGCGCGCCGTCGACGGCCACGGCCGTCGTCGTCAATCCCGTTCCCGCGGCGCCGTCGCCATCGAACGGCGGTCCGTTCTGCGCCGGCTCATCGATCACGCTGACGGCGCCGGCGGTCGCGAACGCGACGTACGCGTGGACGGGCCCGAACGGCTTCACCTCGGCGTTGCAGAATCCGACGCGCGCCAACGCAACCGCGGCCGACGCCGGCACGTATTCGCTCGCCGTCACGGTCAACGGCTGCACCTCGCCGGCCGGCACGACGAGCGTCGTCGTCAATCCGCTTCCGGCCACGCCGGCGCCGTCAAACGGCGGCCCGTATTGCGCCGGCGGAACGATCGCGCTCTCCACGCCGGCGGTTGCCGGCGCGACGTACCACTGGACCGGCCCGAACGGTTTCACGTCGTCGCTCCAGAATCCGACGCGCGCGAACGCCACGCTCGCGGACGCCGGCACGTACTTTGTCACCGTCACCACGAACGGCTGCCCCTCGGCCGGCGGCACCACGTCCGTCGTCGTGAGCGCGGTTCCGGCGACGCCGGCCGCGGCGAACGGCGGCCCGTATTGCGCGGGCGCGACGATCGCGCTGTCGACGCCGGCGGTCGCGAACGCCACGTACGCCTGGACGGGCCCGAACGGCTTCACGTCGGCCCTCCAGAATCCGACGCGCACGAACGCCACGGCCGCGGATGCCGGCGCGTACTCCGTCACCGTCACGGTGGGCGGCTGCACGTCGGCCGCGGGCTCGACCAACGTCGTCGTCAACACGGCGGTCCCGGCCACACCGACAGCGAGCAACAGCGGCCCGTTCTGCGAAGGCGCCACGATCGCGCTTTCGACGCCGGCGGTGGCCGGCGCGACGTACGCCTGGACGGGCCCGAACGGCTTTACTTCGACATTGCAGAATCCGACGCGCGCGAACGCGACCGTCGCCGACGGCGGGACGTACTCCGTCATCGTCACGGTCGGCGGCTGCAGTTCGGCCGCCGGCACGACATCCGTCACCGTCAATTCGAAGCCGGCGACGCCGGCGGCATTGAACGGCGGTCCGTACTGCGAAGGCGCGACCATCGCGCTCTCCACGCCCGCGGTCGCGACCGCGTACGCCTGGACGGGCCCGAACGGCTTCACCTCGGCGTTGCAGAATCCGACCATCGCCAACGCCACCGCCGCGAACTTCGGCACGTACTCGCTCACCGTGACGGTGAATGGCTGCACCTCGGCCGCCGGCACGACCACGGTCGCCGACTACACGGCTGGCCCGGCCGTCGCCAGCAACGCCGGCCCGTACTGCGCCGGCGACACGATCGCCCTGTCGACGCCGGCGGTCAGCGGAGCGACGTACGCCTGGACCGGCCCGAACAACTTCACCGCGTCCGTGCAGAATCCGACCATCAGCAACGCCACGGCCGCGAACGCCGGCACCTACTCCGTCGTCGTCACGCCTCCGGGCTGCACCCCGTCGCCCGGCTCGACGAACGTCGTCGTCAACAGTGCCGCCGCCACGCCAACGCCGTCGAACGGCGGCCCGTACTGCGTCGGCGGCACGATCGCGCTCTCCACGCCCGCCGTGGCCGGCGCGACGTACGCGTGGACGGGCCCGAACGGCTTCGTTTCCACGCTGCAGAATCCGACCATCCCGAACGCCACGCTGGCCGACGGCGGCGTCTACTCCGTCACGGTCTTCAACGGCTGCACCTCCGCGGCGGGCAACACCACCGTCGCCGTGAACGCGCCGCCCGCCGCGCCGGCCGCATCGAACACCGGCCCGTACTGCCTCGGCGGCACGATCGCGCTTTCCACGCCGGCCGTCGCGAACGCGACGTACGCGTGGACCGGTCCGAACGGCTTCACCTCCACGCTCCAGAACCCGACGCGCGCGAGCGCCACCGCCGCCGACGGCGGCACGTACTCCGTCACCATCACCGTCGATGGCTGCACCTCCGCGGCCGGCACGACGAGCGTCGTGGTCAGCAACGCGATCGCGCCGCTCCCGGCCAACGGCGGCCCGTACTGCACCGGCTCGACGATCGCGTTGGCCACGCCGGTCGTCGCCGGCGCCACATACGCGTGGACGGGCCCGAACGGCTTCACCTCCACGCTGCCGAATCCCACGCGCGTCGCCGCCACGTTGGCTGACGCCGGCGTCTACTCCGTCACCGTCACGGCGAACGGCTGCACCTCGCCCGCCGGTACGACCAACGTCGTCGTCAACGCCGTGCCGTCGCAGCCGATCGCGACGAACGGCGGCCCGTACTGCGCCGGCGGCACGATCGCGCTGTCGACGCCGTCGGTGACCGGCGCGACGTACTCGTGGATCGGCCCGAACGGCTTCACCTCCGCGCTGCAGAATCCGACCATCGCCGGCGCCGCCGCCGCGAACGCCGGCACGTACTCCGTGGCCGTCACGGTCAACGGCTGCACCTCGCCGGCGGGCACGACGAACGTCGTCGTCAACGCCATTCCCGCCACGCCGGCGGCGTCGAACGGCGGTCCGTATTGCAGCGGCTCGAACATCTCGCTCTCCACGCCCGCCGTGGCCGGCGCGACGTATTCGTGGACCGGCCCGAACGGCTTCACCGCCTCGGTGCGCACGCCGACGCGGTTCAACGCCGCCGTCGCGGACGCCGGCCCGTACTCCGTCACCGTCACGGTCAACGGCTGCACCTCCGCGGCCGGTACGACGAACGTCGTCGTCAACGCCAAGCCGGCGGCGCCGGTGGCGTCGAACACCGGCCCGTACTGCGCCGGCGACACGGTGCAGCTGAACGCCACGACCGTGGCCGGCGCGACGTACGCCTGGACCGGCCCGAACGGCTTCACGTCCACGCTGCAGAACCCGACCATTCCGAGCGCCACGTCCTCGGCCACCGGCACCTACTCCGTGACCACGAGCGCGAACGGCTGCACCTCCACCGCTGCCACGACCGCCGTCACCGTCACCGCGAAGCCGACGCCGACGATCTTCAACAGCGGCTCGACGACGTTCTGCAGCGGCAGCAACGTCTTCCTCTACTGCAACTACTCCAGCGGCGTGCAGTGGCGCCTCAACGGCACGCCGATCGCGAACGCGACGAACTACTACTACATCGCCAGCGCTGCCGGCAGCTACGACGTCGTCGTGACGCAGAGCAGTTGCGTGAGCGCGCCGTCGAACGCCATTACCGTGACGGTCACGCCGCCGCCGAGCGCCGCCATCACCACGCCCGCCACGCTGACCGCCGGCGCGGCCGGCACCGCCAGCGTCGCCGACGCGGGGACGGGCGCCTTCTACCAGTGGACGATCACCAACGGCTTCATCGACTCCGGCAACGGCACGCGCTCGGTCAATTACACGGCCGGCAGCGTCGGCGCGACGACGCTCACCGCGTACGTCAGCACTCCCGGCTGCAGCGACCAGAAAACGGTGACGGTCAAGATCGCGCCGAACATCGGCACGGTCTCGCCGAGCAGCGGAAACATCGCCGGCGGCACGCCGCTGACGATCACCGGCAGCGGCTTCCAGGTCGGCGCCACCGTCAGCGTCGGCGGCACGAACGCCACCAACGTGCAGCGCGTCAGCTCCACGACCCTCACCGCGGTCACGCCGGCGCACGCCGCCGGCGCGGTGAACGTCGTGGTCACGAATCCCGACGCCGTGACCGGGACGAAGACGAGCGGCTTCACCTACATCGGCAAGCTCTTCGATCCGAACAACGACGCCGTCGTCGACCCGGCCGACATCTTCTATCTGGTCAACTATCTCTTCACCAACGGTCCGGCCCCGGTCGGAAGCGGAGGAACGGCCTCCGGCGACGCGAACGGCGACGGCGTCTGCGACCCCGCCGACATCTTCTTCCTCGTCAACTATCTCTTCACCAACGGCCCCGCGCCGAAGGCCGTGCATCCGTCGCCGAACGGCTCGATCACCCTCGGCGCGCCGATCGTCCGCGACGGCCGCACGTTCATCCCTGTCATCGTCGACGGGAAGCCGCACGCGCTCTCGCTGCGCGTGCGCGGCGCGAACGTCGTCGGCATCCGCCGCACGGTCGACGTCACGCCGCTCTTCGAGAACACGCCGAAGGTGAGCGACGGCGCCGCGTACCTCGTCTCCTTTGGCGAGAAGAGCGTCAGCGGCGTCGTGGCGGAGATCGAGGTGACCGGAGCCGGCGCGCTGGAGCTCGATCCGGCGCTGACGCTGATGACCGATCAGACGGGCACGCAGAAAGCGACGGCGGCGAACGGCCGGCTGCGCATGGGAGGGAAGAGCGAGTAGCGCCTGCGCCGCCGGCCTCCGTTCGTCGAGCGCCTGTCCTCTCGTCCGTATCAGGCCGCGGGCGTGCCGGCGCTCGCGGTCATGCGCACCACCGCTGCGGGGCTGACGGGTAACATGCGCGCTGATGAAGCGCCTGAGTCTGCTCCTTCTGCTCACGTTCGCGGCGGTCGCCGCGGTCGCCGCCGAGAAGCTCACCATCGTCAAGGCCGGTCCGGTCGGCGAGGTCGCCAACCTGGCCGAAGCGAATGAAGTCCGCGTCGTCTTCAGCGAGCCGATGGTCGTCGTCGGCAAGATCCCGAAAGACCTGGCCGTGCCGTGGTTCCACATCGCGCCGGCGGTGAAGGGGACGTTCCGCTGGTCGGGGACGACCACGCTCATCTTCACGCCGGCCTCGCTGCCGTTCGCCACGAAGTTCGACGTCACCATCGACAAGGACGCGAAAGCGGTCAGCGGCAAGACCCTCGGCAAAGACTACAAATTTTCCTTCACCACGCCGACCATCCAGCTCCTCTCCACCGACCACTACCGCAAGCCGAACGGCGCGGTCGTCATCGCCCTGCGCTTCAATCAGCCGGTCGAGCCCGAGACCGTCGCGCAGCACCTCCAGCTCAAAACCGAGGGGCATGAATTCAAGGCGCCGATGACGCCGTCGAAGCCCGATCCGAAATTCGACGCCAAGGTCGCGCAGGCGCAGCAGAACGCCGCGAGCGACGGGCAGCCGGTCCTGTCCTTCCTCGCCGTCGACTGGGACAAGAAGCGCTGGCCGCCGAAGAACGACCTCGTCGTCGTCGAGACCAAGCCCAACCTCCCGCCCGACACGTGGGTGCAGATCTACCTCGACGACAAGCTGGCCAAGAACGGGCGCGTGGCCGGCGGGAAGCCGCAGACGTTCACGCTGCAGCTCGACCCGACGCTCTTCGTCGAGAAGATCGAGTGCACCGCGGAGTGCAATCCCGACCAGTACAACCCCATCTTCTTCCGCACCAAGGCGGGCCTCGCGTACGAGGACGTGAAGAAAGCGACGCACGTCATCGACGAGAGCGGCCATGAGCTGAAGCGCGAAGACAAAGAGATCGCCGAGTGGCGGCAGACCGACAACAGCTACTCCCTCGACGAGCTCGGATACTCGCTCCAGCCGGCGCATACGTACACGCTGCGCATCGATCCGACGCTGGAGTCGGAAGACGGGCAGAAGCTCGGCTACCTCTTCACCGCGTCGATCGAGAACTGGCACAAGCCGGCCTTCATCAGCTTCGGTGACGGCCACGGCGTCTGGGAGTCGAGCGGCGGCCCGATCCTGCCGTTCCACGCGCGCAACTTCCGCGACGTGCAGCAGTGGCTGCAGCCGGTCTCCATCGAGCAGGTCATGCCGACGATGCTCGAGCTGGAGAAGGAGAACTTCCAGAAGACGCCGCCGACGCAGCCGTCGCAGCGCAAGCTCGCCCCCGTCGCCGACAAGACGCAGTCGTACGGACTCAATCTCTCTTCCGCGCTGACGAACGGCCACGGCATCGTCTGGGCCGCCATCCAGCCCGGCGCGGCCCTCCCGAAGACGAACCGCTACAGCGAGACCGTCACCTCCACGCTCGTGCAGACGACGAACCTCGGCCTCTCGGTCAAGGACTCGCCGCAGAACACGCTCATCCTCGTCACGCGCCTCGACGACGCCAAGCCGGTCGCCGGCGCGAAGGTGTCGATCCGCACCGCCGAGAACAAAGTCGTCTGGAGCGGCACGACCGACGAGCGCGGCCTCGCCGCCGCGCCGAACACCGACCTCCGCGTCGATCGCAAAAAAGATGCGGAGGACGAAGAGTCGGAGGAGTCGTGGCAGGCCATCGGCGGCCTGCACTTCATCGTCACGGCGGAGAAGGACGGCGACGTCGCCTACGTCGCCTCGAACTGGAACAGCGGCATCAACCCATTCGACTTCAGCCTCAACTCCGGCTTCGATCTCGCCGAGGCGCGGCCGCTGCTTCGTGGCACGATCTTCACCGACCGCGGCGTCTACAAGCTCGGCGAGGAAGTGCACGCCAAGGCCGTGCTGCGCAGCGACACGCCGAACGGCATGCAGCTCCTTCCGGCCGGCACGCAGGCGGAGATCGTGGTGCAGGACAGCCACGACAAGGAAGTCGACAAGCGCAGCGTGCCGCTCAATGACTGGTCGTCGGCGGAGTGGACGTTCAAGGTACCGGCCGACGGCGTTCTCGGCGACTACCGCATCACCGCGAAAGTGGCGGGGCAGCGGCTGACGTCGTTCGGCGAGTTCCTCGTGGCGGCCTATCGCCGGCCGGACTTCCGCGTCGACGTGACGACGGCGCCGGCGACGCCGATCGCCGGGACGAAGATCTCCGGCACGATCACCGCCCGCTACCTCTTCGGCGCGCCGATGTCGTCGCGCCCCGTGACGTGGACGTACTCGAAAGTCCCGCTCTACACCGTCCCGCGCGCGATCGCCGACCGCTTCCCCGAGGAGCAGTGGACGTTCCTCGGCGACGATCCGGAGAAGCCGCGGTCGACCGTCACCATACAAAAGAAAGAAGCCAAGCTCGACGCCAAGGGCGAGCTGAAGCTCTCCCTCGCCACCGACATCGCCGCCGGCGTCCCGTGGGCGTACCGCCTCGAGGGCGACGTCGTCGACGTCACACGCCAGCGCATCGCCAACCGCGCCTCCACGCGCATCGATCCGGCGCCGTGGTACGTCGGCGTGAAGACGCCGCCGTACTTCGCCGACGCCAAGACCGGCATCGACACGCAGCTCATCGCCGTCGCACTCGACGGCAAGACCACGCCGGATGTCGCCGTCGACGTCGAGCTCCACCGCATCCAGTGGAACTCCGTCCGCCAGGCCGCGGGGCACGGCTTCTACAACTGGGAAACGGAGCGGAAGGAAGTGCCGGCTGGCTCGTGGAAGATCACCACGAAGAGCGAGCCGGTGCCGCTGCACGTGCCGCTCGGCGAAGGCGGCGAGTACGTGCTGATCGCCACGGCCAAGGACGCCGAGGGGCGCAGCACCACCACGCGGGCGTGGTTCTATGCCGCCGGCGGCGGCTATACCGCCTGGGCGCGCTACGACAACAACCGCATCGACCTCGTCGCGGAGAAGCAGACCTACCGCCCCGGCGAGACCGCGCGCGTGATGATCAAGTCGCCGTGGGAGCATGCCACGGCGCTTCTCACCACCGAGCGCGAAGGCGTGCGCACGTGGAAGACCTTCGAGCTCACCACCACGCAGCCGACCGTCAGCGTGCCGATCGCCGAAAAAGACATCCCGAACCTCTTCGTCTCCGTCGTGCTGGTGAAGGGGCGGACGAAGGAGGGGATCGAAGAAGAAGCCGATCCGGGCAAGCCGGCCTTCCGCGTCGGCTACATCGAGCTCGGCGTCGAGGACGCGGCCAAGCGTTTGAAAGTCGACGTGAAGGCGAACCGCGACGAGTATCGCCCCGCGTCGAAGGCGCGCGTCGAGGTGCAGGTCAAGGACGCGGGCGGAAAGCCGTCGCAGTCCGAGGTGACGCTGTGGGCGGTCGACTACGGCGTGCTGTCGCTCACGTCGTACAAGACGCCCGACGTGCTGGCGTCGATGTATTTGAAGAAGGCGTTGCAGGTCGTGACGGACGACTCGCGCGAGAAGATCGTCAGCCGCCGCGTGCTCACGCCGAAAGGGGAGACGCAGGGCGGCGGCGGCGGGCGCGACGCCGGGCCGGGAACGATCCGCAAGGACTTCCGCGTGCTGGCCTTCTGGCTGGGCTCGATCGCGACCGACCGCAACGGCCGCGCGCGCGCCGACGTGGTGCTGCCGGAGTCGCTGACGACGTACCGCATCATGGCCGTCGCCGGCGACCGCGCCTCGCGCTTCGGCTGGGGCGAGAGTGAGATCCGCATCAACAAGCCGCTCCTCGTCACGCCGGCCTTCCCGCGCTTCCTGGCCCTCGGCGACAAGGCCACCTTCGGCGGCGTCGTGCACAGCCAGTTGAAGCAGGGGGGGAAGGCGACGGTGACGATCAAGTCGCTCGACCCGTCGATCGTCGACGTTGCCCCCCCGTGTCATCCCGAGCGAAGCGAGGGACCCCCTGCGTCGACGGAAGGCGCTTCCTCGCGCTCTGCGGCGCTCGGAATGACACCGTGCGTCGTCGACATCCCCGCCGGCGGCAACGTCGAAGTGCGCTTCGACGCCGTCGCGAAAACCGTCGGCGTGGCGCGCATTCAGATGAGCGTGTCGATGTCCCGCGAGAACGACGCCTTCGAAGAGACGCTGCCGGTGCGCCTGCTCACGCCGCCCGAAACCGTCGCCGCCTACGGCGAAGCGACTCCGACGGCGAAGGAGACGCTCGAAGTCCCGAAGGACGTCGCCGCGGGCGCGCTGCACGTGGAGCTGGCCTCGACGGCGATGGTCGGACTCGCCGAGGGCGCGCAGTACCTCATTGAATATCCGTACGGCTGCGCCGAGCAACGCTCCTCCGCCGCGATGGCCACGATGCTCGCCGGCGACTTGGGCGACGCCTTCGCGCTGCCGAACCTCGACGCGAAGAAGGCGCGCTCGATCGCCCAGACCACGATCTACGAGCTCTACAAGTTCCAGTGCGGCGACGGCGGCTTCTCGTTCTGGCCGGGGGAGTGCTCCGGCGAGTCGCCGTATCTCACCGCGAACGTGCTGCACGTGATGCAGCGCGGCCAGGCGTTGAAGTACGACGTCAACAAGGACGTGCTCGACCGCGCCTACGCGTACCTCGACAACCAGTTGAAGCAGAAGCGGCCGGCGAACGAAGGGTGGTGGCCGGCGTACACGGCGTGGCAGGCCTTCGCCACGAAGGTGCTGTCGGAGGGAGGGCGCAACGTCGACAGCCACGTCAACCGCCTTGTCACCTACGTCGACCGCATGCCGATCTTCGGCATCGCCTACCTCGTTGACGCGATGAAGAGCGATCCGCGCACCGCCGATCTCTTGCGGCGCATCGACAACGCCATCCTCCCCGAGGGTGGCAGCGCGCACGTCGAGGAGCTGAACGATCCATATCTGCTGTGGTACTGGAATTCGAACGTCCGCTCCACCGCGATCGTGCTCGACACGCTCGTCCGCCACGACGACGCCAACGTGAAGGGGATGGTCCGCTGGCTGATGCAGCAGCGGAAGGGCGGGCGGTGGCGGAACACGCAGGAGAACGTCTGGGCGATGGAGGCGCTGGTCGACTACTACCGCAAGTACGAGAGCGTGACGCCGGACTTTACGGCGGTGGTGAACGCCGGTTCACAAATGATCGCGAAGGACGTCTTCAAAGGCCGCAGCACCGAGGCGAAGAGCCACGACGTGCCGGTCGCGCAGCTCAAATCGGGCGACGTCACGTTCGAGAAGCAGGGCGCGGGGACGCTCTTCTATCTGATGCGCCTGCGCTACATCCCGCTTGGGCTGATGCACGATCCGCTCGACCAGGGCTTCTCGATCGAGCGGAAGTACTCGCAGGAGACGTTCAAGGCGGGCGATCTCATCAAGGTGACGCTGCGCATCCGCAACACGAAGGAGCGGCGCTTTGTGGCGGTGGTCGATCCGATTCCCGCGGGGACGGAGCCGGTGGAGTCGTGGTTCGCCACGACGGCGACGGAGCTGTCGGAGCAGCAGCGCAAGGCGGACGCGCAGGGCGACGACTGGATGTCGTGGTGGCAGCACGGCGGCTTCGACCACGTGGAGCGCCACGACGACCGCGTCTCGCTCTTCGCCACGCGCCTCGGCGAGGGGACGCACGAGTTCACGTATCTGGTGCGCGCCACGACGGCGGGCCGCTTCGTCGCCGCGCCGGCGCACGTGGAGGAGATGTACGAGCCGGAGGTGTTCGGCAGGACGGCGAGCGCCGTCGTGGAGGTGAAATGACCTCTTGTGGAGTGCGCCGGCCATGCCGGCGCTGTCGGAGCGGCGGCATGGCCGCCGCCCTCCACATCGTGGCGATCGCCATCGCAACGCTCTACGTCCGTTTCGCGCCGCTGCCGCCGATCCCGACGGAGACAACGCCGACGATCCTCGACCGCAACGGCATCGTCCTCTACGAGCCCCTCGGCCGCGGCGGCACGCGCAGCGCCTGGCTGAGCGAGATCCCGCACAACGTCGAGCGCGCGACCATCGCCGCAGAGGACAAGCGGTTCTACGTCCACCCCGGCATCGATCCGATCGCCGTTTTTCGTGCGCTTGCTCATGACATCCGCCGCGGCAAAATCGTCGAAGGCGGCTCCACGATCACCCAGCAGGTCGCGAAGCTCATGCTGCAGCGCCGCACGCGCTGGCAGAAGCTCCATGAGGCCGTCGTCGCGCTGCAGCTCGAGGCGCGCTACAGCAAGAAAGAGATCCTCGCGCTCTACCTCAACCTCGCGCCGTACGGCGAGCAGACCATCGGCGTGGCCCGCGCCAGCCTGCGCTACTTCGGCTGCGATCCGGAGCAGCTCACCGTCGCGCAGGCGGCGTACCTCGCATCGCTGCCGCAGCGGCCGTCGGCGAAGACGGTGCGCTACCGCGCCGTGCTGCAGCGGATGCATGCGTCACGCGCGGATTTTGCGGAGGAATTGAGTTTCGATAAAGGTCGACATCCGCTCCTCGCGCAACACTTCGTGGAACGAGTTCTTGCCGAGGGCGCCCCTCACCCCGGCTTCGCCGGGGTGAGGGGCGCCACTCGGATCCAAACCACCCTCGACGCCAAGCTCCAGCGCGAAATCCTCGGCATCATCGCCGCCGCCAAGCCGGAGCTGCTGCGCCACGGCGCGCACGCCGTCGCCGTCGCCGTGCTCGACAACCGAAGCGGCGGCTGGCTGGCGTGGGAGGGCTCCGGCGACTACTTCGGCACGGACTTCGGCGGCGCGATCGACGGCGTCGTCACGCCGCGCCAACCCGGCTCGGCGCTCAAGCCGTTCACGTACGCGCTGGCCTTCGAGTCCGGCTTCACGCCCGCGACGGTGCTCGACGACGTGCCGTCGCATTTCCCGACCGCGGAGGAGGGCGTCGTCTACACGCCGCGCAACTACGACGGCCGCTATCGCGGCCCGCTGCGCGCGCGCCTGGCGCTGGCCGGCTCGGAGAACGTGCCGGCGGTGCAGCTGCTGTCGAAGCTCGGGCCTTCTTCGCTGTTGCGATTTCTGAGAGCCGAGGGCTTCGAGCACTTCGACCGCACCGCCGGCTACTACGGCCTCGGTCTCACCTTGGGCGACGCCGAGGTCACGCTCGAGGAGCTCGTGCGCGCGTACGCAACGTTCGCGCGCGGCGGCGTGGCCGTGTCGGGCAAGCGCCTCGTCTCGCAGCGCACCGCCTTCTGGATCACCGACATCCTGTCTGATCCGAATGCGCGCGAGTACATCTTCGGCAGCGGCGGCGCGCTCGATTTCCCGTTCCCCGTCGCGGTGAAGACCGGCACGTCGCAGGCGTATCGCGACAACTGGACGGTCGGCTACACGCGCGACGTGACGGTGGGCGTGTGGGTGGGGAACTTCGATCTCACCGCGCTGCGCAACTCGAGCGGCGTCACGGGCGCCGGGCCGATCTTTCACGCGGTGATGCTGGCGGCGGCGAAGGATCACGAGCAAATCGTGGAGCGGCCGGTGGATCTGGAGCTCGTGCCGGTCTGCGCGCTGACGGGGTTGCGGCCCTCGACGGCGTGCCCCGAGGTCGACAACGAGTGGTTGCCGTTCGACGCGCCGGTCGTCTTCTGCGCGCATCCATCTGGAGTGCGGCGGCCAAGCCGCCGCTCTGACAGCGCCGGCATGGCCGGCGCACTCCACATCGAGAACCCTGCCGACGGCGCGACCTACCTCATCGATCCAACGCTTCGGAGAGAGTTCCAGGCGCTGCGCCTCCGCGCCTCTACCGAGGCGCGCTGGAGCGTTGACGGCAAACGCGTCGAAAGAGAATGGCCCCTCCAGCCCGGCACGCACGTCATCGCCGCTGTCGACGAGCGCGGCCGACGTGATACGGTCACGATCACTGTGCGCTAGCACATGTGCTGAAAACCTTTACGTGAGTGCACAGAGTATCAGCAAGAGTGCTAAAGTTTTCAGCAAATATGCTTAAGTTCTGACCTTGGGAGCCTCTGAATTCAGCATATCTGCTGAAATCGTGACGGCTAAGCGTTGCAATTTCAGCACATTTGCTTAAACTGGAAGAGCCCACAACAAAGACTTCAGCACGTTTGCTGAAGTTTTCAGCACATTTGTTGATTTTTCCGGCGCTCACACGTAATTTTTCAGCACGTTTGCTGAAGGAGGAAACGATGGATGCTCGAGAGCTTGGAGTGAGGCTATCGCGGTATCGCCAGCGGATGCGATTGTCGATCACCGAGCTCGCCGATCAAAGCGGGGTCGATTACATGCAGATCTCCCGCTATGAAAAGGGGAGAACGTTGCCTTCCGTCGAAACGGCGGTCCGGATCTCCCAAGTCCTGAGAGTCTCTCTCGACGAGCTCCTCACCGGAGCCCTCCCACCCGAGCCACCTCTCTTCAAGAACGAGCGCCTCCTGGAGCGAATGCGCCAGCTCGACCAGCTTCCCGCCGACCGCCAGGCCATGGCCCTTCGCGTCCTCGATACCGTCATCACCGGCCACGAGCTCGAAACCCTCAGCGAGCGCCTTCGGCGCTCGTGAGGAGAAATGGCGGCGGCCGAAACTTGTCGGCAGCCCGCAGGAGACGTGTTTGGCCGGCCACGGTACTAAGTCGCCCGAAGAAAAACCGCTTTCGCGATTGCGGGGATTGAACGTTGGGGGGGCTAGCCCTCCAGCCTGTCACGCCGGAGGTCGCGGGTTCGAGCCCCGTCGGCCCCGCCAAACTAAGTGCTTGAAGAGCCGCCACTTCTGCGGCTTTCGTGTTTCTTGCGGGTCGCATAGAAAATTGCAGACTCGCAAAGTGACTTCGCAAGGTCGCGAAATTGGCGCTCGAAAATCGCCGCAGACCCCGCGACCGAAAAGCTGCAGCGTCGCCGTCCGCGGCGCGCGTGTTCCACGGCGAAACACGTAGTGGCCGCACTTAAGACCGTACCGCAGAGAGTAATTTGGCCGTGAGTCTTAAGCAGGAATGATTTTACTTGACACCGTCGTTAAGTGAGTTAGGATTAACTTATGACGGCTCCGAAAGGTGACATCGCCATCATCGGAGGAGGAATTCTCGGAGTAGTTCTTGCCCATGAGGCCGCCGCGGCTGGATTCAGGCCGATTGTCTTCCGGCTGAGCGACGAAGAGGTTCCGTTTGCCGACTCGCTCCGGAACCAGTCGTGGCTCCAGAGCGGGCTTCGTTACGTTCGGCACAATCCACCCCTAGCGCAGCGGATGTGG
Organism: Thermoanaerobaculia bacterium; assembly: GCA_036522835.1. Classification (GTDB taxonomy): domain Bacteria; phylum Acidobacteriota; class Thermoanaerobaculia; order Gp7-AA8; family Gp7-AA8; genus DATDFB01. The sequence continues at coordinate 6,204 of DATDFB010000082.1, read as the reverse complement.
ACCTTCGGCCGCCGGCTTCACGAGGCCCTTGGCGTCCGCGTGCCTTCGGGACGAGGGGTATTCAAGCTTCAGAGCAAGGACGTCCCGACCTTCCTCGAAGACGTTCGGAACTTGGGAGTCACCGCCGACGTCAAGGAGCTCACCGCTGAGGAGGCGGACAGGTTGTTGGGCCCGCACTACGAATCGGGCCACCACTATTACTCCACTCCGGAGTCACCCTTCGACGAGGCGAAACTGATTCGCCAAGGTCGCGAGCAAGCAGAGCGGCGGAACGCAGTTTTTTGCGAGATCGCTAAGCCCGCCGAGATCATCCCTTTGGCTGGACAGTCACCGTCTCACCGGATTCGTGTCGACGGGAAGGAGATGGAATTTGGCACGACCATTCTGGCGGCGGGCGCTGGAAACATACCGCTACTCGAGACGCTCGGCGGGCAGGTACGGATCAAGATCGTCCAGACTCCATTGCTCGTCCTTCCAGGGGCCCCCACGATCGAGACCGCGATCTTCATTGATCGGTCATCCAAGTTCAGCCTGGTTGCGCACCCGCCCGGCCGAGGGCGAAGCGACGGCTGCATGGTGTTTGCTGCGGAAGTGAATGAGCCAATCGGTTTGCACTGTCTTCCCTCTGCACGGAAGGTACATCCTAACAAGAGAGCGGCCTTGCAAGCGGCAGTTCCCGACCCGCTGAAGAGCCGGCTCGGGCAGTCACGAGTCACCGCCGGGTGGGAGTTGTCGGTCGTCCGTGACGATGTTGAGCTACATACGGCCGAGCCATTCATCGAATCCGCTCAAGGTCATGACGACATCGTTATCGCAATGCCAGGGCGGGCCACATTAGCTCTTTACGCGGCCGAGCGCATCATGGCAAAGCTTCGACGCAGAAAGTCTCCAAAGAATGAGGACACCGCAGTGAGCTCATCGTGGAATCCAATGAGCATTCGAATGCACCATGAGGACTACTATGACTATCGACTCGATGACTAGCAAAACACGTTCACGTTCGACACGCAGCCTTTTTGCGACGTCTCTCGGCGATTTGATCGACCAGACAGGCATCTTTTCAAGATCAGAGTGGTCGACGACTCTTGGCGTGACGAGCGCAGCGATTTCTCAGTGGATCAATGACAAGACGGTCCCTCGACCGCGAACTCTCCGCAGTCTCATTGACGTGGTCCGAAGATATCGAGGCCCCGATAATCAGCATTTGACGGCATTTCTGGCAATCGCGGACGAGCCAGCAAGCAAGGTCTCCCCTCACGGAGCCAGGCTGGGGCCATCGGTCGGCCGTTATCTCGTGTCTCCCGTCCTCGACGGCTTCCTGCGCCAACTGGATGTGCTTTCCTATTCTATTCAGGAGGGAGTCCTCTCGAGTGCAATTGCTGAATGCGAACGGCTCCGAGAGGCATCCGAGCGAGAAGCGCATCAGGAGCGGCCTGACTTCAAATCAGTTTCTGTTTCGGCGCCAGTGCTACCGGTCAGCAGTAGCGATCCGTTCATCGGGAGAGATGCCGAGCTGACGCAAGTGCGAAACTCGTTATCCGACGGCATGCCTGTCGCGTTGTTTGGTGCCACAGGCGTAGGAAAGACTGCTTTGGCCGCTGAAGTCGTGCGGCGGTTGTTCGGTGGCGCGCCATGTCAGGCAATCCGGCGATTCGAATTCAAGAAGTACCATAATCTACCATGGAGTGAATTGCTAGAATCCGTCGTTCCTTTTGCTGATGCCTCGAGCCACGGCCACGGAAATTTTCCGCTACACGCGCACCAGAACGTCTTTTTTGTATTCGATGATGTGGATATGGCCGATAACACTCAGCGCGATGTGCTTGCAACGTTCTTGCGCCGGTGCGCAAACGCCGGCCCTCGGCTGAAAGTCATGGTTACGTATGGCTCCGATCGCAGCCCGGATGTGCGGCCTCTCCCCGACATGGATTACAGCCGTGTGTATCTTTCGCGGCTCCGGGAGGAGGACATTGCCCAACTGTGGTCGGTTTTGCTGACGAGCGTGACAAGAGCAAGTGTGCGTTATGCCACATGGCTCACAGCAGGATCGCCAGGCTACTGTCGTCAGCTCGCAGAGCGAGCCAGAGCGTGTACTGCTGGGGACAAGACCATCACTGAATACGACGTCGTCGAGGCCTCGATGTTGTTGTTGAGTGACACCGAGGGCGGGCTCGCTGCAAAGGAAGCACTGGATCCCGCCTCTCGGGAAGCTCAGTCCGTAGCCTTGTGGAGTGCCATGCAAGACGAAACTCTCGGGGCCGAAGAGTTAGGGCTGCCCAAGTTCTATCAAGCGGTCAATAATTTTAACGGCAGCGGATCGGATGTTCTGAGCAAGGCTATCGAGGAAGCGACCAGGCGAAACCTCGTCGAGAGCGTGAGCATTGGAGATCGACGGGCGATCACTCTGAAAAATGAATCGCACCGCCCATATTTCCGATCGGTTGCACTGAACCGATTCAGGCGTGTTCAGGAGGCTCTAGAGAGAGAGCAGGCAGTTGCCTAGAGACGGGGTGATCTCTACTTCGAGATCACCCCGTCTCTAGGGATTCCGATGTGGCAGCCGAGAGGCAGGGTTTGTCATTCTTAAATGCCTCTGCGCTATCTCAGGCGGGTAGCCTGTAGATCGAGCTTGCCCGCGATGAGATAGATGATCCTACGTAGGTTCCGGAAGGGCTCTAGCTGCGCGCTTTCGCTTTGGCCGCCTGCACCAAGCTGTTCCGATAGACGATCCCATCCCATGCGGACACCGCTGCCGACTGCAGAATGTCCAGCATCTCCGGCCGATAGATCATGACTATGCATACGCACCCGAACGTAGCTGGTCAAGGAGAGCAAATACGTCTTGCGTTTTCCCGGCCTGAATCCGTGCAGCGGCGGTCTCTCCCCCTAAGAGCTTATGGGGACTAAACAGCCAAAGCTTCGCTTCTTCGGGCGAGTAAAACTCGGAAAGCTCCGCAAGAAAGAATTCTAATTCAAGCAAGCGATGCAACCGGTCTCGTTGCGGATCAATCTTGCCGTTGGTCCACCGCGATACGGTCTCAGGTGTCGTGTCGAGAAGCTGTGCGACGTCGCGACCAGTGATTCCGCCCAATGCTTTAATTTTTTCAAGACGTTCTGCTAGTGCTGAGGCCATGATTACTCACCCCTCTCATTTGTTCTTGGTATGACATCAGCGGCGCGGCGTGTGTACGGCGAAGCGCGCACGCACTGCTCGGATAAGGCGAGGTACGAGGGGCGTGTCCATCGGTCGTCTTTTTCATCTATTGACGTCAACGTTGACGCGAACGTTGACAGTTCTTGGCAACAAAAGGCTTGATGTCAATCAAGCCGTAGAAGTCCGCCAGCGACCACGACCTCTACGCGCCCACCATGCAGCCGAGCCCCAGGGCGGAGACTTCGAGTTGTCCTAGCATACGTTTCTTCATTCGAAAGGTCCTTTCTTGCGAGGCGGGGAGGAGCTGACGTGCGCAGTGCTACGTCGGTCGCCGCGCCTCGCTCAGCCACTTCACCATCGCGGGATCGCGGTGGTCGAAGAAGCTGCTCGTCCCCGTGTCCAGCGTGGCGATGGAGCTCATTTCGCCGTCGGTGAGCTGGAAGTCGAAGACGTTGAAGTTCTCGGCCATCCGCTCCTTTCGCACGGACTTGGGGATCGCGTGGGACGCCGCTGCGCTTGATCGCGTTGCCGACGGCCTCCTCGTTGCCATACGACGCGGCCGTATCGAGCAGGCGATACCCGACGCTCAGTGCGTCGGCGACGGCCCGCTCGCACTCCGCGAGGTCCGCGATCTGGAAGACGCCGAAACCGAGGAGCGGCATCTTGACTCCGTTGTTGAGGGTGACGGTAGGAACCTTGGGCGTCGCTTCGTTGGGTGACATCTCGAGTCTCCTCATGATGAGCAAGAGCCCCCCGTCGTGATACGGTCACGATCACGGTGCGATAACTGCTTATGACCAAGCCTCTCATCGGAATCGGCTCGGACGTCTACGTTCACCAAGGCGACCGCGACCGCGCCTTCGTCTTCACGACCTACGTTGATGCGCTGCGGCGCGCCGGCGCGGTGCCGGTGCTCATCCCGCCGCAGCCGGAGAACGCGGCCGACATCATCGACGGCCTCGACGGCCTCCTCCTCGCCGGCGGCGACGACTGCGACCCCGCTGTGTACGGCGAGCAGCGCCACCCCACGGTCGAGCCGATGGACCCGCGCCGGCAGGCTAACGATCTTGCCCTGGCCAAACGCGCGCGCGAAAAAGGCCTCCCCACGCTCGGCATCTGTCTCGGCGTGCAGGTGATGAACGTCGCCGCGGGCGGCACGCTCATCCAGCACATCGAGAGCGACATCGACCACGCCAGCGAGCCATCCGACCGCCATCGCCACGAGGTCTCGATCGACGGCGGCACGTATCTTTCGAAGATCCTCGGCGAGCGCGAGCTCAACGTCAACTCCTCGCACCACCAGGCCATCCGCGACATCGGTGGCGGCCTGCGCGTCACCGCCCACGCACCCGACGGCATCGTCGAAGGGCTCGAGGATCCCCGGCACCCGTTCTACCTCGGCGTGCAGTGGCATCCCGAGGACATGGGCGGGGAGCGGTCGGCATCGGCCATCTTCGGCGCATTCGTCGAGGCCGCCCGGAAGTACCACGAAACGAAGACGGATTTGTCACCGGCCGCGGCGGGAAAAACGGAATAGCCTTTTTGTACGAGTCGTTTCCGACGCCGGAACCGGAGGACCACCTGTGAAAAAGCTCGCCATTGTCGCGGTGCTCGCGCTGGCTGTTTCGACGACAGCGTCGGCGTCGCCGTGGATCAAGTCGTTCGCGCAGGCCCAGCAGAAGGCGAAGGCGAAGAACCAGCACATCTTCGTCGACCTCTTCGCCGACTGGTGCGGGTGGTGCCACAAGTTCGAGCAGGACGTGATCCCCTCTCAGGCCTTCCAGCAGGCCACCGATGACATGGTGCTGCTCCGCCTCAACACCGAGGACCAGGGCGACGGCACCCAATTCGCGCGGCGCTACAGCGTCACCTCGCTGCCGACGTTCCTCATCCTCGACAAGGACGCCATCATCGTCGGCATCATTCGCGGCTACCAGGTCCCGAACGACTTCGCCAACTCGATCAAGGACGTCGAAGGGCGCTACGACGGCTTCAAGAAGCGCGTCGCCGGCGAGCCGTCGATCGCCAAGGATTTCCAGAAGCGCCTCGACCTAGCCAAGGAGTTCCGCATCCGCTACGCGCTGCCGCAGGCGGAGGATCGCTTCAAGAAGCTGACGGCCGAGAAGAGTGCTTCGACGGCTGTGCGCGACGAGGCGTATTACGAGCTGGCCCTCACGCAACTCCTGCAGAAGAAGTACGACGACTCGATGGCCACGATCCAGAAGTTCGGCACGCTGCAGAAGGCGGGCGAAAACTACGAAAAGTCGCGCCTCCTGATAGGCGACGTCTACCTCCAGCAGGGCAAAGTCGACCGCGCCGTGGCCGAGTACCGCAGCTTCAAGGCGGCCTTCCCGCAGTCGCAGTACGTGAAGAACATCGACATGATTTTGCCGCAGCTGGAGCGGCAGATTCCGACGGCGAAGAAGTGAGAGAGCGGTTCTTAAGTTCTTGGGTTCTTAGGTTCTTAGGTTCTTAAGTTCTTAGGTTTCGAAAAACTTAAGAACCTAAGAACCTAAGAACTTAAGAACCAACACGAAATGACGAAGCACCACACGCTCCTCCTCGCGCTTTCGCTGATCGCAAGCACCTCCTTCGCCCAGCTCTCCCTCGTGCCCGATCAGGAGCTGATCAAGCTCTCCGGCGTCGTCACGCAGCGCAGCGGCGACGGCGTGCGCGGCACGATCACCGCGGCGATCCTGAGCGGCTGGCACATCAACTCCGTCAAGCCGCTCGACGACTTCGTCATCCCGACGACGCTCGCCCTCGACGGCGCGGAGCTCGTCAAGGCCGACTTCCCGCCGCACGAGCTCAAGGACTTCACCTTCAGCGGCGGCAAGAAGCTCGCCGTGTACGAGGGGACGATCGCGATTCCGTTCGAGGCGAAGCTGAAGGGCGGCGCGGCGTCGATTCATGCCACGCTGCACTACCAGGCGTGCAACGACAGCGTGTGTCTGCCGCCGAAGAGCGTCGGTGCCGATATTTCCACGAACGTGGTCGCCGCGCCGAAGGCGAGCGCCGGCTTCACGCCGCTCACCGCCGCGCCGAAGAAC
>DATDFB010000081.1:0-6931 GCA_036522835.1 Thermoanaerobaculia bacterium | reverse complement strand
ACGCCGTGCGCCCCTACTATGCATCCATGACCACGCGCCTATTTCTCGTCCGTCACGGCGCCACCGAGCTCTCCGCCGAGGATCGCTTCGCGGGCGCGCTCGACGTCGCCCTCTCCGCTGCCGGCCGCGAGCAAGCCCGTCTCCTCGGCGCGCGCCTCGCGCCCGAGCCGATCGACGTCGCCTTCGCCTCGCCGATGCAGCGGACGATGGACACCGCGCGGCTGATCGCCGAGCCGGCCGGCGTCGAGGTCACGCCGGTCGACGGCATCCGCGAGATCGCGCACGGGCGGTGGGAGGGGATGCGCCGCGCCGACGTCGAGCAGCAATACCCCGAGGAGTACAACCGCTACGAGCACGACCCGTACACCTTCGCCCCCGTCGAGGGCGAGAGCGGCCTGGCCGTCACGGCGCGCGCCCTTCCCGCGCTGCTGAAGATCATCGAGGACAACTGCGAGAAGCGCATCCTCGTCGTCTCGCACAAGGCCACGATCCGCCTTCTCCTCAGCTCGCTCCTCGGCTTCGACCCGCGCAAGTACCGCGAGCGCCTCGACCAGTCGCCGTGCGCGCTCAACATCCTCGACTTCCGCGACCTCGCGCACGCGCGCCTGACGCTGTTCAACGACACGTCGCACTACGAGGGGGCGGTGAAGGAAGTGCCGCACGACCGGCTGTCGCGAACGTGGAGCGGAATGGAGAAAGTGCCGTCATGATCGCTTTGGTTTTCAACCTGCTGTTCGCCGCGACCACGGTCAATCTGACTCCCGCCGGCGCCACGCTGCGCATCGTCGCCGTCGGCGACGCCGGCGCCAGTCCGGACAAAGTCGGCGACGCCATCAAGAAGCTCCACCAGCAGACGCCGATCGACGCCATCCTCTACCTCGGCGACAACTTCTACGAGTGCGGCGTCCGGTCGACGGCCGATCCGCAATGGAAGCGCGTCGAGCACTTCAGCGCCGTCGGCGTGCCGATCTTCGCGGTGCTCGGCAACCACGACTACGGCAAAGCCAAGGACAACGGTCAGGTCCTGCCGTGCAAGAGCCAAAAGCCGAATCCGCAGGCCGAGGTCGACGCCACCGGCACGATCAGGAACTGGCGCATGCCGAGCCGCAGCTACACGATCGAGGCGAAGCTGGCCACGTTCTACATGACCGACACCACGCCCGTGGCCGAGGGCTTCACCGTCAGCGTCTTGGGCGGGAAAACGGGCGGCGCGATCCTCGAGGAGCTGAAAGACGCCCTCGCCACCGCCTCCACCACGCCGTGGCGCATCGTGGCCGGCCACCACATCATCTTCTCCTCCGGCAACGAGCACGGCGTGCCGTGCGACAGCGGCTGCAAGCGGATGCGCAGCGGCATGCTGCCGCTGCTCGAGAGCGGACACGTCGACCTCTACCTCTCCGGGCACGATCACGACGTCGAGCTGATCGGGCCGAGCAATCTCTGGTATCTCATCAGCGGGGCCGGCTCGCCGCCGAAGATCCGCGCCTACGAGAAACGGCCCTCATCGGAGCCGCCGACGCTGTTCCCGAAAAACATTCCGTCGAGCGCCTTCGCCGGTTTCGCGCTGCTGGAGCTCAGCCAGCACGAGGCGGCCGTGACGATCTTCGGCGTCAACGGCGCGAAGAGTAATCGCATCGTCCTCGCGACGAAGTAGGTCACGGGGAACAGGTCACAGGTCACGGGGAACAGGTCACAGGTCACAGGTCACAGGTCACAGGTGGTGTACCTGCCACCCGTCACCTGTCACCCGTCACCTAACGTTGACGACCGCGTTCCTCAGCAGCGGATCCCCCGAGAAATAGACCCGCAGGTTGTTCCCCTTGTCCATCACCTGCAGCCAGTTGATCTTCCAGATCCCCTTGCCGGCCAGCCGCGGGATCGGCATCTTTCCGATCCAGTCCTGGCCGCCGGCGGCGGAGAAGGCGAAGAAGATGCCGCTGCCGCCGCTCGGGCCGACCACCTGGCCGCTCACGCTGGCCACGCCGCAGCCGTCGTCGTTCACCGCGACGCGCACGTTCACCAGCGTCCCCTCGGGCGTCGACGGCACCTGATTCGTCTCCAGCATCACCGCCTGCAGCACCGGCGGCTCGCCGTCGCACGAATCGCCGACGATGTTGACCGTCACGGCGCGGACGATATCGCTGACCGCGGCAGTCACGGCGGTCATGTTCGAGGCCTTGTCCTGCAGTTGGATCTGCTCGAGCTGCCAGTCGCCGCAGTCGAGGCACGCCGGCACGGTGAAGTCGCACGTCCAGAGATCGCTGCTGTCGCCGTTGCCGCGGCAGGCCACGCCGATGCGCGCCTGCTTCCTCGGGCTGAGGAAGACGCCGCTGACCAGGTTCACGCCCGACTTGTCGTCCTGGGCTTGCACGAAGAGCGTGTTCTTCTCGCCCGCGCGCATCCCGCGCTTGTCGATCCAGGCGGCCTTCACCGTCGGCGGCGTCTTGTCGGAGCGCGACGACGTCACTTGCAACTGCGCCGACTGCAGCACCGGCGCCTGGTTGTACGCCAGCGTGACGTTGTTGCTGGCGTTGTCCGACACGTTGAGGAAGTTGACGTGCCACATGCCCTCTTCGGCGTCCTTCGGAATCGTCACGCGGCCGACGTAGCGGTTCGACTCCGGCGCCTCGCGCTGGCAGGCGAAGCCCTGCAGCGCCTTGCCGGTCGGGCTGGTGACGGTGCCGGAGATGCCGCGGATGCCGGACATGTCGTCCATGGCCGTGACGATGACGGCCACGCTGTCGCCGTCGTGCACGGAAGGAGGATCGAACTGCAGCGCCGTGACCGCCGGCGGCGTGGTGTCGGTGTTCGGATCTTTGTCGACCGGCTTGTCGTGCCCTGTATCGGGATTCGGCCTTGGCTGCGGTGTCGGCGGCGGGGGCGGAGGCGAAGACGCCGGCTTGTCGCCGGTGAAGAACTTCTTGATCTCCTGCCCCATCTTCGCGAACGCCGACTGCTTCTCCGGAGGCTTCGCCGCGTTGACCGTGTGCACCGGCGCCGGCTGCCCGGCGGGCCCTGGGGCCGGCGGCGCGTTGAGGAGCTCGCGGTAGCGTTGCTCGCGCGGCGACAGCTTTGCGTTTCCCGATGCCGGCGATGATTTCGACCCGACGGTGGCGATCGCCGTGCCGCCGCTTTCCTCGGATGTCCCCGGCGCATAGCGCGACGTCGCAGCCGGCCCGCTGATCGTCGACGACACCTCGCCGCGCTCGCCCGGCCCGCCCGCGCCGCCGCCGCCGTGGTATGCGCGGATGCGCGCCAAGACCACGACCGCGAACGCCACGCCCAGGAGCGTGAGGAAGGTCGGGAGGAACGGGAGGCGGAAGCGGTTCACCGGAACCCTCAGTTGACCACGCCGGGCATGGCCAGCGTGAACGGCGCGATCGCGGCCTGGAACGTCTCGCCGTCCTTTGTGCGCATCGTGTAGTTGCCGTGCATCGAGCCGAAGTTCGTGCGCAGCGGACAGAAGCTGGAGTACTCGAATGACTTTCCGGGATGCAGCGTCGGCGTCTCGCCGACCACGCCGGGACCGACGACCTTCTCGACGTTGCCGTCGCCGTCGGTGATGACCCACTCGCGGCTGATGAGCTGCACGCTCTCGCTGCCGGTGTTCGAGATGCGGACGTGGTAGGCGAAGAAGTAGTAGTGCTCGCGCGGCTCGCTGCGCTCGCTGATGTATTCGCTCTCCACTTCGACGCGGACCCCGCGCGTGACGGCCTCGCTCATTTGAACCGATGGAAGGATAGCGGAGGCGGCTTGAATTCCCGAATCAGGGGACAAGGCACAGGGAACGGGGCACAGGTGGGCGCGCAATCGGCGAGGACACCACCTGTCCCCCGTCCCCTGTGCTCTGTCCCCTCCCGTATCATTCCCGCCGTGAAATTCACCTCTCTCGGCCGCAGCGGTCTCAAAGTCTCCCGCCTCTGCCTCGGATGCATGACCTACGGCACCAGCAAATGGCGCTCGTGGGTCCTCGACGAAGACGCCAGCCGCCCCTTCATCAAGCGGGCGCTGGAGGCGGGCATCAACTTCTTCGACACGGCCGACATGTACTCGAACGGCGCGAGCGAGGAGGTCGTCGGCCGCGCCATCCGCGACTTCGCCAAGCGCGACGAAGTGGTGCTGGCCACGAAGGTCTTCTTCCGCACCGGCCCGGGGCCGAACGACGAAGGGCTCTCCCGCAAGCACATCATGGCTGCCATCGATGCCTCGCTGCGGCGGCTCGGAACGGACTACGTCGATCTGTATCAAATCCATCGCTTTGACGTGTCGACCCCCGTCGAGGAAACGATGGAGGCGCTGCACGACGTGGTGAAGAGCGGCAAAGCCCGTTACATCGGCGCCTCGAGCATGTGGGCCTGGCGCTTCGCCAAGATGCTCCGCGCCGCGGAGCGCGGCGGCTGGACGAAGTTCGTGTCGATGCAGAATCACTACAACCTCGTCTACCGCGAGGAAGAGCGCGAGGTGATCCCGCTGTGCGCCGACGAAGGCATCGGCGTGATCCCCTGGAGCCCCCTGGCGCGCGGCTTCCTCGCCGGCAACCGCGGCCGCGAGAAACAGGAAGGATCGACGGAGCGCTCGAAGACCGACGACTACGCGCACCGCCTCTACTACGCCGACAGCGACTTCGACGTGGTCGACCGCGTCGTGGAGCTCGCCAAAAAGCGCGGAGTGAAACCGGCGCAGATCGCCCTAGCGTGGATCCTGCACAAGCCCGCGGTGACGGCGCCGATCATCGGCGCGTCGAAGATGGAGCAGTTGGAGCAGGCGCTCGGCGCGCTGGAGATCAAGCTCTCGCCCGAAGAGATCGCCGCGCTCGAGGAACCGTATCGCCCGCATGCGACTCTCGGTCATTAGCGCGCTCGCCATCCTCGCCGCGTGCAGCGCGTCCCAACAGCCTCCACCCGTCACCGAAGCGCCCGTGGACGCGGCGCCCGCCGAGGTCTCGACGATCGTCGTCCCCATCCGCTCGACCCTCGCGCCGCTTCTGCCGGTCATCGAGTCCCAGGTCGTGAAATCGGTGGAGAGCAAAGGCTACGAGAACGTCCCGAAGGAGCCGTACGCCGTCCGCTACCGCATCGCCCGCGATCCGATCGCCCTCAACATGACCGGCGCCGGCCTGCACGCCACGACGACCGTGCACTACTCGCTCGAGGGCTGCCGCATCACCAGGAAGCCGTTCTCCGGCGAGACCACGCTCTTCCCCTGCGTCTCCTGCGGCTTCGACGAGCCGATGCGCGAGGCCTTCGTCACGCTCGACGCGCACTTCGACTGGGACGAGAGCTGGCGCCTGCGCACGCGCACGAAGGCGCGGCCGATCGAGTTCGGGCGCCGCTGCACCGTCACGTTCATGAACATCGACATCACCGACTGGAAGCTCGCGCCGGTGGTGAACGAGCAGCTGCAACAAGTTGCGAAGACGATCGACGCGAACGCGCCGAAGCTGACGAGCATCCGCCCGACGGCGCAGCAGATCTGGTCGTCGCTGCAGACGCCGTCCGAGATCGCGCCGCGGACGTGGCTGGTGATGGAGCCGGTGGACATGGGTCTGGCGCCGATCACCGGCCGCGGCCTGGAGGTCACGAGCGCGCTGTCGCTGCGGACGCGGACGCGCATCGTCATCGGCGAGCGGCCGCAGATCGCGCCGAAGCCGCTGCCGCCGCTGCACGCCGCGCAGGGCGCCTCCTCCGGCGTGCGCGTGCCGTTCGACATCGAGCTCTCCTGGAACGAGGCCAGCCGGCTTCTCACGGAGAGCTTCGGCGGCAAGCGCAACGAGAACGTCGCCCTCGAGTCGCTGCGGCTGCTGCCCGGCAAGGGCGAGCGGATCGTCGTCGAGGCCGCGATCGACTACCGCGGCGGTGCGCTCGAGAAGTACCACGGCCTCGTCTACCTCGAAGGAACGCCGCGCTTCGACGCCGCTACGAGCGCGCTGGTGCTCGACAACGTCGAATACTCCCTCGACCCGAAGCGCCACAACCCCTTCGTGCGCATCGGCAACCGCCTCGCGCACGACGCCCTCCGCAAGCGCCTCGCCGAGACCGCGCGCTGGTCCCTCGCACCCCAGATCGGCCTGGTGAAACGCGAGATCGAGCGCGCCACCACCCGCGCCCTGGCGCCCGGGATCGTCATGCATGGCCGCGTGGCGTCAATCGAGCCGCAGGCGCTGCGCGCGCGGGCGGAGGGGGTGACGATTCGGGTGGTGGCGAGCGGGGAAGCGGCGATTGATGTGGCTTCGTGGCGGTGAAGCGAGTGCTGGGTGCTGAGTGCTGAGTGGCTCCGCCGTTGGCAGGGATCGGCCCGAAAGGCGAAGCTACTCAGCACTCAGCACCCAGCACTCAGCACTCGCCTCACTCCTCCCTCGAGGCGATAAGCTGAACTCGTGAGCAAGACGCTCGAACGGGTACAGGCGCTCGCCGAACGCGGAGACGCCCTCGACAAGACTCGTCCGGGAAGGCGATCTCCTCGCCGAAGTCCGCGTCGATCTGCTCGAAGACGAGAGCGGATGGTCACCGTACCTTTCGCTCGACGATGCCAATAAGCTCGACGACGTTCGCGAGGCTCTGAGGCAGAGAGATCTAGACCGCGCCTCGAAACTGAGCAACCGAATTTACCGTCTCACGCCGCTCGACGAATCGAATCGACTCTGAGGTTCTTGGTTGTTAGTTCTTGGTTGTTCGTTCAAACCAAGAACCAACAACTAAGAACTAAGAACCAACTACTCCCCCCGAATCTCCTCGAAAAACGCCTCGCTCGACACCGGCCTTCCGAGGAACCGCTCCACCAGATCGTGCGCGGGCTCTTCGCTGCCGCGCGAGAGAATCATCTCCCGGAAGCGCCGCCCCGTCTCGCCGCTCATGATGTCCGTGCCGAACGCGGAGATCAGGTCGAGGGCGATCACCTTCGCCCACATGTAGCCGTAGTAGCCGGCGGCGTA
>DATDFB010000080.1:0-2534 GCA_036522835.1 Thermoanaerobaculia bacterium | reverse complement strand
TCGGTCGCCACACGCACCTGCTCGGGCCAGATCCACATCGCTCCGTCCAGCAGTCGCCGCAGCACCTCGCGACATCCCACCCCGACGAACAGGCCCAGCGCGATGACGTAGTACACCATCATCGACGCCGGTAGCAGTCGCTTCCGCTTCTCCTCTCGCCCTGTCCTCTTCAGGATGGCTCGGACCGTCTCCAGCGGAAACGCCTCCGCGAGTACCCCGATCCCTACTCGTTCGATATCGAACTCCCGAGCTGAAGCACCCATCACGCCCTCCCTTCGCTCGGATCAATGATCGCTTAACTTAAGGCCATTGGAGCTAGGCCGGCGCGAACCGGCTGCGTGAGTTGCCCACGGTCGCCCGAGGCTCATTGCAACGCGAGTACGATGCGCGCATGCGCCTGCTGCTCAACTCCAGCTCCAACGTCCACGGCTACGGCTACCTCGATCACGTGGAGCCGTTCCTCCGCGACTTTCTCGGCAACGCGCGCCGCATCGCCTTCGTGCCCTTCGCCGCGTTCGATCACGGCGCCTACGTCGCGAAAGTCCGCGACCGCTTGGCGAAGATGGAGCTCGAGGTCGTGGAGATCGATCAGCTCGGCCGCGCCGACGCGCTCTTCGTCGGCGGCGGGAACACCTTCCGCCTGCTCAAGAAACTGCAGGACACGCGCCTCTTGGCCGCGATCCGCGACGTCGTCCGCGGCGGCCTCCCCTACGTCGGCTCGAGCGCCGGCAGCGTCATCGCCTGCCCGACCATCCGCACGACGAACGACATGCCGATCGTGCAGCCGCCGTCGTTCGACTCTCTAGGCGTCCTCGACTTCCAGCTCAACTGCCATTACCTCGATCCCGATCCGAATTCGACGCACAAGGGTGAGACGCGCGAGGAGCGCATCCGCGAGTTCCACGAGGAGAACTCGCTCCTCGTCCTCGGCCTGCGCGAAGGGACGATGCTCCGCGTCGAGGACGGCGCGGTCACGCTCCAGGGCGAAAAGCACGCGCGCATTTTCCGCCAGGGGCAGGAGCCGGTCGAGGTACCGCCGGGACGCTTACAGCTATAGCAGCATCCCGGCGATCGTCGCCGTCAGGAAGTTCGCCAGCGTCCCGGCGAACATCGCCCGCAGCCCCAGCCGGGCCAGGTCGCCGCGCCGCGACGGCGCGAGCGAGCCGATGCCGCCGATCTGAATGGCGATCGACGAGAAGTTCGCGAAGCCGCAGAGCGCGTACGTCGTGATCACGAAGCTGCGCGGGTCGAGCGCGTGCGGGTTGGCCTTGATCATGTCGCCCAGCTTGGCGAAGGCCACGAACTCGTTCAGCACCATGCGCGTGCCCAGGAGATTGCCGACGGTGACGATGTCCTGGCGCGCCACGCCCATGCACCACGCAACGGCGGCGAAGACGTAGCCGAGCACCTTGTCGAGGCTTTCCGGGATCCACCACACCAGGCCGTGGGCGTAGCCGAAGATCCCGTTCACCAGGGCGACGAGCGCGATGAAGGCGATGAGCATGGCCAGGACGTTGATCGAGAGGTGCACTCCTTCGATTGCACCTCGGCCTGCGGCGTCGATGATGTTGACGTCCTGCTTCGGCACGATGACTTCGACGTCGCCGCCGGTCTTGGGCTTATCGACCTCGGGGACGATGATCTTCGACATCATGATCGCTCCCGGCGCGGTCATGATCACGGCGGTCAGAAGGTGAATGACGTCGACCCTCGCCACGAGCACGTACGCGGCCATGATCCCGCCGGAGATGTGCGCCATGCCCGCGGTCATGATCGTCATCAGCTCCGACATCGTCATCTCCGGCAGGAACGGCCGGATGGTCAGCGGCGCCTCGGTCTGTCCCATGAAGATCGATGCGGCCACCGACGTCGACTCCGCCCCCGACGCGCCCATGAAGCGATTCATGATCTTGGCGAAGAAGCGCACCACCATCTGCATCACGCCGAGGTAGTAGAGGACGGCGAAGATCGAGGCGATGAAGATGATCGTCGGCAGCACCTGGGTGGCGAAGATGAACCCGATCTTCGCGCTGTTCTGCACGCCCAGCTCGCCGAAGACGAACTTCGAGCCCTCGCCGGTGTAGCTGATCAGAACGTTGACCACGTCCTTGAGCCGCTCGAAAAGAAATGCCAGCAGGTTGAAAGAGAGGAAGAACCAGATCGTGAAGACGCCGAAGGCCGCCCAGACGAAGCGGCGCGCCTCGGGGGCGACGAGCTTCACCGCCTGGGCGATGACGACGGCGACGATGATGAAGATCAGCGCCGCGCCCCAGCGCTCCAACGGCGGCGTGACCGACGCGAAGAGGCGCGCGATCATCTCGCCCTTGAGCACGCAGATGGCCACGGTGATCTGCAGGAGCAATCCCCAGAAGACCGTCTTCCAGCGGATGGACTTCTTGTTGTTCGAGAGCCCGTACGCGATGCCGAGAATCACAACGAATCCGATCAGCGCCGAAAATCGCTCCACGCAGATGCTCCTTTACCCGGATTGGACTGGTGCAGCATAAGGGCAGAAGGCAGAAAGCAGAAGGCAG
>DATDFB010000079.1:0-3585 GCA_036522835.1 Thermoanaerobaculia bacterium | reverse complement strand
CGCAGATGACGAAGGCGTTCCCGGAGAAGTCGTTCTCGGGCATCGGCGGCGTCTCGAATTTCGATCACGCGCTCTCGTACTTCCTCCTCGGCTGCGGGACGGTGCAGGTGTGCACCGCGGCGATGCTCGACAGCGCCATCGGGCCGAACGTGATCAAGGCACTGACGAACGGGATGGCGGAGTTCATGGAGAAGCGCGGCTACGAGACGCTGGAGGCGTTCCGCGGCCTGCGTCGCGACCGAGTGGTGCCGCACTCGCAGATCAAGCGTCCGGAGCAGTTCGAGTACCACGGTGGGTACGAGGGGGAGGAGCACGAGGGCTACGCGCGGCCGGCCGAGCCGGCAGTGACGGTGTGACGCGCAAGCTGGCGATTGTCCTCGCCGGCTTCGCGGCGGCGATCGTCGCGGTCTTCCTCTTCCACCCGGCGCCGTTCCGCCAGCCGCTGGCGTATCACCGCTTTGCCGACACGCGCGCGTGGGCGGGCATCCCGAACACGCTGAACGTCGTGTCGAACGCCGGCTTCCTGGCGGTGTTCGGGGCGTGGCTCTTCGCGCGCACGGAGCGCAGCGTCGCCGAGCGGACGTTCTTCCTCGGCATCTTCCTCACGTCGATCGGTTCTTCGTACTACCACCTGAGCCCTAGCAACGCGACGCTGCCGTGGGACCGCCTCGGCATGGCCATCGCGTTCATGGCACTGCTGGCGATCCTCGTTCGCGCGCCGCTGGCGTGGCTCGCCGCGTTCCAGGGGTTCGGCATCGCCGCGGTCGTCATCTCCGGCGTGTACGACGACCTGCGGCTCTACGGCGTCGCGCAGTTCTACCCCGTGCTCGTGCTGCTGATTCTCATCGAAGGCTGGCTGTGGGCGGCGGGCGCGGCGTACGCGATCGCGAAAGTCTGCGAGCAATTCGACGCGCAGATTTTCCAGACGCTTGACGTCGTCAGCGGCCACACGCTCAAGCACCTCTTCGCCGCGGCCGGCATCTACTTCATCTGGCGATGGCTTCGATCTCGACCAGGATCCGCGCGGCAGATCTCCGCGTGCAGGAACATCGCCGGCACCCTTCGCTCGGCCAGACGCGCCGCGATGAACGGGTAGTCGGCGGCGGCGCGGACGTACACCTTCATCATCAACACCTCGGTCGCGCCGGCGGCGCGCACGACGGCGTCGAGGTTGACGAGCGTCTCTTCGAGTTGCGCCTCGATGTCGCCCGCGTGCCGCGTCTCGTGTCCGACGATGCTCGCCGTCCCGCTGACGAACACCAGCCCCGCGCCGCGCGTGGCGCGCGAGAACGACGGGCTGCGCGGGCCATAGCGCGGCGGGTAGTCGTAGGCGCTGACCTGCCGCGGGTTCTCGACCGACACACCCGCCGTGCGCGACGCGGCAAAGTACGACGCCACGCCGCCGCCGCGCATCCCCACCGCGCTCGCCGCCGGCAGATCGCTGCGCATGGCGTAGCCGTGCTTCGCGAACGCCTCGTGCCGCCCCGCACAGAACGCGCGGTAGCGCTCCAGGCCATCGTCGACGCGGTTGATGTCGCGCACGTGATTCCAGACGCGCAGTACGTGCGGATACCCTTCCGCGCGCGCCACGCCGAGGAGCCGGTCGTACACACACGCCGCGGCGCGATGCGGATCGGCGTCGTCGCACGACAGCGCGCCGAAGAGGATGTCGCCGTCCGCCGCGAGCTTGATCCCCTCGCGGGCGTAGCGTTGCACCGGCAGTGGCGATCGCCACACCTCGGCTGACGGCGCGCCGAGCTGCGGCACGTCGACGGAAAGCAACGCCTCGCCGAAAGCAATGACCATAAACGCATTGCCATCGGAGAGCGGAACGATCTCGGGCTGGACCGAAGCCACCGGGGAAAGCATAATCGCGCGCCATGAGAACAGTCATCAAAAACGGCCGCGTCGTCACTGCCGTCGACGACTACAACGCCGACATCCTCATCGAGGACGGCAAGGTCCAGCTCATCGGCGCGAGCATCGACGCCGACGCCGACAAGGTCGTCGACGCCAAGGGCCGCCTCGTCCTCCCCGGCGGCATCGACCCGCACACGCACATGGAGCTGCCCTTCGGCGGCACATCCGCGTCCGACACGTTCGAGACCGGCACGCGCGCCGCGGCGCACGGCGGCACGACGACCATCATCGACTTCGCCGTGCAGTACAAAGGGCAGGCCCTGTCCGAGGGCCTCGACAACTGGCACAAGAAGGCCGACGGCAACTGCGCCATCGACTACGGATTTCACCTCATCTGCACCGATCTTCCTGACGAGCGGCTGCCGGAGATGAAGGCCTGTATCGACGCCGGCGTCTCCAGCTTCAAGCTCTTCATGGCCTACCCCGGCGTCTTCCTCGTCGACGACGCCACGATCTACAAGGCCATGCTGATGGCGGGCGAGAACGGCGGCTTGATCTGCATGCACGCGGAGAACGGCGTGGTGATCGACGCCATCGTCAAGCGCGCACTAGCCGAGGGGAAGACCGCGCCGAAGTACCACGCCCTGACGCGGCCGACTAAGGCCGAGGCCGAGGGCGTGCACCGCGCCATCGCCCTCGCCGAGATCGCCGGCACCTCCGTCTACATCGTCCACCTCAGCAACAGCGACGCGCTCGAAGAAGTCACGCGGGCGCGCGACATGGGCGTGCCGGCCTACGCGGAGACCTGTCCGCAGTACCTCTTCCTCGATTACAGCGTCTACGAGCAGCCCGGCTTCGAGGGGGCGAAGTACGTGATGACGCCGCCGATCCGCGAGAAGTGGAACCAGGAGAAGCTCTGGCGCGGCCTCAAGTACAACGACCTGCAGGTGGTTTCGACCGACCACTGCCCGTTCTGCTTCAAGGAGCAGAAGGAGCTCGGCAAGGACGACTTCTCGAAGATCCCGAACGGCGGCCCCGGCGTGGAGAACCGCATGAGCCTCGTCTACAACGGCGGCGTGGCCGAGGGACGGATCTCGTTGAACCGCTTCGTGGAGATCACCTCGACCAACCCGGCGCGCATCTTCGGCCTCTTCCCGCGCAAGGGGACGATCGCCGTCGGCAGCGACGCCGACATCGTCATCTTCGATCCCGACGAGGAGATGACGATCAGCGCCAAGACGCACCACATGAACGTCGACTACTCCTGCTACGAGGGGAAGAAGGTGCGCGGCGTGACGAAGACGGTGCTCTCGCGCGGGAAGGTGGTCCTCGAGGAAGGGAAGTACGTCGGCAAGAAGGGCGACGGCGAGTTCTTGAAGCGCGGAGAGGCCTTCAGTCCGCGGAAATAGTGCGATTGCGGTAGATTTCGTCAACCGCGAAGGGGCCGCCGAGCGACGAAAGCTTGACGCGGCCGTTTTTGATCCCGACGAAGACCTGCAACGAAGCACTCGAGCATACTGCCGAGCTGGGTCTTTCCTCGGATGCAGCGTAATCTCGGAGAGATCGCATAAGCAGCCGCTCACGGCAGAATTTGCGGCGAATTTGCTTCCGTTACCGTCTTGAAGATCTCCGTTGGAAGCGATCCAGCTCCCTTGGAAGGAATCCCGTTCCGTTGGAAGAAATCCAGCTCTGTTGCCAGAAATCTAGCTCCGTTGTCAGAGATCT
>DATDFB010000078.1:0-16223 GCA_036522835.1 Thermoanaerobaculia bacterium | reverse complement strand
GAGGACGAACTACGTTCCACCGTTTCCGCTTCCTTAGAAGACTTGAATTCGACGACAAGCGAGGCCGCGCGGTTCAGCGCGGCCTTTTTGTTTCTGCGAGCCACGTCTCGATCGCGGCGATGGCGCGGTCGTTCTTGAAGTTGTACCAGGCCCGCTCCAGCGCGCGGTCGCTCGCCAGCGCTTTGCGGAACGCCTCGGGGATGGCGATCGCGCGCGCCAGCTCGTCGCGGCCGCGCGAGGGGTCGAGCTTCTCGACAAAGGCGCGGCGGTCGTCGCTCTCGGATTGCGCCGTGCGCTGAGGGATGCGCCGGTAGCGCGGCGGCTCGAAGGTCTGATTGACGGCTACGTCGAGGATGTCGCCGGTGTCGGTATCGAGGTAGTGCGCGAAGTGGCCGGAGTCGTCGAGGTAGGCAACGGTGAGGCCGTCGATGTCACGGAGGATGGCGCCTCTCACCCCGGCTCTCTCCCCGCTCGCGGGGAGAGGGTGGGGCGCAGCGCCGGGTGAGGGGCGCAGGTTGCGCGCGAGGAACTCCTGCTGCTTCTCTTCGCGCCTCCGGTTCCAGCCGCGGAGCGCAAGGCGAAGTTTCTGCATCAACGTCGGCATTTCGCGCGGATGATATCTTCGAAGCCATGAGCCAGGAGCGGCTGGAGGCGAGCCTCGACATCGATCGGCTGCCGGCGGCCGACGTGGTGCGCATCATCCAGGAGGAGGACGCGCGCGTGGCCGCGGCCGTGGCGGCGGAGCGCGACAAGATCGCGCACGCGGTCGACGAGATCGCGGAGCGGCTCGCGCACGGCGGCCGCCTCTTCTACGCCGGCGCGGGAACGAGCGGCCGCATCGCCGCGCTCGACGCCGCCGAGCTCCCGCCGACCTTCGGCGTCGACCCCTCGCTCGTGCGCG
The DNA here is from genome assembly GCA_036522835.1 of Thermoanaerobaculia bacterium. Lineage (GTDB taxonomy): Bacteria > Acidobacteriota > Thermoanaerobaculia > Gp7-AA8 > Gp7-AA8 > DATDFB01. The sequence continues at coordinate 15,322 of DATDFB010000078.1, read as the reverse complement.
TGCTCATGGCCGGCGGCGAGCGCGCGTTCCTGCACGCGGTCGAAGGCGCGGAGGACGACGAAGACGCGGCGATCGCGGCGGTGAACGAGAACGTGAAGGCTGAAGACGCGCTCGTCGGCATCGCCGCCTCCGGCACGACGCCGTACACCGTCGCCGCGGTGCGCAGGGCGAACATGCTCGGCGCGCTCACGGTCGGCATCACGTCCGTGCCGCTGTCGCCGCTCGCGCGCGAGGCCGACATCGCCATCGTGCCGCGGACCGGCGCCGAGGTCATCATGGGATCGTCGCGGATGAAGAGCGGCACGGCGCAGAAGCTCGTCCTCAACGCGCTCTCCACCGCCGTCATGGTCCGCCTCGGCCACGTCTACTCGAACCTGATGATCGACATGCCGGCGACGAACGAGAAGCTGCGCAACCGCGCCGTGCGCATGGTCGAGCTCGCGGCGGGCGTCTTGCGGCCAACCGCCGTGCAGGCCATCCGCGACGCCGACGGCAACGTGAAGCTCGCCGCCGTCATGGCCGGGAAACGGATCTCCGCCGGCGAGGCGAGAGCGCTCCTCGAAAAACACGGCGGGCGGCTGCGCGAGGTGCTCGAGGCGTGAACCGCGTCGGGCGCTTGCTGCACATCGCGGTCAAGGAGTCGCGCCTCGTCGTCGGCCTCATGTCCGGCACCTCGGTCGACGGCATCGACGCCGCGCTCGTCGAGATCACCGGTCACGGCGAGCTGGCCAAGGTCAAACTCTGCGCGTTCGACAGCTATCCGTTTCCGTCCGAGCTGCGCGCGCGCATCTTCCGGTTGTTCAACCCGCGCGAGGCGCGCGTCGATGCCATCTGCCAGCTCGACTTTCTCCTCGGCGAAGTCTTCGCCGCGGCGGTCGACCGCCTTCTCCGCGATCACAACGTCGATCGCGACGACGTCGACCTCGTGGCCTCGGCCGGGCAGACGATCTGGCACGATCCGGAGCCGGTGACGATCGAAGGGAGCGCGGCGTGGCTCGATCGCCCGATCGCCACGCGCTCCACGTTCGCCATCGGCCAATCGGCCGTCATCGCCGAGCGCACCGGCATCACCACCGTCGGCGACCTGCGCGTCCGCGACGTGGCGGCCGGCGGGCAGGGCGCGCCGCTCATCGCCTACGCCGATTGGGTCCTGCTGCGCGACGCGAAGCTCGGCCGCTGCGTGCAGAACATCGGGGGCATCGGCAACGTCACGTACCTGCCGCCGGCGCCGCGGCCGGAGGACGTGATCGCGTTCGACACCGGGCCGGGGAACATGGTCATCGATGCGCTGGCCGAGGTGGCGACCGAGGGGGCGCTGAAGTACGACAAAGAGGGCGAGCTCGGCGCGAAAGGGAACGTCGACGCGGCACTGCTCGACGCCTGGCTCGACGATCCGTACTTTCGCCGCGAGCCGCCAAAGACGACGGGGCGCGAGCACTTCGGCGTGCAGTTTGCCCGGCGCATTCTGACGGAGTCGCAGGGAGTGCCGGTCGAAGACCTCATCGCAACCGCAACGGCGCTGACGGCGGAGAGCATCGCCCGCGCCTATCGGGACTTCGTGGTGCCGCGCGGGACGGTGGACGAGGTGATCGTCGGCGGCGGCGGGGCGCATAATCCGACGCTGATGCGGATGCTGCGCGAGCGCCTCGGCGGCGCCCGCCTCCTCTCGCACGAAACCTTGGGCATCGACAGCAACGCCAAGGAGGCCATCGCGCTGGCCATCATTGCCAACGACGCCGTGGCGGGACTGAACACGAACATTCCGGGCGCCACCGGCGGGCGGCCGACGGTGCTCGGCAAGATCAGCGTATGACCATGCGGCTTTGGGGACGCGCCTTCGTCCGCGGCGAGCTCCGCGACGACACGCTCGTCACGATCGACGAGGGACAGATCGTGGAGGTGCGCGACCCGGTGCGGCGGCCGACGAACGCGGAGCCGATCGGCGGCGTGATTCTGCCGGGCTTCATCGACGTGCACGTGCACGGCGGCGCGGGGGCCGACTTCATGGACGCGACCGAAGAGGCGGCCGCGGCGGTGACAGAGTTCCACGCCCGGCACGGCACGACGGCGATGGCGGCGACGACGCTCTCCGGCTCGCGTGAGGACCTGCGCGCGGCGGTGCGGGCGATCGCGCGCGGCACGGCGCGGCCGAAGGCGGCGGAGATCTGCGCCATCCACCTCGAGGGGCCGTACATCAGCTTGCACCGCGCCGGCGCGCAGGACGCCGGCTCGATTCGCCCCGCCGACATCCACGAGCTGGCGGCGCTGATCGACGAAGCGCCGGAGCTGCATTGGATGATGACGGTCGCGCCGGAGATCGACGGCGCGCGCGGCCTCATCGAGCACTTCCGCGATCTCGTCTACTTCGCCATCGGCCACACCGCGGCGGATTACGGCGAGGCGGTGAACGCGCTCGAATGGGGCGCGTGCCACTTCACGCATCTCTTCAACGCCATGACGGGGCTCAATCACCGCGAGCCGGGCGTCGTCGGCGCGGCGCTGGTGTCGACGAAGGCGACGGCGGAGCTGATCGCCGACGGCATCCACGTCCATCCCGCGGTCCTGCGCATCGCCGCGCTGATGATGCCGCGGCGCATCGCCCTCGTGACCGACGCCGTGCGCGCCTGCGGCATGCCGGAGGGGTCGTACAAGCTGTACGGGCACGACATCAGCGTGGCGCAAGGGGCGGCGCGGCTCGCCGACGGAACGCTGGCCGGCAGCACGCTGACGATGCAGCGCGCTGTGCAGAACATGGTCGAGCTCGCAGGGCTGCCGCTGGAGATGGTCGTGCCGCTGGCGACGGAGGTGCCGGCCCGCATCGTCGGCGCGAGGGAGCGGAAGGGGAAGATTGCGCCGGGGTTTGATGGGGATGTGGTGGTGTTGACGGAGAGGTTCGAGGTGGAGCGGGTGATCGTTCGCGGCGACAGGATCGAATGAAAAGCGGAAACTCAGAAAATCAGAATGCGAATGCAGAATTGAGAAACGCCTTCTTCATTCTGCATTCGCATTCTAGTTTTCTGAGTTTCCGTGTCCGCGGGGCGAACGCGTGATTTGGAAATCATTTTCCGACTACGAGTCGCTCTCGACTCACGCCGCCGCCATCTTCCTCGACGCCATCCGCGACAACTCCCGCCTCGTCCTCGGCCTCCCCACCGGCCAAACTCCCCTCGGCATGTACGGGCGCGTCGTGGCCGAGTGCGCGCGCGAGTACCGCTGCTTCCGCGACGTCGTCACGTTCAACCTCGACGAGTACGCCGGCATCTCCTGCGAGCATCCCGGCAGCTACTGCACGTTCATGCAGCGCGTGCTCTTCGACCACGTCGACATCGCGCCGGAGAACGCGCACATTCCGAACGGCGCGGCGGAGGATCTCGATGCGGAGTGCGCGCGGTACGAACAAGCGATCGGAAGGGCGGGCGGGCTGGGGCTGACGTTTCTGGGCTTGGGAAGCAACGGCCACATCGCCTTCAACGAGCCGGGCACGCCGTGGACGTCGCGGACGCGCGTCGTGGAGCTGACGGAGTCGACGCGCGCCGCCAACGCGGCGATTTTCCCCGGCGAAGCCGTGCCGACGCGCGCCATCACCATGGGCATCGCCACGATCCTGGCCTCGCGGCGCATCGTCCTCCTGGCGAGCGGCGAGCGAAAGCGCGCCGCCATCGAGCGCCTGCGCGGCGGCGAGCGCTCGGATGACTTCCCCGCCGGCGCCCTCCACACGCACGCCGACGTCACCGTGCTCGTGGCCTGAATTTAGCTATCAGGCCCAACCGTGGACGAAGCGAAGGCAGTGCGGCGGCCGATCCTCGGCATTCTGGCCATCTTCCTTCTCTTCATCCTCTACCGCGTCTTCACCGTCTACACCGTCCGCTCCGGCGAGTGCAAACCGAAGCCGGTCGACCCTAACCTCCGCCTCCTCACGCGCGACGAGCAGGGGCAGCCCGTCAGCTTCCCCGAGCGCATCGCCTTCCCGCGGCAGACGCGGCCGCTCGTGGTGATGACGTACAACATCGAAGGACACGCCGAGCTGCTGCACGCCGACCACATCGCCAAGATCGCCGCGGTCATCAACCAGGTCAAGCCCGACATCGTCGGCCTCCAGGAAGTCCATCGCAAGACGTGGCAGTCGCGCTTCCACGATCAGGCCGCGGAGCTGATGCGCCGCACCGGCATGCACGGCTGGTTCGGGAAGAGCTATGAAAACTTCGGCGGCGAGTTCGGGAACCTCCTCTTGACGCGCGGCGAGATCGCCAACGCGGTCGTGCACGCGCTGCCGAGCATCGGCGAGCCGCGCACGGTGATGGAGACGGTCGTGCGCATCGACGGCACGATCCTCAACGTCTACGTCACGCACCTCACCGCCTGGGGGAAGTTCAACCGCAAGAGCCGCGACGAGCAACTGGCGTGCGTGGCGCGGCACATCCGCACCAGCCGCTATCCCTACCTCGTCATCGGCGACTTCAACGCCCCGCCCGACGCCGAGGAGGTGGCGCGGTTCCGCAAGATCAACGCGGCGCAGATCTGCGGCGCGGAGATCGGTATCTCCCATCCGCTGATGAAGGAGCGCATCGACTACGTCTGGGCCGACTACGGCTGGGAGGTGCGCTCGGCCCGCGTCGTGAAAGCCGGCCCCTCGGACCACTACCCCGTCCTCACGGAGCTGATGTGGCAACGCGAAAAATAAAACGCATCGAGAAGATCGGCCACACGCATTTCCTGCGCGTGCCGATCGTCTGGTTCGTCGCCGACCTCGTGATCATCGCCGGGCTCACGCTCGCGCTCTGGTCCGCCGAGCGCGGCCGCGCCGTGCATCTGCAAGTGAAAAACTCCGGCGACTTCGGCGCTCTCTTGCCGTCGATCGTCGGCCTGACGCAGTCGAGCCTCGAGACCGGCAACCGCGTCCAGCTCCTCGAGAACGGCGACGGCTTTTTCCCGCTGCTCCTGCGCGACATCGCCGCGGCGCGCGAGAGCGTGCACATCGAGTCGTACATCTGGTGGAAAGGCGCGATCTGCGAACAGGTCGCGGCGGCGCTGGCGGCGAAGGCGCGGCAGGGCGTGGAGGTGCGCCTCCTCGTCGACGCCTCCGGCGGCCACAAGATGGACGACAAGCTGCGCGACGAGATGCTCGCCGCCGGCGTACAGGTGCGCGCGTTTCATCCCCTCCGCTTCAGCAACGTCGGGCGCCTCAACAACCGCGATCACCGCAAGGAGATGATCATCGACGGCCGCGTCGGCTACATCGGCGGCTTCGGCATCGCCGAGGAATGGACCGGGAATGGCCAGGACAAAGACCACTGGCGCGACACCGGCGTGCGCGTCGAGGGGCCCATCGTCAGCCGCATGCAGTCGGCATTCTGCGAGAACTGGGTCGAGGAGACGGGCGAGATCCCGGCCGGGCTGAAGTACTTCCCGCCGCCGGCCGGGCCGGAGGGGCCGAGCGCCGCGCATCTCGCCTACACCTCGCCGACCGGCAGCGTGTCATCGGTGCAGGTGCTCTACTACCTCGCCATCACCAGCGCGAAGAAGTCGATCCTGATCCAGAACCCCTACATGCTTCCCGACGACGACGCGCTGCAAGCGCTCGCCGCGGCGGTGAAGCGCGGCGTCGACGTGCAGGTCATGGTGCCGGCCACGTCGTCGACCGACAGCCCGATCGTGCAGCACGCCAGCCACCATCAGTTCGGCGAGATGATGAAGGCGGGCGTGAAGATCTGGGAGTTCCAGCGCACGCTGCTGCACCAGAAGATCATCGTGGTGGACGGCGTCTGGTCGTGCGTCGGCTCGACGAATTTCGACGACCGCTCGTTCCAGCTCAACGACGAGATCAGCATGGGCATCCTCGACCCGCAGCTCGCCGCGCAGTTGACGGCGGCCTTCGAAGCGGACCGAAAGTTCGCCAAGCAGCGGACGCTGGAGGAGTGGAAGCGGCGGGGCGTTTGGCACAAGATGGTGGACGGGCTAGCATATTTGGGGAGCTCGCAGTTGTAGTTCTTAGGTTCTTGGGTTCTTAGGTTCTTAGGTTTGGCAAAACTTAAGAACCTAAGAACCTAACAACCTAAGAACCTAAGAACATGGCAACTCTTCCCGCCGAGGGTCGATGGTCCATCAGGAACGTCGCGGACGACGATGTCCCCGCCGCGCTGGGCTTTCTCCGCCGCGATCCGCTGATCAACGTCTACCTCATCTCGCGCCTCATGGAAGAGCGCTTCGCCGCGGCGACGCAGATGGTCGACATCCGCTACAACCGCGACACGGTGCTCATGGCCTCGCTGGCCACGAACATCGTCCTGGCCTCGGATCCCGGCGTGGCGCACGAGATCACCGACGCGGCCATCGCCGTCGTGGCCGACCGCATCCTCACCCGCGCGCTGCCGGTGCGGGCCATCATCTCGCCGGCGGCGCTGGTCGAGTCGTTGTGGAACCGGCTGCGGCCGCGGCTCGACGCGCCGACGGTCGTGCGCATGAACCAGCCGATCTACGCCATCCGCGGGCGTCTCGACTATCCCGACCTCAAGGAGGGGCGGTACGCCACGCCGCGCGACCTCGAGGCGCTCGTCCCGGCCTGCGCGGCCATGCACAAGGAGGAGGTGGGCATCGATCCGATGGAGCGCGACGCCGCCGGCTATCGCGAGCGGATCCGCGAGCTCGTCGACCGCCAGCGGGCGGTGATCCGCGTCGTCGGCGGCGTCATCGTCGCCAAGTGCGAGTTCTCCGCCGTGACCGCGGACGCCGTGCAGCTCATGGGCGTCTGGTCCAACCCGCGCTTCCGCCGCCGCGGCCACTCGCGCGCGCTCTTGCGCGAAGTCTGCGGCCATCTGGCGCGGAAGGGGAAGATCGTCACGCTCTTCGTCAACGATTTCAACCGGCCGGCCGTGGCCCTGTACGAATCGTTGGGGTTCCAACGAATCGGCGTAAACCGTGCTTTAATCTGGTAGCGGCGCGGGCTTTGCAGCATATACAGCGGCCCGGTTCGCACCGGCGGGCTGATTGCTCCGCCGCAGTCCGGTCGGAGGTAACAGGAGATGCCAGAAATTGGCGTAGTGAAGTGGTTCAACAACGACAAAGGCTACGGATTCATCAAACGAAACAGCGGTGAGGACGTGTTCGTCCATCACACCGCGATTCAGTCGCAGGGCTATCGCACTCTCAACGAGGGAGAGAAAGTCGAGTTCGACGTCAAGCAGGGCCCGAAGGGGCTGCAGGCAGAGAACGTGCGGCGCGTCGAGGGAGGCAGCGAACAGCAGCGGTCGGCGTAGTCGCTACTCGGAAGACGTGGTGAAGCGAGTGACGCAGGCGCCGAGGATGCCGCCCGCGGCAAGCGCCGGCAGCGCGGCGCCCTGACCCTTGAGCGCCAGGACGATGGCCGCGAGCACGCCGGCCACGACGATGAGTGCGCGGAGCGCGAGATCGATTTTCATTGGACGACTGGCGCCATTCTACATCGTTTCCGGCACCGGAATTCCCAGGAGGTCGAGCGTCGCCACCATCGTCCGCCGGAACACCTCCGCGCAGACCGCGCGCCGCTGCCGCTCCGCGTCGTCCTTTTCGTTCATGATCGGGAACTTGTGGTAGAAGCTGTTGAACGTCTGCGCGAGCTCGAAGAGATCGTGCGTGATGATCGACAGCTCCAGCGCCTCGACCGCGCGGCGCACTGACGACGGCATCTCCGCGCTGCGCCGCACCAGCTCCCACATCTCGTCGGTGATCCCCTCGCGCAGCGTCAGGGCGTCGAGCGAGACATCGTCGATGCGCGCCTCCACGCCGCGCTCCTTCATCTTCCGGAAGATGTTCTGCACGCGCACGGTGGAGTACTGCAGGTACGGCCCCGAGTCCCCCTCGAACGTCAGCGCCTCGGCGAAGTCGAAGGCGATGACTTTGTTCCGGCCGTACTTGAGCATGAAGTAGCGCAGCGCGGCCACGGCGATCTGCCGCGCCAGCAGATCGATGGCCTCGTCGCTCAATCCCTCGCGCTTGCTCCCCTCGCGCACCGCCTCGGCCGCCTTCGACTCCAGCGCGTCGAGGAGATCGTCGGCCTTCACGCCGAGGCCTTTGCGGCCGGACATGACTACGGCTCCCTGGTCGGCAACGCCCTCCGCCCCCAGCGCCTTCGCCGTCTCCGCCGTCAGCGCGACCATCTCGTACGAGAAGTGGATCGAGCTCTCCGCCTCGCGGGTGTGGCCGAGCTCCTCGAGGCCGGCCTTGACGACCTTCTGCAGGTAGGCCTGGCGGACGTCGATGACGTTGTAGACCCGCTTCGCGCCGCCGAACTTCGGCGCGCTCGGATCGCCGTCGTCGTGCGTCGTCTCCCACAGCGTGTACGGCGCGGGGAAGCGCCGGTACCCGAACGTGCGGTCGAGCAGTCCGAACTTCCAGAGCTGGTAGGCGATGTCCTTGCCGGTGTACGTGACGGTGCCGTTGGAGCGGACGAGGATCTTGTCCGGCTCGTCCATGCCGGCGAAGTCCTCGCTGTGCTCGAGCTTCATGACCCAGCAGCCGGCGTGCTTCCCTTCGGTCTCGAGGATGACGGCGCCGGACTGCTTGAGCAGCTCGAAGGCGCGCTCCCAGAAATGGAGGCCGATGATGTCGCTCTCCTTCGGCAGGAGGTCGTACTTGATGTCGAGCCGCAGCATCGTGGCGATGTGGGCGCGGACGATGGCGCGGGCGATGACGCGTCCGCGCTCGGCCGTCTCCCCTTCGCCGCGCTCGATCTTGTGCAGCGTCTCGCGGCGGCGCTCCTGCAGCCGCGGATTCGCGGCCACGCGCGCGTAGACGTCCCAGCAGAAGTAGTCGAACTTCGGCTCGTTGGCGCGGTCGAGCGGGATGCCTTCGTCCTCGAAGCCGACCACGACGTCGGCGACCTGCACGCCGGTGTCGTCGATGTAGTTCTGCGTCTCGACGCGGTGTCCGAGCCACTTGAGGCACCGCACGAGGGTGTCGCCCAGGACGGCGTTGCGCAGGTGCCCGATGTGCGCGGCCTTGTTCGGGTTGATGTTGGTGTGCTCGACGATGACGCGCTCGCCGCCGCCGCGCGCCGGGGCCATGACGGTGCGGATGTGCGCGGCCGTGAACGCGCCGCGGTCGAAGCGGAAGTTGAGGTAGCCGGCGCCCTCGACGCTGACGGACCGCACGAACATCGGCAGGGTGAGGCCGTTCGCAAGCGTCTCCGCGATCTCGCGCGGCTTGCGTTTCAGCGCCTTGGCCAGCTCGAGGGCGACGGGCGTGGCCAGGTCGCCCATGTTCAGCTTCGGCGGCGCTTGCAGGACGATGCGCTCGGCGGCGTGGCCGAAGAGGGTGAGGATGCGGTTGCGCAGCGCCTCGGTGAGTTGCTCGGTGATCTGTTCGAGAATCATGGCTCGCAGTGCGTCGTGTCGTTCCAAAGTTTCATGATCAGACGGCCGCCGCGGCGGACGAACACGTTCAGCGCGGCGTTGTCCTGCGCGAAGGACCGCGAGGCCATGGTCGGCACGCCGAGGAGCGTCGTCGCCGCGACGCGAATCGCGGTTCCGTGCGAGACGACGACCGCGCGCAACAGCTGGCCGTTCCCGCTCGCCTCGATGGCGCGAAAGGCGTTCTCCATCCGCGCGCGCAGCTCGTTGTGCGACTCGCCGCCGGGGCAGGGGCAGTCGGGATCGTCGACCCAGCGGCGGTAGATGTCGGCGTCGTCGCGGCGGACGTCGAGGAACGACTTCCCCTCCCATCCGCCGTAGTTCATCTCGCGCAGCTCATCAAGGGTATTGATCTCCAGCCCCGTGGCCTCGGCGATGGGCTGCGCGGTGGCCAGCGCGCGCGACAGCGGCGAGCTGAAGAGCGCGGTCGGCTTCAGCCGCGCGATGCGCTCGGCCAGGCGCTGCACCTGCCGCATGCCGCGCTCGGACAGCGCGCTGTCCTGCCACCCCTGCGCGATGCCGGCGGCGTTGTGCACGGTCTCGCCGTGGCGGACGAGGACGAGTTGGTCGATCATGGCCTCCGTGTCATTCCGAGCCGCGCAGACGGCGAGGAGCCCCCTTCGTCGGCGGGGGGTGCCTCGCTTCGCTCGGCATGACACTGGAGCAGCGACTCCGCCGTCATTTCTTTCGGCTTTTCGATGCCCAAAATCTCGAGCATGGTCGGCGCGACGTTCTCGAGCGCGCCGGGGCCGTGGAGAGAGGGCGCACGCTGTGCGCCCCTACGATCAAACAGGATCAGCGGCACCGGATTCGTCGTGTGCGCCGTGTGCGGCTGCCCCGTCGCGGCGTCGAACATCAGCTCGCAGTTGCCGTGATCTGCGGTGATGAGGGCGATGCCGCCGCGCGCTTCGACGGCCTTCAGGATCTTGTCGACGGCGACGTCGGTGTCGTGCACCGCCTCCACGGCCGCCTTCATCACGCCGGTGTGACCGACCATGTCGGGGTTGGCGATGTTCAAGATGACCACGTCGTACTTCGGAATCTCCTGCACGACACGGTCCGCCAGCTCGAACACCGACATCTCCGGCTTGAGGTCGTACGTGGCCACCTTCGGCGAGGGGATGAGCACGCGCTCCTCGCCGGGCGAGACGGCGTCGCTGCCGCCGTTGAAGAAGAAGGTGACGTGCGCATACTTTTCGGTTTCGGCGATGCGGAGCTGTTTCAGCCCCGCCTTCGAGAGCACCTCGCCGAGGTGGTTCTTCACGGCCACGGGCGGGAAGAGGAGGGGGAACGTCCAGTCCTCCTGATAGCGGTTCATCGTCACGACGTGCGCGGCGTCCTTCATCTTCGAGACGATCTGGCGCATGCGGTCCGCGCGGAAGTTGAAGAAGATGAGCGTGTCGTCCTCTTCGACCTTGCCTCGGTGCGCGCCCTCGGGCGTGAGCACGGCGATCGGCTCCATGAATTCGTCGGTGACGCCTTCGGCGTAGAAGCGGCGCACGGTCTCGAGCGGGTCCTTCGTCTGCACGCCGACGCCCTCGGTCATCAGGTCGACGCCGCGCTGCACGCGCTCCCAGCGCTTGTCGCGGTCCATCGTGTAGTAGCGCCCGATGATCGTCGACAGGTGCGACTGCTGGGCGAGGTATTTCTCGGCGGACTTCGGCGGCGTGTCGCGGCCGTCGAGGATGGCGTGGACGTAGATCTCTTTCGCGCCGAGCGTCTCGCACGCGTCGATGAGCCCCTGGAGATGCGACTGCAGGGAGTGCACGCCGCCGTCGGACAATAGGCCGCAAAAGTGAATCGGCTTCCCGCGCTTGACGGCGTCGATGAGAACCGGATTCGACTTCAGATCCGCCTTGCTGATGCGCACGATGTCCTGATCGACGACGCGCCCCGCCCCGATGTTCAGGTGCCCCACCTCGGAGTTTCCCATCTGCCCTTCCGGCAGACCGACCGCAAGGCCGGAGGCGTCGAGCGTGGTCCACGGGCAGTCGCGGAAGAGGGCGTCGAAGCGCGGCTTCTCCGCGGCGGCGATGGCGTTGTACTCGGTCTCGCGGCGGCAGCCGAAGCCGTCGAGGACGATGAGGATGACAAAGGGGCGCGCGGGCATCAGGGGGACCCTATCACGTGAGTGCGCTGACAGCGGCGGCATGGCCGCCGCACTCCAAATCGGCACGCTTTATCCGTATACTGATTTCAAAACGTATCTACGAATGGGAGGATTTGATGAAAACAGCACGTCTTTCGTTCGCTCTCTTGGTACTGATTGCCTCGACCACCTTCGCTCCGCCGGCCAAGGCGGACTATTGCGAGAGGACCTTCTACTATTACTACGACTGCGCCCTGAATGAAATCGGCTCGAAGGTCCTTCGTTGCGATGGCAGCGTCAACACCTACGGCCAGCAGAGCGGCGCGTTCAGGGAACGCGAGACGGAACCATGCTCCTGCGGCGACTACACCGACACTTGGTTTCAGTGGAACGGCTCGACCTGGGTGCTGCTCTCCGGCCCGCCATCGCCGACCTGCTGACGTGTGGAGTGCGGGCGGGCGGCAACGCTCGCCCGCTACACTACGCCGCGTGAAAACGCGCGACGAAGCCCTGGCCCTCCTCCACGAGTACACGAAGACCGATTCGCTGCGGAAGCACGCCCTCGCCGTCGAGCAGGCCATGAAGGCGTGCGCGCGCAAATACGCGCCGGAGGAGGACCCGGCGCTCTGGGGGATGGCCGGCCTGCTGCACGACTTCGACTATGAGGCCTATCCGAACGCCGACCAGCATCCGTACGTCGGCTCGAAGATCCTCGAGGAGCGCGGCTTCGACGAGGAGCTGCGCCGCGCCATCATGGGCCATGCGCCGTACACCGGCGTGGCGCGCGACACGCTGATGGCCAAGGCGCTCTTCGCCTGCGATGAGCTCTGCGGCTTCATCGTCGCCTGCGCGTACGTGCAGCCGTCGAAGAAGCTCGCCGACGTGAAGCCGGCGTCCGTGAAGAAGAAGCTGAAGGACAAGGCCTTCGCGCGCAGCGTCAGCCGCGACGACATCTACCGCGGCGCCGAGGAGCTCGGCGTCGATCTGGAGGAGCACATCGCGTTCGTGAAGGAGGCGCTGCTGGAGATCGCGGAGGAGATCGGCGTGTGATCGGGCGCACGCCGTGCGCCCCTACGACGCCTTCTCGCGCTTGAACACCATGCCGATGTGATCGGTCGCGCCGGTCTTGAAGTTGATCGAGGTGATGCTGACCAGCTCCCACCCTTCGTCGCCGAGGCGGTTGAGCTCTTCCGCGCGGCGCGGATCCATCGAGTAATTCTCCGACCGGACGTTGATGATCTTGTATTCCCAGGTCTTCATTGTCCGCCACCCTCCCGCGGTGCTGAGCTGATCAGTAGAAAGCCTAGCACGAAATCGACTTAAGCCACTCGACGGCGCGGTCGGGGAAGTCGGTGATGACGCCGTCGCAGCCGATGCCGCGCAATCGCTCCCAATCGCGCTGCCGGTTCGCGGTCCACGGCATGACGGTGAGCCCCTCGGCGTGCGCGGCGTCGACGAGCTCGCGGTCGGCGAAGTGGAAATTGGGGAAAAGCCACGACGCGCCGAGCCTCTTCGCGTACGGCGCGACGTCGACGATCGCGCCGGTGTAGGTGATGCCGAGCGGGAAGGCGGCGTGGCGGCGGTGGAGCTCGCGCACGACGGTATGGTCGAACGACGCCACCACGATGCCGGGCCAGCGCTGCACGTGCTCGAGCAGGATCTCCTCCCACTTCGAGCGCTTGACCTCGAGGACGATCGTGCCGCGCCCGCCGAAGCGGGCGATGGCGTCGAGCTGGTCGACGACGAGGCCGCGCTCGGCCAGATCGCGCGCGGAAAGCGTCTCGCACTCGTCGTCGCCCACGTCGTCGTCGTGGTAGAGCACGGCCGTGCGGTCGGAGAGGAGGCGCAGGTCGGTCTCGAAGCCGTCCGCGCCGGCGGCGAGCGCCGCATCGAACGAGGCGACGGTGTTCTCGCGCTCCTTGTAGGGGCTGCCGCGGTGTCCGAGGATGAGAAACTCTGCGCTCATGCGATTCGTTTGGGTCCTGCTCTTCGCCGCCTGCTCTACGCAGCAAGCGTATCTCGACCGATACTTTCACACCTTCCCGACGCGCGCGACGGCGGCCGGCCGTCACGACCTCGACCGCGAGCTCGAGCGCCTCGATGCCGCCGACCGCGCTTCGTGGCTGGTATTCAATCGGCAGACCCGCGCCAGGCTCGCCGGGCGCAGCGATCTCGACAGCCAGCTTCTCGCCCGCGCCGTCGACCGCGAGATCTTCGCGCTCGAGGTGCTGCGTGCGCCGGAGCGGAACCCGCTGTACTGGACCGGCATCGTGTCGAACGCGACGGGGCGCGCGCAGCTGATCCCGCGCCTGCTGAAGACCGCCGAGGAGACGCTGACGGCCGAGGCCTCGCCCGAGCTCTGCGCGATCGCCGCCGCGCAGGCGCGCGCCTCGGCGAAGCAATTCCCCGAGGCCGCGGCGGCGCTGGAGCATTTCGCGGCCTTTCTCGGCGAGCTGCAGAAAAATGCCCACGGCTCCTTTCGCCTCGGCGGCAACTACGCCGAGGCGCTGCGTCTCGCCACCGGCGAGCGCGATCCTGACGCGCTGCTGATGCGCGCGGAGCGCGACCTCGTCGCCAAACGCAACGAGGCCGAGGCCTTCGTGCAGACGGTCTGGCCGGGCGTCGATCTGCGCACGGCGTTCGCCCGCGTCGAGGCGGATCATCATGAGGACGCGAACGATTGGGTCGCTTTCGCCGCGCGCCTCGTCGACGAGGCCGAGGCGTTCAGCAAATCGCACGACGTCGTCACGCTTCCCGAGCCGCGCACGCTCGTGACCGCGCGCGCGCCGGCGCACTTCGTCGGGCAAAGCGTCGGCGCCGTCGTCCCTGCCGGGCCGTACGACCCCGAGGCGCCGACCTTCTACTACATCCCCGTCCCGCCGGATGACGCCACGCCCGCGCAGCGCGAGACCTTCTTCCGCGACTTCAACGATCACTTCATGCGCATGATCACCGCGCACGAGATCCTCCCCGGCCACTACGTGCAGCTCAAGTACGCCGCGCGGAATCCGCACAAGGTGCGCGCGGTGTTCCCGGACGACGTGTACGTCGAAGGGTGGGGGACGTTCTGCGAGCGGACGATGCTCGACCTCGGATGGGGCGGTCCGCTCGAGCGCATTGCGCATCTGAAGAAGCAGATGGAGAACATCGCCCGGACGATCGTCGACATCCGCGTGCACACGAAGGGGATGACGCGCGAGGAGGTGGTGCGCTTCGTGACCGAGGAGGCGCTGCAGGGGCCGCAGCTCGCGTCGAACATGTGGACGCGCTCGATGACGACGGCGCCGCAGATCACGTACTACTACCTCGGATACACCGCCGTGCGCGCGCTGTACGAGGACGTGCGCGCCGCGCGCGGCAGCGCGTTCCGGCTGCGCGCGTTCACGGACGAACTGATGACGATCGGGCCGGTGCCGATCGAGGAAGTGCGGCGAATGATGCTACCCTTTGCCAAATCAACCGGAGACAAATGAATGCCGAAAAAAATCCTCCTCGCGGATGACAGCATCACCATCCAGAAAGTCGTCGAATTGACGTTCTCGGACGGCGACTACGAGGTCTCGGCGGTCAACAACGGCGCCAAAGCGATCCAGAAGCTCGCGGAGTCGCGGCCCGACATCATCCTCTCCGACATCATCATGCCGGAGAAGAACGGCTACGAAGTCTGCGAGTACGTGAAGTCGCACCCGGAGTACCGCAACATCCCCGTCGTTCTCCTCACCGGCACGTTCGAGCCCTTCGATCCCGACCGCGCCGACAAAGCCGGCTGCGACGCCGTGGTGACGAAGCCGTTCGAGTCGCAGAGCCTCATCCAAAAGGTGGAAGAGCTGATCGCGCAGGCCTCGAGCGC
>DATDFB010000077.1:0-2197 GCA_036522835.1 Thermoanaerobaculia bacterium | reverse complement strand
CCCCGCCTGCCGCACGATGCGGCTGCGGTGGCGCTGATCCGCGCAGGCGTCGACGTCCCCGAGCTGGCGTCGCGGCGGTTCCGCGCCGGCGCCGAGCTCGCGCTGGCGGAGCTCACGCGTGGGCCGCTCGATGAAAGGAAGGTGCGACAAATCGTCGATTCGGAACGCCTCATATAATCCCGCCGTGGATCTCCTCATCGTCGACGACGAAGCGTCGTTGCGCGACTTCCTGACGATCGTCTTCGAGGAAGAAAACTGCCGTGTCGAGACCGCGGCGACGCTGGCGGACGCGCACGCGGCGCTGCAGAAGCGCGAGCCTGATCTCGTGCTGTGCGATCTCATGCTTCCCGACGGCTCGGGGCTCGATCTCCTGCGGGAGATCAAGTCCCAGAATCCGTCCATCGCCGTCATCATGATCACCGCGCACACCTCGACGAAGTCGGCGGTGGAGGCGCTGAAGGCCGGCGCACACGACTACATCGCCAAGCCGTTCGACATCGACGAGCTCAAGATCATCGTGCGCAAGGCGGCGGAGCGGAAAGAGCTCGAGGACGAGAACATCCACCTCCGCACCGCGCTCGAGGAGCGCCACACCTTCGCCAACATCATCGGGAAGAGCGCGAAGATGCAGGAGATCTTCGGCATCGTGCAGCGCATCGCGCGCGCGACGTCGACCGTGCTGATCTCCGGCGAGTCGGGCACGGGGAAAGAGCTGATCGCGCGCGCGATCCACTACAACTCCGGCCGCCGCGGCAAGTTCGTCGGCATCAACTGCGGCGCCATGCCGGAGACGCTGCTCGAGTCGGAGCTCTTCGGGCACGAGCGCGGCGCCTTCACGGGGGCGATCCGCGAGAAGCGCGGCCTTTTTCACGAGGCGGATCGCGGCACGATCTTCCTCGACGAGATCGGCGAAACGACGCCGACCGTGCAGATCAAGCTCCTGCGCGTCCTGCAGGACAGGGTCGTGCGCCGTGTCGGCTCGAACGTGGAAACGCAGGTCGACGTCCGGGTCATCGCCGCCACGAACCGCGACCTCGGCGAATCCATCCGCAATGGCAACTTTCGCGAAGACCTGTTCTACCGCATCAACGTCATCCCCATCGCGCTACCGCCGCTACGCCAGCGCAAAGAAGACATCCCATTGCTCGTCGACCACTTCATCGCCAAATTCTCGAGCCAGCTCGGCTTCCCGCAGAAGCGGATCTCGGCCGACGCCATGCGGCTGATCGAGAAATATCTGTGGCCAGGCAACGTACGCGAGCTCGAGAACGTGATCGAGCGGATGATCGCCCTCGAGCCGTCGGACGTGCTGACCACGAAATCGCTCCCGGAGCACGTTCTCCTCGGCGGCGCCATCCCCGACATTGCCACGTTCGATTTGCCGCCCGAGGGCATTTCGCTGCAGGACCACCTGGAGTCGATCGGGAAAATCTTCATGCTCAAGGCGCTCGAGCGCAGCGGCGGCGTACAGACCCAGGCGGCGGAGCTCCTCCGCATGTCATTCCGCTCCTTCCGCTACTACGCGAAAAAATATGACCTCATCCCGCGCGACGCCGTGGAGGTGGAAAGTGAAAAATAGCGTCCTCACATTCGCTCTGCTGCTCGCGGCGTGCTGCAGCGCCCCGCAAAACACGCCGGCCGCGCCGCCGCCCACCGCGCCCGCGCCCGGACCGCGCGTCGTGCTTCCGGACGGCACGGCCATTCAGGTCGAGCTCGCCACGGACGAGCCGACGCGCTCCCAGGGGCTCATGTACCGCGACCAACTCGCCGAGGACCGCGGCATGCTGTTTTTCTTTCCCCAGAGCGGCGAGTACCCGTTCTGGATGAAAAACACGCTCATCCCGCTGGACATGATTTGGATCGACGATCAGCGGCGCATCGTTCACGTGAAGTCGAACGTGCCGCCGTGCAAGGCCGACCCTTGCCCGAGCTACCCGCCGAATGCGAATGCCAGCTACGTCCTGGAGCTCGCCGCCGGCGTCGCCGCGAAGCATCGCCTCGCAAAAGACCAGGCATTGCGCTTCGAAGGCATGGATCGCGTCGTGGTCCGGTAGCGGCGGCATTTTCCCGTGGCCGGCGGCGTTCGCCTCGACATGTTCCGCTCGCGCGGCGAGAACCTCCGATTCGTCTACATCCTTCTCTTCCTGAACGTTGCGTTCTTTTTTCTGCAGCATCAGGACGGCGAGAAGTTTGCGCG
>DATDFB010000076.1:0-46778 GCA_036522835.1 Thermoanaerobaculia bacterium | reverse complement strand
GGCATTGCCGCACTCGAAGTCGACGCGTCCCGACTCGCAGGCGAAGGGGACGACCCGCTCCGGCAGCTCGCCGCGGCCGAGGGCCTCGGACAGAAGGCTGTGCAGCATGACCTCGTGGCGGAAGTGGAGCCGCACCGAATGGAGCAGCCGCAGTTCGATGCGATAACGCGCAAAGGCGACGGGCGAAGGCATGGCAGACACCAGCGCGACGCAGGATTCCGGCGATTTTACAGCGGAAGTGTTGGCGGGCGGTGATTGTGTAAGAACTGAGCTTGCGTACCGCCAAGCACTCTGCCGGCTTCAGAGCTTCCCCGAGTTCCGGAGGGTCAGGCCCTTCGCCTTCAGCAGAGGTTCAATGCCTGACCAGCCAACCGGTATCAGACTCGCTCCTCATAGCCCCCGTTCCCATCACCGCTCCCGAGAAGTTTCAATGCCTGATCGGTCAATCGGTCTGCAGACAGAGCCGCCTCATGCCTCGCGCCGAGCAGTTACGGCACATCGAGGTTTCAATTCCTGATCGGTCAATCGGTCTGCAGACAAGCCAACATCTGCGCGGAGCTGGGGGTGACCCACTTCGTCGAGTTTCAATGCCTGATCGGTCAATCGGTCTGCAGACTCGTTCTCCGACCGGGGCATCCGGTGAAGAACGCCCTGAAGAAGTTTCAATGCCTAATCGGTCAATCGGTCTGCAGACAACGGCAACGCGCACAAGACCATCACCATCACTCAGAAGAAGTTTCAATGCCTGGTCGGTCAATCGGTCTGCAGACCACGTTCCAGGCCGGTACAACCGGACAAAGTACGCAGCCGCCTGTTTCAATGCCTGGTCGGTCAATCGGTCTGCAGACTTTCTTATAGTCACGGTCCTGGTTCTCATCGCCGCCGTGTTTCAATGCCTGGTCGGTCAATCGGTCTGCAGACCGTGCTGGCAGAATAGCATTCCTGCTAAACGGGTTGCGCCGTCCTCTTCCGCGGACGGCTCGTGAGTCGTCCGCGTCGCGCGCTGGCCGGGGCAGAAAGCAGGCGCGGTTCTTTGTAACTCTTTGCATTTGAAGGGGTCCCTGGGTGGCGCGCTTCGGCTTCGCGAGCCCGTCCCGCGCAAACGGCTCAAAATGCTTACGGTTGCGCCTTGCCGCGCCGTCGTCCTCTAGCGAGGATCGTGTCATTCTCGGCGCGCCGCTCGTGATCATCCGTGCGCGGCGACGAGGAATCGGTCACCTCGGCCATCCTCATAGTAAATGCGGCGCGTGCGGCCGTGGAGGAAGTGGAACACCGCCAAATATGCCCAAATGGCCATGCTGCCGGTCAGGATGACCTCTTCGGGATCGATGGGCATGTTCTGGAGATTCACGATCATCGTGGCGATGGCCTGTTCAGGCGCCGTGCGCAGGTTCAAACGGCCGGCTTCGGTGGCGATGTCGAGCCCGCGATAGAGCGTCTCATTGTCGAGAGCGAGCGAAAGAATCACTCCGCCCTCCAGCGGATCTCCGGCTCGAAATGAACGATGATCGGGAAGGAGTCAGTGGTGATCGGGTCGCCCGCAGCATCGTACGGAGAGCCGATCAACTGGATGTCCTGATTGCGGCCGAGGCACGCGAGAAGCACGCCTACTTGAATCGAGCGCGTGCCGCCGGTCACGTCCACGAGCGTCTGCGTGGCCCGCCGGTCCCCCTTTCTGCACTTCTCCAGGATCCTCTTCGCGATGTCATACGCGTCGGCGGTCACCTGCGAGTCATTCTCCAGCGCCAGTTGATGCTCGGGGTCGGCCACGACCGTGCAGGCCCACCGGAGGGCCTCCTTTACATAGCGCTGCACGGCGCGCGCCCCTCGGGCCGAGGTGACGGTCGTGATCAGATAAACCTCTTTCAGCGAAGGGTAGGTTTCGATGGCGCGGATCGTATGCCCCACCGAGCCCGTTTTGCGCGAAAGACGGAGTCCGACGAAGTCCCCTTCGGCGAGCCGGCGCTCAAAGATTTCGCGCTCCGCTCGCTCTTGCTCTTCGGATGCACACTTCGTCGGCGCGAAGGGGAGCGGCGACAAGATGGCGATGAGATAGTCGGGGTGCGCGTGCGCGATGGCGGCGTTGCCGACGATTTTCCTCGGCTCGATGCGGACTTTCGGGACGATCTTCCGGCTGCGGTACCTGTAGAACAGCCATAAGACGACCGACCAGATTGCCGCGCCGATGACATTGAGGATGAGCGACGTCAACATCGCGTCTTGTCCGTTGCCGGCGGCAATTCGCGCACTTCGACGATCCGAAGGTAGTTGTCTTGCCTCTCCAGGACGACGATCGCGAGAAGCGGCTTCTTTCGTTTCGGATTCTTCAGCGCCTCGATCAGATTCGGAGGAAGTGCCTCGATGGCGTCTCGTTTGTTCGTCTCGGTGTGCTCTTTGCCGAAGTCCGCGCGCAGAGTGCCGCTACCGGCGATCCACGTGAGTCGGGCGGGGTTCCATTCCACGCGGCTGACCGGCGCCGCTTTGACCGGAGCGGCGGCGCGAGGCGGAGCGCTCGTCCTCATCTCCGCGGCGGTCTCCGGCGACATGAACCAGCCGTATCCGGACGCGGTTTTCGCGCCGAGGCCGAGCCAGTCGAGGGCGAGAACGAGAAGCGCTTCGATCTCCTCGCGGTCGCGGGCGGTCAAGGGAGTGCCGCGGCATGGAGCGAACCAGAACGCCACCTCGCAGTTTGCGGCGATGCGCAGAAAATGGACGGGAATGGGATCGGTCCAGTCGCCGGGAGGCGAGGGCGCCGTGCCCGTGTAGTACTTGCCCTGGTGCGGCGTCAGGACGTCGACTTCGAGCGCCGGCCAGCGCGTCGGATATGCATCGAAAAGGCAGACCAGTCCCGCTTCCCGCTCCTCGGCGTTCGGTGCTTCGGTCGCGTCGCGGCCGAAGATCCGCCTTCGGTTTTCCCGCCAATACGCGGCCGCCGTTTCTTCGTGGCCGATTTCGCCGCGCGCGACGAGTTTGGATGCCTCGCGAAGCAATCCCTTGACGCTCGAGCCGGGAACGTATGGACATCCGGTGAGGCGGTCGAGGGTGAAGCCGATCTCCGTCGGATTCCAGCGCCCGATACCGGCCAGAAGGGCCGCGGAACTGGTCGCGGTGACGCAGTGCGCCTTGGCCAACGCCGCTCTCCGGCGGTCAAGAAAATCATCGTAGGACTGCGGATCTTTGAAGGCGGCCACGAAGTCGCGAAGGAAGGCGGTCTTCCCCTCGATGGTCTCTTTCTTCTTTGCGGCGGTGTGATGCCAGTCTTTGTCATAGCCGCCATAGCCGTGATCGAAACGGAGAGACAGATTGGGGGCGGTGTTCGGCGCGGGCCTGCTGAGCAGCTCAGCCTGCCGCGGAGGAAGCGGTAGCCTCATCGTTGGTCTCCGTGACATCGTCGAGAAAAGCCTCGGCGAACTTTTTCAGCCAGACGGCAAGCGCGCGCGTTTCATGGGTTGCCACGACGTAGAGCTTCTGCACCTGGCCGGGCGGGACGGCGTTGCCGGTTCCGGTGATGCAATCGATCAGCGGAGCAGCGCCTGGATAGATGTTTCGCTCGCGCAGCCAGGCCTCGAGCCATCCGCAGACGTCCTGCCGAACTTTGTTTTCCGCGTCCGCGCGCAGCGAGGCGACGGTCTGCCCGAGGCCTCCCCAATGGAGCTGCGCCGGCAGGCGCCGGAGCTGGATCAGATAGTCCTTCTTCTCCGGCGAGCCCGCCTTGCCGCGGATTTTCTCGAGAGCGAATTTGGCACGCTGCTGTTCGACGGTCGGTTTCGGCATGGCTCGGCTTCTCCTCAGCGCGCTCCATTCGGGAGCTCGTAGCACTCGACCCAGGTGACGCCGCGGCCGATGGTCTCGTCGCCGCCGAGGCGGATCATCTTCGGAATGCTTTTCAGGGGGAACGGCGTCCGCGTAGGATCGATCTCCCGCAGGACAGAGAAGAAGAGGGTGTCGCGCGGCACCAGCTCTTCATTGAACATGTTTCCGCTCTTGCCGCTGGTGGTGTGCGTAGTCTCGTCGAGGTGGATGCGCGTGACGACTTCGGTCGCCGTCTCGACGAGCCAGCGGAAGTCCTCATCGGAGATGGCCAGCAAGCGTTCGCCGAACTTCGAGCGCGTGTAGCCGAAGGCGGGATGCGATGGGAGGAGCTTGCCGGGGAGGTCGAGGATGTCGCTATTGGGCGACTGCACCGTCACGACGAGCTCTTCGAGAAGGATGTCATCATCGGCGAGCGTCGTTCCCCATGCGCCGCCGCTCTTCAACTCGCCGAGCTTCTTCGGCCACGGTGTCTCCAGCGCCCGATAGATGCGCTCCAGGATCATCGGACAGGTGACCCAAACGAACGGCACGGTGGTGGTACGCACTGGAAAGGCGGCGAGGAACCCATCGGTGAAGGCGACGGCGCCCGGCGTGGTGTCTTTGTCCGATCCCTGCACGCTGCCGGCGCCGAAGTAGAAATCGCGCTGGCCGCCCCAGGCATCGCCGGTCTCGTCGTGGAGCACGCCTTTGATGGTCGAGCCGGGAATGACGGGGAAGCCGCTATGCCGCTCGCGCTGGATCGGGAGATCGACAAAGCCGCTGCCGGCTTCGGTTCCGCAGTGCAGCGGCGTCTCGGTGTAGAGGCCGAGGACCGCCCTTGCCTTGAATGAACGGCTAGCCATGACTCCTCCTTGGCTGCGCTCCGGCGAGCATCAGCCCGAATCCTTGTTTGCTCATCGACCCCGAGGCTGAGAGAAGCGCCGGCGCCGGGCCGTCGATCCAGTAGACCGAGCCGGCGGGAGCGGCGCGTTGGAGTTTCTTGGGGCGGCGGTTGGCGAGGTCCCACCCGCCGGCGAGCAATGCACCCGGCACGACCGCAGCGATGACCTTCCCATCCGGCAGAGCGCCGTGGCCGAAGATGGCGGGGGCCAGCAGCGCGATGACGTGATTCTCCTCGCCGTGCGGCGCGCCGCGCAGTGCTTCCGAGAGCGACGGCCCTTTCTCGATTCGCGCGAGGCGGCTCTCGCCGCCGAACCTTGCGAGCTGCCCGAACGGCAGGATGCGCTCGTCTTCGACCGCGCCATTGCGCAGCTCGAATCCGAGGGCGACGCCGCGGCATAGGCGGATGCACCCGAACGTGAAGAGCAGGTGCTCGAGATGCTTTCGGCGCTCGGAGTCGAGGCCGAGGCCGGTACGCGGCTCGTCGAGCCAGAGCTGTTTCGCGGCGACGAAGTGAGATGGCGACGGGACGCCGCCGGAGATCCATTCACGAATTCCGTCGAGCTCGAGAAACCATCCGCCGCTCGGCTGCGGATCCTTTCTCCCGCGCGGCGTCGTCCAGGGAGTCCAGCGGCCGCCGTCGAATGCGAAGGGCGACATTGGCGCGAGATCGTGGGACCAATCCGCGCCCGAGCCCCGATTTTCCGCCGGACGCAGGCGAAGGACCGCTTCGATCCGGTCGTGTTCCTCCGCATCGTCATCGGGCGGCTCAGCGCGCAGGAAGAGGCGCAAATCGCCGGGAGCGGGAAGAAGGATCTTGTCGCCGCGGGTCATCCACGGGCCGCGGAGCTGCAGGCTTCCATCCTCGCCCCAGTCGCCGACCTCCTTGCGAACGGCGTCCGGCAGTGCTTTCCACCACGACTCGCTGACCTGGTCGAGATCGGCGCCGTGCGCGAGAAGGCGCTGCGTCCGCACGAGACCATAAAGAGTGGAGGGGAGCGGCGGAAAGATCGAGCGGAGGTAATGGTCCGCTCCGAGGAGGGAGGGTTTGCTGTCGCGGAAGAACCAAACGTCCTCCTGCTGCAACGTGTAGCCTTGCCATTCCGCACTCACGACTTGATTCCGCCTTCCTCTTCCAGCTCGATGGCGAGGAAGCGGGCCACGCGCAGTGCTTCGACTTTCCTGGCAATGAAAAACGGCGCGAGGATGCGCGCCGACTGTGCCGCCCGCTCCGCACTGAGCTCGCCGTGCGACAGGCGCCACCGGAGCCACTGCGGCCATTCGCGCTCGTCGAGGATCGGCGAGAGCACGCGGTCGTGCTCGGCGAAGGCATAGGTCTGCCGGGAGGCCAGCCGCGCGTCGCGCAGGTCATCGACGACGTCGTCCATGCCGCGGCGCAGCGGGTCGTCCCATCGGAAGGCTAGCTCCACCGGAACTCCACTACGCTTGTGCAAGGCGATGGCGATGGAGTCGCGGCCGGATTCTTCCTTCGCTTTTTTCTTCAGCAATTCGTCGGCATCGCGGAGCAGCAGACCGGCCGGCGTCTTGGAGTGTGCGAAGACGACGGCGGCGGAGATGGTGTAGGTCTCGGGATCGAGACCCCGCGCGGCGAAGCAGGAGCGATAGAGCCCGCGAACTGCGGAGGCGAGTGCGAGGGCATCGCGCGGATCGCAGGCGAAGAGCACGTCCTCGCCGCCGGCGTAGATGAGCTGCGGACGCGGGCGCCGCGCGGCCGCGGCGGGCGGAATGGAGTCGAGCCGGCGCAGACTCAGAGCGGAAGAGGGTTCTTTCAGCGCCTCCGCAAAGTCGTTGAGGGCCTCGGAGATCTGCTGCTGAAGCCGGCGAAGCTCGCCGCTGCCGAGGGCGCTCTCTCCCATCAGGGCCTCGCCGAGCCGGTCGCCGTCCATCGTGACGAGCGCGAAGTAGCGGCGCTCGTCGTCAACCTGGAAATCCTGAAACGACCGGAACATCGCTTCCGCCTCGGTCGCGCCGTCCTCGCGATAGGGATGCAGCCGCTTGGCGGCGCAGACGAGGCAGAGCCGGGTCTGGTCTGTGCGCAGGAACGCCGTCAGCCGCGGCGCAATCGCTTCGGCACGCCGCAGCGCCTTTTGCCATTCGCTGGTGACGGTGCCCCGCACGCCGTCGGGCAAGGCGTTGCGCTCGCCGCAGATCGCGCACTTCATCCCCTGATCGCCCTTTTGCTCGAAGGGGCGGAAAAGCCGCGACGCGGAAAACAGCTCGGCGCCGTCTCGCGAGGCACGGGCATAGTCCCCATTCTCCGCGACCCACGACCACGAGCAGGTGACGGCGTCGGGCCACAACGCGTCTCTTCCGCGCGGTAATGAAACGTCCATCCCGAGGGCCGTGAGCGTCTGTACCGCGTGCTCGACGATCGCGGTCCACCGTGCCCGCACGACGCCTTCAATCACGCGGGCGATCTCCCCCGCGCGCTCGAACGGCACCTCGGCCACGATGCGGTTCGGCAAGCCCCGCGGAATCGCCCCCTGCCGCGCGGCCGGAAAGACCGGCTCGATTCCTTCTTTGTGCAGCGTGTCGATGGCAGCGGAAGCGAGGCCGGAGAGGATTCGGCTGCCGGCCCAGAGGTCGGCGATGCGGCGGGCCTGGCCGATGAAGCTGTGCACCGGGCCGATCGAGAAGGTGAGCAGCGCGGTGGCGCTCATTTCACCTCCGAAAGACGCCGTTTCACGCTGTCGAGGAATTCGGAGACGATCTCCATCTGCCGCGTCGTCACCGGCTCGCGCCTGCCGCGGAAGGAGAGATTCTCGTTGTCCGGTGCGAGCTGTGCCGGGATGTGCGTGAAGATCAGGTGGTATTGCGACGGCGCGAATTTCGCGACGTGGATCAGCAGCGGCGAGGCCCGCCGCGTGTCGTGATCGCCATCGCCCCAGACGACGCTTTTTCCGCCGCCGAAGGGCAGCGGCAGACCGAAGCCGGCGCGGTCGGGGATGCCGGAGGGCGCTGGCTCCTCCTTCAGCCATTGGTAATCGCGGTTCCGCGCCCGCCTTCGCTCGTCGCCCGGGCTGCCGTAGCGCCGGCGGAAGGCAATCATCCACGCGCCGGCCGTTTGCAGCGCCAGCTCCCATGAGCGGAACGGCTGGGTGGAGTAGAGAACGCGCGACGCGGAGGTGAAGTGCGTCCACGCCGCAACCGGCTTCGCTTGACGCGCCTCTTCGAGCGTCTCGAACGCGAGCTGCCGGAACTTCGCGGCCGAGTCGATCGCGTCGCCATCGTCGACGAGCGAGCCGAATCCGCGCCGCGAGCGCGCGCCGATGCCGCCGAGGTTGACCCAGCACCAGAGGGCGCGCCGGAAGAGGGACGAGTCACCCGATGACCAGCGCAGGGTCAGCGTCAGCGGAGTGTCGGGAGCGACATGCGCGCGGGCGTAGATCAGCTCCCTGTTCTCGTACAGGATTGGTCCGTAACCAAGATAACCAAGCGGGTTCGTTCCACGGCCTGGCATCCCAAGGCGTCGTTTGACGGCTTCGGATTCGTCGCCCCAAATCTCGGAGAGGCGTCGTGCATCTAGAGGCTCGCCCGGCACTTTTTCCCGCTCGCTGGCAACGACACGGCACTGAGCGGCGATCACACGCAATGGCGATCTCACCTCGGTGGAGCCGAAGATCGCTTGCTCGCGCCGGCGGACCTCGGCGAGGTTGCCGCCGAGCTCTCCACCGGCGACGGCGCGGAACCACCACCGCAACTGACCGCGCACTCCTTTCGCACTCCACTCCGCCGCTTTTTCTTCAGCGGTGCCGATAAAGGCTGGAGTGACAGTCCGGAGACTCAGACGGACTTGCTGCATTGGATGACGCGACGGCGAAGGACGCTCCTTCAGGGGAGTGACGGGAACGGTCGTTTCCCTACCCGTCTCTCGTCGAATCGCCCTCACATCGCATCGATGCTTCGCGCGATGAACCTGACGCAGAGCCTGGCCCGGAAGCCGGCAACCGCTGAGTCGCAGCGCAGGCTCGAAGACATGTCACACTGATGTCTCATGGTGAATGCGATCTTCGCGGCGCCGATCCTGTCGGAGAACGCCGCACGAATGATCGGCGCCGCGGCGCGGCTCGACGGTGTGCGGCTCGGCGTCGTCACGCAGGATCCGATCGAGGCGCTGGCCGAGCCGCTGCGCGGCGCGGTCGCGCAGCATTGGCGCGTCGACGACGTGCTCGACGTCGAACAGTTGACGCGCGCCGTGGCGGCGGTGGCGGAGAGGCTCGGGGGCGTCGACTGCCTCTTCGCCGCGTACGAGCAACTTCAAGTTCCCCTCGCGGTCGCGCGCGAGCGATTCCACCTCGAGGGGATGAGCGCCGAGGCGGCCCGGAACTTCCGCGACAAGGCCCGCATGAAGGAGCTCTTCGATGCCGCCGGACTTCCGTGTGCGCGGCACACGCGCGTGACGAGCGCGGAGGACGCGCGGCGCTTCGTCGAAGCCAACGGCTATCCGGTCGTGGTGAAGCCGCTGGAAGGGGCGGGAGCGCGGTCGACGTTCCGCGTCGACACGGCCGAACAGCTCGCGGACGCGCTGCGCATCGCGCCGCCGCCTCTCCTCATCGAAGAGCACATCGTCGGCGAGGAGCATTCGTTCGAAGGCGTCATGGTCGAGGGACGGCTGGTCTGGCACTCGCTGACGCACTATCGCCCCACGCCGCTGGAAGTGCTGCGCAACGGCTGGATCCAGTGGTGTATCCACCTGCCGCGCGAGACGGACGCGCCGCGCTACGACGACATCCGCGCCGCCGCCGCCCGCGCCCTCGCGGTCCTGGGAATGAAGACCGGCCTCTGTCACCTCGAATGGTTCCGGCGCCGCGACGGGTCGATCGCGATCTCCGAGGTCGCGGCGCGGCCGCCAGGAGCCCGGATCATGGACCTCGTGTCGCAGGCGCACGACGTCGACTTCGATGCGGCCTGGGTGCGTCTCATGATCCTCGGCGCGTTCGAGCCGGTGGCGCCGCAGTGGTCGGCCGGCATCGCCTTTCTGCGCGGGCAAGGCGACGGCCGCGTGAAGGCAATTCATCGCGTCGACGAGGCGGTGGCCGCGGTCGGACCGCTCGTCGTCGCGGCGCGGCTGCCGTCCATCGGCCAGACGCCGAGTGGCGGTTACGAGGGCGAAGGGTTCATCATGGTCCGCGACCGCGACACGGCGGTCGTGGGCCGAGCACTCGAAACGATCGTCAATCTCATTCGCGTGGAGCTGGGATGAACACGGTTCTCCTCCTCGGCTGCGCATGGCCGGCCGAGCTGACGTACTTCTGCCGCGGTCTGGCGCAGGTCGGCGCGCGCGTGTTCGCCGTGGACGGCGTGCCGGAGAGTCACCTGCCGCCGCACGTGCGCGAAAGCCTCAGCGGTTACTTGCAAGTGAGCTCGCTCTTCGACGAGGGGGCGGCGTTCGACGAGGTGCGACGGTGGGCATCCCACGTGACGTTCGATCGCGTCGAGACGCTGTGGGAGCCGACGGTGCTCCTGGCGGCGCGTTTGCGGGAGGCGTTCGGCGCGCCGGGACTGAGCTATGAAGAGGCGCTCTGTTTCCGCGACAAGGATCGGATGAAGCAAGCCGTGAGCGCCGCGGGACTGCGCACGCCGTGGCACCGGCGCGCGTCGTCGGCGAAGGAATGCGCGGAGGCCGTGGAACGCGTCGGCTTCCCGATTTGTCTCAAGCCGGTCGCGGGCGCGGGATCGGAGAACACGTTTCGGGTCGAGTCGATGGACGACCTCGAGACGGCGTTGAACAAGGCCGGCCGCGAGCGCGAGTACAACGTCGAAGAGTTCATCGACGGAGACGAGTACACCTTCGACACGATCTCGATCGACGGCCGGATCGTGTACGAGAACCTCTCCTGGTATCGCCCGCGGCCGCTGATCGGCCGGAGCGTGGAGTGGATCAGTCCGCAGACGGTGACGCTGCGCGAGGTGGACGCGCCGCATCTCGCCGACGGGCGCGAGCTCGGGCGCGACGTGCTCCGGGCGCTGAAGCATCAGAGCGGCTTCGCGCATATGGAGTGGTATCGCAAGAGCGACGGCGAGGTGGTGTTCGGCGAGATCGCCGCGCGTCCGCCCGGCGCGCACACGGTGGACACGATGAACTTCGCGAGCGACATCGATCTCTTCACCGCATGGGCCGAGGCCGTCGTGTGCGGCACGTTCGGCCTCCGGTTCGAGCGGCTCTACAACTGCGCCGTCGTGTTCAAGCGCGCCTCCGGGCAGGGGCGCATCCAGCGCATCGAAGGACTGGAGCGCATCCTGGCGTCATTCGGCGAGCACATCCCGTGCATCGATCTCCTGCCGATCGGCGCGCACCGGCGCGACTGGGTCAAGACGCTCCTCTCCGACGGCTTCGTCTTCGTGCGGCACCCCGACTTGGATGCGACGTGCGAGATGGCCGACCGCATCGGGACGGACTTGCAGTTGTACGCGGGGTGACGATCGCCGATCGCCGATGGTAGAATCCTCCGCACGATGAACGCGCTGCACTGGTTCGCCTGTACCTCGTGGCTGCTCAGCCGAGGTGCGCCGTAACGCGGGCGAGAGGTGCACGGAAGTCCTGGAGAAAGCGGCCCGCGAGGCCGCTTTTTCATTCTTTGAAAACGCACCGGATGCCGAAGTGGCACGAGGCGGCGAGCTGCAACCTCGCTCTTAGTCGGTTCGAGTCCGACCCGGTGCTCCATCGGGCGCATCGTTCAATGGTTCAGGACGCTCGTCTCCAGAACGAGTCATCGGGGTTCGAATCCTCGTGCGCCCGCCAACGTTTACGTCGCCTTCATCGCCGCGAGCACCCGCTCCCGCGTCATCGGCAAGCGCGTCATCCGCACGCCCGTGGCGTCGAACACCGCGTTGGCGATGACCGCGCCCATCGGCACGATGGCCGGCTCGCCGCCGCCCTGCGGCGACAGCTCGTCGTTCTTGATCAGGAGCGTCTCGATGCGCGGCACGGCGGAGAAGCGCGGCAGCTCGTACGTGTCGAAGTTGCGGTCGGCGATGTCGCCGCCGTGGAACTGCAGCTCCTCGGAGAGCACGTAGCCCAGGCCCATGGCGATGCAGCCTTCCATCTGCATCTTCGCGCCGGTGGGATTGATGACGATGCCCATGTCCTGCGCGGCAACGACGCGCTTCACTTGGATCGCGCCCGTCTTCCTGTCCACCTCGACCTCGGCGGCCAGCGCGCAGTACGTGCCGGCGTCGACGCTCGCGGCAATGGCGCGGCCCTGGCCGGAAGGGCCGGCGCCCCGCTTCCACCCGAGCGCGTCGGCCGCGGTTTGCAGCACGCGCCGCAGACGCGTGTCGGTGGTGTTGCGGAGGCGGAACTCGAGCGGATCGACGCCGGCCTTCGCGGCCATGATGTCGATCTGCGACTCGCGCGCGAAGACGTTCATCCCTGCGCCGGGCGCGCGCCACGGCCCGGTGGCGAACGGATGCAGCTTCGAGCTGCGCGGCACGTACGACGTCAGGCGCACGTTGGGCACGTCGTACAGCACCTCGGACGAGCGTTCGCCCGCGCCATAGACGTGATAGTCCCAGCTCGCGATCTTCCGTTCATCGTCGACCGAGGACACGACACGGATGACCGACGCGGGGCCGAACGTGTCGTAGAAGAATTCTTCGCCGCGCGTGTACGCGACCATGACCGGCTTGCCGGCGATCTGCGCCAGCCGCGCGGCCTCGACGGCCTGCGGCGCCGGACTCTTGCCGCCGAAGCCGCCGCCGACGAACGGCGTCAGCACGCGGACTTTGCTCTCGTCGAGTCCCAGGGCCTGGGCGACGCGCGTGCGCGTGCCGAACGGGCTCTGCGTCGAGGCCCACACCGTCATCCGGCCGTCCTTCCACTCCGCTGCCGCGGTGTGCGGCTCCATCGGCGCGTGCGCGAGGTAGCCGGTGCGGAACGTCGTCTCGATCGATTCGTGCGAGTCGAGGCCCTCACCCTGGCGCTTCGCGCCTGTCCCTCTCCCCGCGAGCGGGGAGAGGGTGGCGCCGGAGGCGCCGGGTGAGGGGTCCCACTCGCCTTTCACGTTCTTCACTTCGCCCGCGCCGCCGTTCTTCACGAAGTAGTCGCCGACCGACTCGTGGTCGAACGCCGCCGCCGGCTTGGTCCACTCCGCCTTGATCAGCGAGAGCGCTTCGGCGGCGCCGTCGGGCGTGGGCGCGAGCACGGCCACGAGGTCGTCGCGCTCGACGACGGTCACGCCGTTCATCGCCTTCGCCTTCTCGGTGTCGAGCGACGTGCGCGTGGCGCCGTGCGCGGGCGGGCGGAGGAGGCGCGCGTAGAGCATGCCGGGCAGACGAATGTCGCCGGCGTACTTGGCGCGGCCGGTGACTTTCTCGCGGCCGTCGACGCGCTTCATCGGCCGGCCGATGACCGTGAAGTCCTTGACCGAGCGGAGCACGGCCTTCTCGCCGACGAGCCGCGCGATCTGCCTGCCCTTCGCGAGCTCGCCGTACGTGATCGACTTCTTGCCGTCGGAGACGATGCCGTTGCGCACGACGAGGGTTTCGCGCGGCACGCGCAACGCTTCCGAGGCGAGCTTCATCATCACCGTGCGCGCCTCGGCTGCGGCCGCGCGCACGGCCGGGCCGAACATCCGCGTCGACTGCGAGCCCCACGTGCCGGCGTCCCACGGGCATTGATCCGTGTCGCCCATGCACATGGTGATCGACTCCAGCGGCACGCCGAGCTCCTCGGCGGCCATCTGCGCCAGCGACGTGTGCACGCCCTGTCCCATCTCGATCTTTCCGGAGAAGAGGGTGACGTGGCCGTTCTCGTCGATGCGCAGGTAGGCGTTGAGGTCCTCCGGATATCCGCGGCGCTGCTGCGCGAAGAGCGCCGAGGGCTTGGCGGCGACGAGGACGATCACGCCGCCGCCGGCGAGCTTGACGAAGGTGCGGCGATCGAGCGCGTTCATTTCGCCACCTCCGCGATCGCCGAGACGATGCGCTGGTGCGCGCCGCAGCGGCAGAGGTTCGCGTCCATCTCGTCGACGATGGCGGCGCGCGACGCATGCGGCGTCTTCTGCAGGAACGCCCAGGCGTTCATCAGCATCCCCGAGGTGCAGTAGCCGCACTGGAACGCGCCGTGATCGATGAAGGCCTGCTGGAGCGGATGGAGCTTGCCGTCGCGCTCGAGCCCCTCGATGGTGGTGACGCTTTTGCCTTCGACGTTGGCGAGGGCCGTCTGGCAGGAGCGCACGGCCACGCCGTCGACGGCGACGGTGCACGCGCCGCAGATGCCTTCGCCGCAGCCGTACTTCGTGCCGGTGAGCTCGAGGTCGCCGCGGAGGACCCAGAGGAGGGCGCGCTGGTCGTCGGTGTCGACGGCGGCCGGTTTTCCGTTGAGCTTGAACTCGATCTTGCGGTTCATGCTTGCATTTTATGTGGAGTGCGGCGGCCATGCCGCCGCTGTCATAGCGCCGGCATTCACCTCCCCGCCGCCCGCGCCTCGAGCTGCCACCAGGTACGGAACTCGTCGGCGATGGTCTTGCCGTCGAGGACGTTGACGGTGGCGGAGAAGAAGTGCGCGGAGTAGGCGAGGCGCACGCGCACGGTCCGGTCTTTCTCGCCGCCGGTTGCCTCGACCGCTTCCCCCGGTTTGCCGGTGAGGTGCGCCTTGAGGACTGTCTTGCCGCTGTCGAGATTGACGACGGTGACGTCGTACGCGACCTGCTCCGCGGAGACGGCGTTGCGCTCGAGGCGAAGCTCGTGATGCGCGGAGCGGGCGCCTAGGGTTGCGGCGACGGTGGGGACTGCGGCGAAGAGGAGGAGAAGCGGCAGCGTTCGCATTGGGGCTCCCTTACCACGACCGGAAACTGAAGGTCATGTCGAAGATGGCGTCGACCGGCTCGCCGTTGCGCGTGGCCGGACGGAATTGCCACTTGCGGATGGAGTCGAGCGCCGAGTCGCCGAGGCCGTACGGCAAGCCTTGGACGACGACGGCATCCTTGACGCGCCCGTCCTTCCCGACGAGCACCTGCAGGACGACGTTGCCGCGGACGCCGTTGCGCCGCGCGGCTTCGGGATACAGCGGCTCGACGCGGCGGACGGCGACGGGCGGCGCGACCTCGCCGCCGACGCGGAACGCGCCCGGCGCGTTGATGACCTGCGGCGTCAGCGGGGCCAGCTGCCACCAGGTCCGCAGCTCGTCGTTGGCGGCGGTGAGCGTGGCGGAGAAGAACTTTTCCTCGTAGGCGAGGCGGACGCGGACGGCCTCGCCCGTGACCTCGACCGCCTCGGCCGGCTTCCCGGCGACGCGCGACTTCAGCACGGTCTTGCCGCTGTCGAGATCGACGACGGCGACGTCGTACGCGACCTGCTCCCACGAGACGACGCTGCGCGTGACGCGCAGGTCGTGATGCTCGGAGCGGGCGCCGAGGATTTGGGGGGTGGCCGCGAATGCGAGCAGCAGGAGCGTTCGCATGGGTTGTATTCTATGGTGCGAGCGGCGCAGGTGGCGTTGGACGTTCGACAACTCTTGTCGCCCGTCCGAACAAGAAGGAGCATGGGCCGAACCGCTACCAACTTGCTGGTCGAACCGATGCTGGAAGGCCGTTGCTCCTGATCGTATGGCTTTTCGGTGACCGGCAGATGCGCGTACTGAATGGATGGCCGCTATGACGGATCATGGGAAGCAGGATCTTACCGACGCGCAAATGAATGACCTCGTTGTTGCAGACGTCAACGATCCGGCGGCTTGGGGGGATCCGATCGTCGTCGGGCCATCGAAAGGGCCGCGCCGAATCAGACATGCAAAGCATTTGGAACTGGCGTCGAAGTTCTACGTTTTATCCGTGCTCCATCGCTCGGGCGCGGATGCAACGCTAACGTTCTCGCAATCCGACAACGTTGACATCACAGTCGTTCTCGAGTCGGGGAAGGCAATCACTGTCGATATCAAGACTCTCACCGGGCCAATGGAGTGGCGAATCGTTGATTTTCGAGCTCGGGCGGGCCACTTCCTCGCGTTTGTCTGGTATCCCGATGCGGCGCATGCCAATACTCCTCCGGACGTTTATGTCGTCGCATCCGAGCAATTAAGCGATCTTCTCGCCGGGTACCACGAGACCAGCATTTCTTTGGAGCAATTAGACCGAGAGCTTCACGCCCGTGAAGCTTGGGAGCGCCTGGCGATCTCGCCGGCGGCGTGACGCCCGGCGGTGCAGCGCCGTTTCGCTCAACGCGGCCTGCGCGACGGCCTGGCTCGCCGATTGCGACCGTCACCCTCCCATGCGAACGAGAAACGTGGTTTTCCTCCTGGCCATCGTTTCCGCGCTCACGACGGTGTCCGCGGCAGGTGAAGCCCGTCTCGAAAGAGGGACACGGGGCCGGAATCCGATCACACTCGAGAGCCAGATCCGCGAGATCTCCGTCGACGGCGACGAGGTCCTCATCCGCCTATACCGGCAGCCGTACGACTTCGTCACGGTGAAATGGCTGCGCGTGGAGGCGGTGGAGGGTTGCCCGCAGCTCTACGCCCGCGATCTCCAGACGCGCGACAGCATCCACCTCGACGGCGATCTCGATCACACGGTCGTCTACGTCACCAGAATCGTTTTGCTGCGGCGCGAGATCCACATCGGCGGCCAGTGATCGCCGCCGCTACTTCCCCGCCGCCCTCCGCCGCGCGGGCGGGGGCGTGAGCGTCACGCGCGTGGTGGCGCCGCCGCGGGGGAGGGTCAGCGTGGTGCCGTGGCCGTCGAACGTCGCCGGAACCTCGGCCGTGAGCCAGCGGCCGGGGACGGTGAGGTGGAAGACGCCGGTGCCGTTCATCGGGTCGGCGGCGGCGATTTGTAGCGCGTTGCCGGAATACGTCGCGTAGACGACGGCTGCGGCGTCGGCGGTGTAGCCGGCAGCGGACGCGCGCGGCGTCCAGAAGACGATCGCGGTCGACGGGCCGCTCGTCACGGCGGAGACGTTGGCGTTGTTCGCGATGATCGTGGGCGGCACAAAAAAGGCCGGAGCGCCGGGGAGGATCGCGTAGGCGGCGTCGGCGTTCGTCGGGCTCGTGCCGTGGTCGAGCCAGAGCGTGAGGAACGTCTGCGTGCGCGGAGTCGTGTCGGTCGAGCCGCCGAGCGCGGCCCACGTGCCGGTGCGCGGGGCGGTGGTCACGTTCAGCGTCGCCGCCTGCGGATAGACGTAGTAGCCGATGTTGTCGGCGACGAGCCAGTTGCCATTGCGCGTCACGCCGCCGTGCAGCGGCCACTGATTGATGATCGTCTCGACCTTGTTCGCCGACGGCGAGGTGATGCTGTTCGTGAGAAAGACGATCGTGTCGTCGAAGAAGAACCAGCTCTTCCGCGCCGTCAGCGTCGAATTGATCGGCGCGAGCTCCATCGCCGACACGCCGTTCTTCCCGTCGCCGGTGCCGCCGGCGAAGAAACGCGTGCCGAAGCCGTACTGGTCGTTGGCCGTGTCGGCCTTCTGCTCGACCGTGATGCCGGGAAGGCGCGTCCAGTCGAGCGCGGGCCAGCTGTCGTTGCCAAAGTACTCGTCGCCGTTCAGGACGAGGTAGAAGCGGCCGTCGGACTGGCGCGCGCCTAGGAGGTTCTCGCCGTTCGTGTTCTCGCCCGACTTCGTGCGCGCGGAGAACATCTTCACCGAGGCGAACCACGCCGGACGGCGGTGCACCGTGTAGTCGGAGGTGTAGTAGTGCTGGTGGCCGGTGGGCCAGGCAGCGCTCGTTGTCGTTTGCGTCGCCAGCGCGGCAAGCTCCGGTGAAAGCGGCCAGCGCCATGACTCGAGCGCGGCGGCTGCGGCGCTGCGGATCTCGGCGTTGCGCGGGGAGGCGAACGTCGATGCCTGCAGCAGCGCGGCCACGCCGTTGATGCCGCTCGTCGACGAGCGCGCCACCTCGCGGCCGACGACCGAGACGTCGAAGTAGGGGCCGTAGAGCGACCAGGCGATGCCGTCGGCGACGTAGTTGGCGAAGCTCGCCAGCGCCGCCGGCGCGAGCGCGAACTCGCTGTTGCGCAAGAGCAGCGCGAGGCGGGAGACGTCGTAGGCGAAGGAGCCGCCGTAGCCGCCGGTGTAGAGCTGCGGGCCGTGCTGGTGGAACGAGGAGTCGATCTGGATGCCGTCGCCCGCCGTCGTCGCGCAGGCGGTGCCTAAGGCATCGCGGACGGCGGCAAGCATCAGGGCGTCGTCCTTGGCCAGCGCTAGGCAGAGATGGGTGAAGCACGACCAGACGAGGTTCTCGCCGACCGGCGTGGGTCCGACGAGGCCTCTTGCCGTCGGCGAGCTGCCGATGTGCACCTGCAGCGTGGCCACGCAGTCGTCGAAGACCTTCTGCGAGACGCTGCCGCGCATCAGCACGAGCGTGGGGCCCAAATCGAGCGGCGCGCCGAGGGTCCAGAACCACCAGTTGCCGAGAGGTAGCGTGGTTTTGCCGTAGAAGGCCGGCACCTGTCCGAGCGCGGCCTCGATCTCTTGCCGCAGCGTCTCGTCGTTGTAGTAGCGCTGGCCGGGCGTGCGGTACGCCTTGGCCATCGTGGTGAGGCGGCGGAAGTGGTCCCACGGCGACCACGCGCCGCTCGGCGTCTCCTTGTAATCGATGTCGCTCCAGGTGCCGTCGGCGAGGAGAAAGCCGGGCGCGGTGGCGTCGCGCGTTTGCGCCTCGAGCGTGGCCAGCGCGTCGGCCATGCGCGGCGCTCCGCGGTCGGCGCCGGCGGCGGCGTAGTAGTCGACGAAGTTCTGCCGGACGGTGCCGACGGAGGCGAAGAGAGCGGGGGAGATGCCGGCCGCGAGGAAGAGGAGGACGAGGAGACGTTTCACGTGGGTTCCGAAGAGAGCGGCGGCATGGCCGCCGCACTCCAAATCACACGGCGATGGTGTCGAATTCCTGCGAGACGTCGAGCGCCTCGAAACGCGACCCGAGGAAGCGGACGCCGAGCCAGACCTCGCCGCAGATCACGGCAATGGCCGGCGTGGTCATGACGGCCATGAAGATGGCGTTGCCCTTGAAGAACTTGATCGCGACAAATGCCGAGGGGGCGAAGACCAGCGCGGCCGGGAGCAGCGCCAGGCCGAGCACGACCAGGTTGCCGAAGAAGAGGAGCAGGCGCTGTCCGGTGAGGGCGAAGCCGCGGGGGTCTTCCTTGGTGCGCGCCGCCCACGCCGGGAAGATGACCGGAACGGCGTTGCGGATGAGGAGCTGCAGGGCCACGATCGGCACGGCCAGGAGCAGCGCCACGATGGCGAACTCCGCGCCGACGATCTCCGACATCTTGTCCGCCGAGTTGGCGAGGACGGCCCAGGCGCAGCCGATGGCCGTCAGCTCCAGCGCCGCGATGATGACCAGCGGCGCCGCCACTTCCGCGGCCACGATCCCTTCGCCCGAAAGCGGATAGCTCTTCAGCACTTCCAGCCGCGGCAGGTCGAGGCGGAGGTCGTTCGTGAAGATGTTCGGCCCCATGAAGGGGAAGAGGCCGACGAGCATCAGGAGGGTCATGCCCATGGCGCTGCGCCCCCCTCCGTGCATCCACATGGCGTTGACGACCAACACGGCGAAGACGATGAGGATGATGACGATCCAGGCCAGCGACATCCGCATCGTGGCCACGGTGTTCTTCCAGACGATGGCCGTCTCCGGCCGCCCGGTGGGGGCGAGGCGGAACGGCGCGCGGGCGCGCTTGAACATGACGTAGCGTCCGCCGCGGCGCTCGCGCATCTGCTGCAGCCGCTCGTGCCGCCGCTGCGCGCGCACCAGCGACCCTTCCTCGAACGAGACGTTGAGGCGGTCGGCGATGATGAAGAAGAGCGCGCCGAGGACGAGCAAGGCGAGCGACGACGTCGCCAGCGTGATCAGCGTCGTTGGGAAGACCGCGCCGGCGTAGAGCTTCGGAAGGAAGAGGATCGCGGCGATGATGGGAATGTGGAAGACCGAGTCGATCCGCGTCATGCGCGCGTCGCGCGTGGCGTGGACGAGGTCGAGCGACGTCCCCTTGACGGCGAAGAACGCGATCGCGGCGAGGCCGAAGGCGATGGCCAGAACGGCAATGAGCCGCACCAGGAAGTTGATGCCCATCAGGCGCAGCCGCGCCCGGCCCAGCGCGACGAGCATCATGTAGATCGACATCACGCTGAAGGCGATCCAGAGGCCGATGACCTTCGAGCGCGTCGCGCCGAAGAAGGTGAAGACGAGGACGCTCAGCAGCACCTGCGGCTGCTGGCGGATGATCTTGTAGAGCAGCAGGTCGCGGCGCCGCAGCGGCGCGGGAAAGAGGAAGGCGATCTCCGCTTCGCTGAACTCGAGGCCGCCGGAGTCGCCCGGCAGCGCCCAGGCGAAGAGCATGATGAAGAGGACGACGACGGAGACGCCGTCGAGGCGCAGCTCGCTGGCCGGCCCGGCGGCGCCGAAGAAGCGCGCCGAGCCGGCGCGGTTGCGGAAGAAGATCCAACCGAAGTAGATGAGGCCGA
The DNA here is from genome assembly GCA_036522835.1 of Thermoanaerobaculia bacterium. Lineage (GTDB taxonomy): Bacteria > Acidobacteriota > Thermoanaerobaculia > Gp7-AA8 > Gp7-AA8 > DATDFB01. Next base: position 26,669 of record DATDFB010000076.1, on the reverse strand, counting down.
AGAGCGCGCCGATGGCGTAGCGCGGGTCTTTCATCCGCTTCACGCGCGCCACGATGCGGTTGCGGAAGGAGCGCACCGCGAGCTCGATGAAGGCGCGGGCGACGATCACGCCGTCTCCGTGATTTTCAGGAAGGCATCCTCGAGGGAGGCGTTGCGGCCGATCTGCCACTTCAGGTCGTCGATGGTGCCGTAGGCGGCGCGCTTGCCGTTGTTGATGATCAGCACCGTGTGGCAGAGCTCCTCGACGAGGTGGAGGAGGTGGGAGCTCAAGATGACGGAGGCGCCCTCCTGGGCGCGCTTGATGATGGACTCTTTGATGCGCCGGATGCCGAGGGGATCGAGCCCGGTGAGCGGCTCGTCGAAGATCAGGACGTCGGGGGTGTGAATGAAGCCGCAGGCGATCATGAGCTTCTGCTTCATGCCGCGGGAGAGCTCGGCGGGAAGGGCGCGGCGCTTGTCGGCGAGCTCCATCTCCGCCAGGAGCGGCTCCATCCGCTCGCGAAAGCCGGCCACGCCGTAGATGCGGGCGACGAATTGCAGGTGCTCCTCGACGGTGAGGTAGTCGAAGAGCCGCGGCTCGTCGGGCATGAAGGCGAGGTGCTTCTTGGCCTCGACCGGCTCCTCCCGCAGGTCGGCCCCGCAGATCCGAATGGTCCCCTCGGTCGGCGGATGAATCCCCGCCAGCGCCCGCAGGGTGGTGGTCTTCCCCGCGCCGTTCGGCCCGACCAGGCCGAGGACCTCGCCCCGCTTGACGGAGAAGGAGAGGTGGTCGACGGCGAGGAGCGCTTCGTAATTCTTGGTCAGGTTGATGACTTCGATCACGGAGGGGATGATACGGGTTGTTAGGTTCTTAGTTCTTACGTTGTTAGGTTGTTAGGTTGTTAGGTTGTTAGGTTCTAAACGTAAGAACCTAACAACTTAAGAACCCAACAACCTGGCGCGAGTCGTGAAACTGCTCACCCCGCATGCCGCGCGCTCTGCCGTGGAAGCCGATCGCCATCGTCACCACCGCCATTGCCATTCTCCTTTTGCTGCTCCTCCTTCCCGCGTGCTGTTGCCTGCGCAAGGGCATGCCGGCGGTGAAGCTGCCGGAGCCGCCGCCGTCGCGGATTCCGGAGATCGGGTCGCAGGACATTCCGACGCCGACCGAGGCGCAGGCGAAGGCGCCGACCGAGGCGATGATGCGGAACGTCGACTTCCACATCGACGCCACCACGGTGATGCACATCCACTCGCTGCGCGGGCAGTTCGTGGCCAAGGCGGCGGGGAAGCCGGTCAACTTCGACAACAAGACCGAGTTCGTGGTGAAGATCGACCGGGCCAGGATCGGTATGGACTCGGCCGGGCTCGATCAGCTCATGAACCGCTACGTCTTCGGCTACGAGGGCGCGCCGCTGCGGAACCTGCACGTCGTGCCGGAGGGTGGTCAGCTCGTGCAATCGGGGATCATGCACAAGGGCGTCGACATCCCGTTCACGATGTACGGCGACGTCTCGGCAACGCCGGACGGCCGGATCCGAATCCATCCGACGAAGCTCGAGATCTGCAGCATCAACGGCCTAGGGCTCCTCAAGGCGCTCGGCCTGAGCATGGAGAAGATGCTCGACCTCAGCAAAGCGAAGGGCGTCGTCGCCGAGCAGAACGATCTGCTGCTCGAGCCGACGAAGATCCTTCCGCCGCCGCAGATCGACGCGCACCTAGCGGAGGTCCACGTCGAGGGGAGCGAGCTCGTGCAGGTCTTCGACGCCGGGATGCACCTGCCCGATCTCGCGCCGCCGTACCCGAACGAGAAGAACGTCATGTACTACCGGCACGGCACGCTGCGGATGGGGAAGCTCTTGATGATCGACGCGGACATGGAGGTCACGGACACCGATCCGCGCGATCCGTTCGACTTCTTCATCGACCGCTACAACGATCAGCTCGTCGCCGGGTTCGAGCACAACACACCCGTCTACGGGCTGATGGTGTTCATGCGGGACTACGTCGATTTGGGGCTCCCGCTGCAGCCGGGGGAGAGGAGTGCTCCGAAACAGTGAAGTCCTGAGTCCTGGGTCCTGCGTCCTGAGTGGATTGACTCAGGACACAGGACTCAGGACTCAGGACTCGGTGGCCGGGTTAGGCCGCGACGGTGACGTTCTGCGCCTGAAGCCCCTTCGGGCCCTGGACGAGATCGAACTCGACGCTGGCGCCCTCGGGCAGGCTGCGGAAGCCCTTCGCCTGGATCGCGCTGAAGTGGACGAAGACGTCCTCTCCGCTCGACATGGTGATGAAGCCGAAGCCTTTCGCGTCATTGAACCACTTGACAGTACCGTTGCTACGCATTCTGGAACCTTCTCCTTGTAGTTGTGGTGGGTGTTGCCGAACCAACGGACCCTGCTGCAATATAATTTCCGGAACCTCCCCGCCGGCCGCGCGTCTCATTGCCAAACTCTACTGGAGGCAAGATGCGACGACTCCTCCCGGCTCTCCTGCTCCTGGCCGCCCTCCCCGTCAGCGCGAATCTCAAGTGGAACGACACCCTGCGCGACGTCTACGTGCACGGAACCCTCACCCGTGAGGGCCAGACGCTCGTCAATGAGCATCGGCTCGCCTACCTGCCGCCGAGCGGCGACGCCTGGATCTTCGACCGCGACACGCGCGAGCTCTCCTCGGCGGACCGCGCGCTCTTCGCGCTCAACGAAGACCGCACCGCGGCGACGACGCCCGATACGTTCCCGACGCGGCGCCTCGGCACGTTTGCCATGCCCGACGATTCGAGCTACCTCGGCAACGACGTGCTCATCTATCCGCACCAGAGCCACGCCGGGCCAATGTCCGAGGAGGCGCTCTGGGCGACCGCGCCGGTGTGGAAGTCGATCCACGACCACTACACGCCGGACGCGGCCGTCGTCGAGAAGCTCCGCGCGGCGAAGCCGGCGCGCGTCACGATCGTCTTTGCCACGTGGTGCGGCGACAGCAAGCGCGCCGTGCCGCGGCTCCTCAAGGCGCTGCACGAGGCCAACAATCCGCTGCTCCAGGTCGAGCTCTACGGCATCGGCCCCGAGTTCCTCTCGCCGCTCGAGTACGTCCGCGACCAGCGCCTGACGAACGTACCGACGATGATCGTCGAGCGTGGGCGCAACGAGATCGGCCGCGTGGTGGAGACGCCGGTGACGGCGACGGTCGAGCAGGACATCGCGATGATGCTCGCCGGCGAGACGCTCCCGGCGCATCCAGGCCGCTACGAGCGGAAGGCGCTCCTCGCGAGCGGCCGCTACGCCCACCGCAACGCGCGCGGCGAAACGGCCACGGAGACGTGGGAGCTGTGGGAGACGAAGGACGGCGGTCTTCTCGCACACAGCCTGATCGTGAAGGACCGCCCCTCACCCGGCGCTTCGCGCCACCCTCTCCCCGCACAGCGGGGCGAGGGATCTTCGACGATCGAGACGTTTGCGGGACTCGACGCGCAGCGCGCGCCCGACTTCGCCGAGGTCACGCGGCGCGACGGCGACCACGTCGTGCGCACCCGCGCCTATGGCGACAAAGCGAAGTGGACCGTGCGCGCGCGCGGCGACGAGCGCGGCCTCGTCGAGCAGACCTGCTGCCCGCCGAAGGCGCTGCTGCTGCCGGCGACGCTGACGTTCGGCTGGCCGCTCTTCAACGGCGACGGCGAGATCGACGCACTGGTGATGGATGCGAACGGTCCGATCGGCGCGGTGGAGACGGCGCGGGTCGCGAAGCGGACGGTGACGGCGCGGACGATCGCCTACACGGTCCGCGCCGACTCAGCGCTGCACGTGCCGGTGTCCGTCAAGCTCGCGGACGGCAGCGAGCGGCGTCTCCTCGACATGAAGGGGACGCTGCCGCGCGCGCTTCCGGCGGCGAACCGCCAGTGACGTACAGCCGCCGACGAACGCCACCAGCCCGGCCGTCCCCCACTCCCACCCGCCCACCGCGCCGCGGCGGGAGGAGATGGTGACGCCTAGGCTGCGCGTCGCGTCGTTGAGCAGCGCCACGTGCTCGGCCACGCGCGCGAGCGGCACGGAATCGGCCGTGGCGCGCAGCGCGTCGCGGACGACGATCGTCTTTCCGTCGACCTCGACGCGGCGCTCGTAGCGGAGCGCGGGCGTGGTCACGCTCGCGCTCTCCGCCGACACCCGCAGCGGCGAGGGGAGGTGGATCGTCATCGTCTCGGCGACGTCGAGGGGATAGTCGACGGACAGCGGCATGGTGCGCACGATCTGCTCGGGGCGCTGCAGGTGCTGCTCGATCTCGCGCGGGACGTAGGTCCAGGCGCCGTCGCGCCAGAGGCCGCGGATCGTGTAGCGCTCGCGAATGGTGACGACGTTGTGGAGGCGGTCGTCGTCGACGCGCGGCGCGCCGGCGGCGGCGATGTTCGGCGCGTCGGCGGCGTAGCGGTTGATCTCCTGCTTGGCCAGCTCGCTCGCCGATTGGGTGGCGAGCTTGGCGCGGATCTCGTCGGCGCGGCCGCCGTCGTAGCGCGCCACGACGTCGAGCACGGCCGGCGAGGCGAAGTCGCGCGCGGTGTACGTGCGGGCGATGCGCACGGTGCCGCCGCCGCGGACGCCGATCGGCGTCAGCGCCGCGGTGCCGCCGCGGACCACGAGCGCGCGCTCGTCGTTCGGGGTGTCGATGGTGGCGAGCGTGCCGCCCTGGTCGGCGATCGTGGCGTCGATCCAGTAGGTGCGCCCGCCGTCGATGACCTGGGTGATGACGTGGTCGAAGAGGAACGGCGACGGCAGAAAGACGTCGAGCCGCCGCCGCAGCTTGGTGTTCACCAGCGCCGGATAGGCCTCGGTTCCGAGCTCGCGCAGGAGCAGCGAGAGGAGGAACGCCTTGTCTTTGCAGTCGCCGTAGCGCTGCGCGAGCGTGGCCGCCGGCTGGTGCGGCTCGTGGGAGTTGCGCCCCATCTCGATGCCGAGGTAGCGGATGTCGTCCTGAACGAAGCGGATGGCGGCGGCGAGCTGGGCGTCGTGCGTGCGGTGCTCGCGGCGGATCTTCTGCGCGAGCTCGTGCACGGCCGCGCGCGACGCGGCGTCGGGTTGGAAGAGATCGTCGGCCCACTGCGCGACGTCGTGCCACGTGGCGTACTCGGTGACCTGCAGGGTCTCCACCGGGTCGTACCACTCCGGAGTGTCGTCCTCGACTTCCTCGGCCACGATGTTCTGCCGCTGCCACGTGGCGATCTGTTCGTCGCCGCTTCGCTCGAGGGTCGGCTTCGTGCCGAGCGAGGTGCGCCATGCGAACGTGCGCGACGCCGGGGCGATGACGCGGTGGCGCATCAGGCGCACGGGAAATTGCGAGGAGAAGTCGAATTCGTCGGCGTACTTCGCGCCGAGGAGCGGGTTCGAGCCTTCGAGGGAGTAGGAGTAGTCGATGACGTCGCCGGGGCGCACGTCGTTGAGAAAGAGGAGCGCGGTGAGCGAGCCGTCGTAGATGTCCTGATCGGCCTCGCTCTCTTTTTCGATGACGCGGATGTTTGCCGGGTCGAGCTGATTGACGCGCGCGGCGCCGCGGATGAGGACGACTTCGTGCAGCACGAGCCGCTGGAACGACGGATCGAAGTCGATCGAGACCTCGGAGGCGTTCTGCACGGCGGTGGGGGAGAGGACTTTGCGCACGCGCCGGAAGTACTCGACGACGCTGCCGTCGGCGATTTTGACCTGATGGTCGGTGAGGAGGCCGTAAATCCCCCAGCGAACCTCGTCCCGCGGCACGCGCCCCTCGGCGGCCTCGACGCGTTGCGCCCACGTGGGGGCGGGGCGGACCGTCACCTCGCCGGCGAGCGCGGGGGCGGCGAGGAGCCATAGAAGAAGGATGCGGCGCATGCGGTATGGGAGGTAAATGTGCCGCGGGCGCGGACAATTTCGCGTACGATGCGCCGTATGAGCGAGCTCCACCTTGCGCAGGTCAACATCGCGCGCATGACGGCGCCGCTCGACTCGCCGGCGATGGCCGGCTTCGTCGCCCGCCTCGACGAGATCAACGCGCTCGCGGATCACAGCGACGGCTTCGTCTGGCGCTTGCAGACGGACGCCGGTAACGCCACGTACCTCCGCCCGTACGACGACGATCGGATTCTCTTCAACCTGTCGGTGTGGCGCGACGTGGAGTCGCTCAAGCACTACGTCTACAAGACCGCGCACGCGGAGCTGCTGCGGCAGCGGCGCGAGTGGTTCGAGCACTTCGACGGCATGTACCTGGCGCTCTGGTGGGTGCCGGCCGGGCATATCCCGAGCGTCGACGAGGCCAAGCAGCGCCTCGCGCACCTGGAGGCGAACGGGCCGTCGCAGTTCGCCTTCACGTTCAAGACGGTGCATCCGCCCGATCGGAGCTTCGTGGCGTCGCTCGACTGGACGATGTTCCGGCCGTGCCCTTCGATTTAGGGAGGCGCGACTACAATTTCGATCATGCGCGACCTCGACGAAGCGACGATGTCGCTCGATAAGGTCCAACGGGAGCTACGCGCCGAGGGCCGACTCCCCTAAAGTTCCCTCGCCCCGCTTGCGGGGAGAGGGTGGCGCCGCAGGCGCCGGGTGAGGGGTTTGAGTTGGGAAGCGCGCGCCCCTCATCCGCCGCTTCGCGGCACCTTCTCCCCGCGCAGCGGGGAGAAGGCCCTTTTGCGTGACTTAGGCCGCCCACGAGCAGATGGGACACTCGTCCTCGTCGTGCCCGCGCGCCGGGCAGTACTCCCGCCCGAAGTAGATGAGCTGCAGGTGGCGCTTGCCCCACTCCTCGGGCGGAAACAGCGCTTTCAGGTCCGTCTCCGTCTGCACCACGTTCTTCCCATTCGACAGCCCCCACCGCTTCGCCAGACGATGGATGTGCGTGTCGACCGGGAAGGCCGGCTCGCCGAACGCCTGCGTTATCACCACGCTCGCGGTCTTGTGGCCGACGCCGGGGAGGCGCTCCAGCGCTTCCATGTCGCGCGGCACCTTGCCTTTGTGCTCTTGCACCAGCGTCTGCGCCAACCGCTTCAGGTTGCGCGCTTTGCCGAGCGCCAGGCCGCAGCTCCGGATCAACGACAGAATCTCGCTCTCCGGCAGCGCGGCCATTCGGGCGGGCGTGCGGGCGCGGGCGAAGAGCGCCGGCGTCACCTTGTTGACCTGCGCGTCCGTCGTCTGCGCGGAGAGCACTACCGCCACGAGCAGCGTGAACGGGTCGGCGTGCCGCAGGGGAATCGGCGGCTGCGGATAGAGCCGGTCGAGGATCTCCCCGATTTTTTTTGCTTTTTCGCGGCGCGTCATGGCTTAAGATAACCATACCCGACAAGCAGGAGCACCGATGCGTACCTCCCTTTTCATCCTGGTGGGTGTACTGGCTGGAGTTGCGTCCAAGGCCGCCGAGTGTACCTACAGCCGCGCCGCCGCCGCGGCCAAGAGTCCCCCCGCCGTCTGGCACCGCATGTCGGCGAACGCGGAGCTTGCCGCCCCCACCGCCGCGACCACCCCCCGCCGCCGCGCCACCCTCCCGCCCAAGGGCGATCCGTGGCAATTCACGCCGGTCAACTTCATCGACAGCGAGATCTTCGGAAAGATGGTCAAGGACGGCGTCCGCTGGACCGGCCCGTCGAGCGACACCGAGTTCCTCCGCCGCGTCACCCTCGACCTCACCGGCGAGGTCCCGAGCCCTGACGACGTCAAGGCCTTCCTCGCCGACACGAGCGCCGACAAGCGCACCAAGGCGATCGACCGCCTCCTCGCCAGCGACGCCTTCGTCGACCGCTGGACGATGTGGTTCGGCGATCTCGTGCAGAACGTGCAGGTGGCGTCGGCGACGGTGGAGGCCTATCCCGGCCGCGACGCCTACTACCGCTTCATCCGCAACTCCATCCGCGATCACAAGCCGTATGACCAGATGGTGCGCGAAGTCATCGCCGGCATCGGGAAGAGCTTCACCAACGGCGAGACGAACTACTTCGTCCGCGACGTGCAGAACAACGGTCCGATCCAGGACACGTACGACAATGAGTCGGCCTCGACCGGGCAGCGCTTCCTGGCCATGCCGCTGCAATGCCTCTCCTGCCACAACGGTCTCGGTCATCTCGAGCAGGTCAACAGCGCGATGGCCAAGCGGACGCGCTTCGACTTCTGGAAGAACGCCGCCTTCTTCTCGCAGGTGACGATCGCGCGCGCCCGCGACACGGCCACGAACCAGCAGGAGACGACGCTCAGCGACAACACGACGGGCCGCTACATGCTCAATACGGTGTCGGGCAACAAGACGCCGCGCACGCCGATCAACGGCAAGGACTTCGTCGACCCCGAGTTCTTTCTCGGCGGCGACACGCCGCGCTCCGGCGAGCCGCGCCGCATTGCCTACGGCCGCATCCTCACCGCGAACCCGCAGTTCGCCCGCGCCGCGGTCAATTACCTCTGGAAAGAGCTCTTCGGCGCCGGCATCGTCGAGCCGGCCGACTCCTTCGACCTCAATCGCCAGGATCCGGCCACGCTCGCCAACGGCGCCACGCTGCAGCCGACGCATCCGCAGCTCCTCACGCAGCTCGCCAACGCTTTTGTCAGCAGCCAGTACGACCTTCGCGCCATTCTTCGCACGATGGTGATGTCAAACGCCTATCAGCTCTCCTCGCGCTATACCGCGGGGACGTGGAACGAGACGTGGACGCCGTACTACGCGCGCCACTATCCGCGCCGGCTGATGGCGGAGGAGGTTCTCGACGCCGTCGTGAAGGTGACGGGCGTCGGCATCACGATCAATCTCACGACGGCGCAGGGACAGACGCCGGCGCAGGTGACGAAGGCGATGCAGCTCCCCGATCCGACGGAGGGCGGCCAGTTCCGGACGCTGCTCAACAACTTCGGCCGAGGAAATCGCGACGACGACCCGCGTGCCGACGACAGCTCCATCGTCCAGGCGCTGTCGCTGATGAACGACAACAACGTCGTCTCGCGCGTCCGGGCCTCGAATCCGGCGTCGACCGTGGCGAAGACGCTGGCGGCGACGCAGGACCCCGGCACGATCGCCGACACGCTCTACCTGGCCACGCTCGGGCGCTATCCCGATGCGGGCGAGCGGGCCACGGCGATCAATTACCTCAAGAGCGGCACGCTGAGTCGAAAAACCGAGGATTTGCAGTTCGCGCTGCTCAACAAGCTCGAGTTCCTGTTCAACTGAGGGCCGACCATGCACCGCTGTTGTGAAGGCAAAGGCAATTTCTCCTCGCTCTTGGGCGACGGCTTCACGCGCCGCCGCTTCTTCCAGGTCGCCGGCACGGCGCTCGTCGGCTCGTACTTCGCCGACGTCGCCAGCGCGAAGCTCCTCGAGTCGGCCACCGCCGTCAGCCCGACGCTGCACAATACGGCCAAGAACTGCATCCTCATCTTCCTCTCCGGCGCGCCGAGCCACGTCGACACGTGGGATCTCAAGGAAGGGGCGTGGACGCCGGCCGACTTCAACCCGACGACGTTCGGCGCCATCCGCTGGCCGCAGGGGCTGATGCCGAACACGGCCAATCATCTCGACAAGCTGTCCATCATCCGCTCCGGCCTGGCCTGGGCGGCGGTGCACAACCTGGCCCAGGAGTGGGTGCAGATCGCGCGCAATCCCGGCGGCGCCACCGGCTCGATCGCGCCGCACATCGGCGCGGTGGTGTCGCTCGAGGCGCAGCTCACGCGGCAGGCCAGCGACATCCTGCCCGGCTTCGTCTCGATCAACCAGGTCATGGCCGGCTCGGGGTATCTCCCGGCGCAATACGCGCCGTTCGGCGTGACGCCGTCGGCGAGCGGCCTGGCGGCGCTGACGCATCCGGACGGTGCGTCGCGCTTGAGCGACCGCTGGAATCTCATTCAGTCGATCGATCCCGACCGCAAGTCCGGCAGCCTCGGACGCAACGCCGGCGACATGGGCACGTTCTACGACCAGGCCAAGACGCTCATCGACACGCCCGACGTCAATAAGCTCTTCTCGTACTCGACCGACGAGTACTCGCGCTACGGCGCGACCGCGTTCGGCGCCTCGCTCATCGTGGCGCGCAACCTCGTGAACGCGCGCCGCGGCACGCGCTTCGTGCAGACGACGCTCGGCGGGTGGGACCACCACTCGAACATCTATGCGAAGCAGGGGGCGTCGCTGTACACGAGCATGAAGACGTTCGATCCGGCGTTCGCCGCGCTCCTCGCCGATCTGGCGGGGATGCCCGGCGCGACGACGGGCCGTACGCTCCTCGACGACACGCTGGTCGTGGTTCTCGGCGAGTTCGGCCGCACGGTCGGTGCGCTCAACTCCCAGCAGGGGCGCGACCACTTCCTGCGCATGTCCGTCGTCTTCGCCGGCGGCGGCGTGCAGGGGAGCCGCGTGATCGGCAAGACCGACGGCCAGGGCTCGAGCGCCACGGAGTTCGGCTGGGCCGCGAACCGCGATGTGCGCCCCGAGGATGTGGCGTCGACGATTTACTCGTCCATTGGAATCGACTACACCACAGTGCGCCACGACGACCCGCTCAACCGCGGGTTCGAGTACGTGCCGTTCGCCAAGGACGGGACGTACGGGCCGATCAACGAGTTGTTCTGAGTCAGGGGACGGGTCACAGGTGACAGGTCACAGGTTGTGTCCTGTCACCTGTTCCCTGTGACCCGTCACCCGGTCCGATAAACTGCGGCCGTGCACGACCGCCCGCGCCGCCCTCTCAAGGAACGTACAGGTAAGCATTACTGCATCGAGTGCCTCAAAGAGGTGCCGGCCGACGACTACTTCCGCAACGATCACGTCTGCAACGAGTGCGGGGAGAAGAAGGAGAAGGCGTCGGATGACGCGCACCGTTGAAGATCCCTCGCCCCGCTTGCGGGGAGAGGGTGGCGCGAAGCGCCGGGTGAGGGGCGAACGATGGGAAGCATGCGCCCCGCATCCGCCGCTAACGCGGCACCTTCTCCCCGCGAGCGGGGAGAATGCCTGTGGGCTCCGATGACGCGGACCGCGGTCGTCCATGATTGGCTGACCGGCATGCGCGGCGGGGAGCAGGTGCTCGAGGCCATCCTCGAGCTCTACCCCGGCGCAGAGCTCTTCACCCTCTTCCACTTTCCCGGCACGACCTCGCCGGCCATCGAGTCGCGCACGATCCACACCTCGTCGCTGCAGCGGCTGGCCTCGAGCGCGTCCGACTACCGCACGCTTCTGCCGCTCTTCCCGCGCGCCATCCGCGAGTTCGACCTCTCCGGCTTCGACCTCATCATCTCGTCGAGCCACTGCGTGGCCAAGGGCGTCGACGCCAAGGGGAAGACGCACATCTGCTACTGCCACACGCCGATGCGCTACATCTGGGACCGCTTCGACGACTACTTCCCGCGCTCGAAGCCGCTGCGGCGGCTGGCCGTCTCCGTCGTCGCCCGGCGGCTGCGGAAGTGGGACGTCAAGACCGCCGGCGGCGTGACGCGCTTCGTGGCGAACTCGGCGTTCGTCCGCGACCGCATCCGCCAGTACTACGACCGCGACTCGATCGTCATTCACCCCTTCGTCAACGACGACTTCTTCGCCGCGCCGCTCGTGGGGGAGCGCGGCGACTACGACGTCGTCGTCTCCGCGCTCGTGCCGTACAAGCGCGTCGACCTGGCCCTGGCCACGGGGCGGAACCTCGTCGTGATCGGCGACGGACCGCTGCTCGAGCCGCTCCGCGCCCGCGCCCTCCCCAACGTCCGCTTCTTGGGGCACGTATCGAGAGAGACCGTGATCGAGCAGGTCTCCCGCGCGCGCAGCCTGATCCTTCCCGGCATCGAGGACTTCGGGATCACGCCGCTCGAGGCGATGGCGGCCGGCACGCCGGTCGTCGCGCTCGGAGCGGGCGGGGTGCTCGATTCCGTCGTGCCGGGCACGACCGGAATTTTCTTCGACGCGCCGGAGGTAGACTCGCTGCGCCGGGCATTGGACGAAGCGGCGTCGCGTTCGTGGGACCGCGCGGCCATCCGCGCGCACGCGCGGCGCTTCACGCGGCAGCGGTTCCAGGACCAGTTCCGGCAGGTCGTCGATTGATCGAGAAAAAACATCGGGCCCTGGCGTCGATCTACCTCATCAACGATGCGGTGGCGTCGAACCTGGCCATGCTGGCGGCCTGGTTCCTGCGCTTCCGCTTCGAGCTGATTCCGCTGACGAAGGGGCCGCAGGGCCTGGCGACGTACGCGCAGCTCCTGCCGATCGTGACGCTCGTCTTCCCGCTCGCCTTCGCGGTGCAGGGGCTGTATCGGATCCGTCCGGCGCGCTCGAAGACGGAGGAGTGGCTCTCCGTGGCCATCGGCTCGGTCGTGGCGACGGTGGTGCTCTCCGGCGTGCTGCTGTGGGTGCGCCCCGGCAATCCCGATGTCCTCTACTCGCGCGCCACGCTCTTGATCTTCATGCTCTGCGCGATCGTCTTCGTGATCGTGGGGCGCATCTTCGTGCGTGCGTTCGTGGAGCGCCGCCACCGCGACGGCCGCGACGTGGACCGCGTGCTGATCGCCGGAGATGGCGAGCTGGCGCGCGCGGTGGTGGAGCGGATCGAGGCGCACGGCGAGCTGGGGTTCCGGATCGTGGGGTATCTGGCCGAGGTGACAGGGGACAGGTCACAGGGGACAGGTGATGTTCTCGCGGCGACACCACCTGTGACCCGTTCCCTGTCCCCTGTCCCCTTCCTCGGCACCATCGACAAAGCCGAAGCCGTCATCGAGACGCACGCCGTCGACCACGTCTTCGTCGCCCTCCCGCACGCATCGTCGAAGGCGATGATGGCGTTGCTGGACCGCCTCGTCCGCTGCGTCGTGTCGATTCACGTCGTGCCCGACCTCCTGCAGTTCATGGTCCTGCGCTCGCGCGTCGAGGACATCGACGGCCTGCCGACGATCAACCTCTCCGAGACGCCGCTCGAGGGCTGGAGCCGCTTCGTCAAGCGCGGCTTCGACCTCGTCGTGGCCGGTGCCGCGGCGCTCGTCTTCTCGCCGCTGATGCTCTTGATCGCGCTGGCCATCTGGCTCGAGGACCGCGGCCCGATCTTCTATCGCCAGGTGCGCATGGGCCTCGACGGGAAACCGTTCGAGATCCTCAAGTTCCGCTCCATGCGCGTCGGCGCGGAGAAGGACACCGGCGCGAAATGGGCCGAGCGCGACGACCCTCGCCGCACCCGCGTCGGCCGTCTCATTCGCGCCTGGTCGTTCGATGAGCTGCCGCAGCTCTGGAACGTGCTGCGCGGCGACATGAGCGTCGTCGGCCCCCGCCCCGAGCGCCCACAGTTCGTCGAGCAGTTCCGCGCCGAGCTGCCGCACTACATGCTGCGCCACAAGGTGCGCGCCGGAATGACGGGGTGGGCGCAGGTGCACGGTTGGCGCGGCAATACGTCGATCCGCATGCGCATCGAGCACGATCTCTACTACATCGAGAACTGGTCGCTCCTGCTCGACCTGAAGATTCTCTTCATGACCGTGCTGCACGGGCTGCGGCACGAGAACGCGTACTGAGTGGCGACGTTCCGCGCAGAGCCCACGCGTCTCGTCGCTGCGCCGGCGGAGGGGGCCATGGCGCTGGTTTCGTCGCTCGCCGCGTTGCTCGCGCCGCCAATCGCCGTTCTCTGGGTCCTGCACACGACCCGTATCGGCCGCGACCTCGGGCGTCATCAAAGTCCGCCGCTCTCGCTGCCCGAGGTCCGGGATCTGTTGGGCGAGTTCGCCGGCTTTTTCGAGAACGATGCGCGGTCCGATCTCTGGCTTCATTCGCGCGCGCCGGAGGCGACCATCGTCTACGAGCGGCACGGCCTGATCTACGTCTACGGGCCGCTGGATGCCGCGCGCGCTGTGCTCGAAGCGGCCGGTCTGCGCGAAGGTCCGGTCGCGATTCCGTCACTGCACGAGCATCACTACCGCGCCGAATACGACGAGGCCGAGCGCGCGCTCGCATCGCGGTACGACTGGACCATCACGCCGCTTCGCGCCGAGGACGAGCAGATTCCTACGGTGTAGTTGCCGCCTCCACGTCGAGGAAGTACACCCCGTCGTAAATCCGCGGCCACGCCGCCGTCTGCGGCTCGTGGAAGTAGAAGCTCGCCGACAGCGGCTTGCGCAGGGGGTGGTCGGGGGGCAGGTGCGCGAGGTCGACGAAGACCTCGGCCTTCCCTTCCGCGTGGAGCCGTGCCTCCAGCTCGCCCGGGACGATCTTCGGCGGCGTCTCGCCGTCGCCGCGGAACGTGCCGCCGTGCGAGGTGAAGCCGATCGTGTAGAGCTGCGCGCCGAGCTGCTGCTCGAGGAACCATCCCATCGGCTTCCCGGCCGCTTTTTCCGAGACGCTGTCGTTCATGACGTGATAGTTGTGCGCCCACACGATCACCTTGCGGTCGCGCAGCGGACCGTTCAGCCACCAGAGGAGGTTCTCGGCCATGGCCGCGTCGCGCGTGTAGCCGCCGGAGAACGGCGGCTTGTCGCCCGGTCCCAGGCCGCGGTCCATGTTCAGGAAGCTGACGAGCGACTGGCGGACGTAATCGATCTCGCGCGGCGCGAAATGCGCGAGGAGCTCGGCGCGGCGCTTGTCGATCGTCTCGACGAGGCGCGCCGGCAGGGCGCGGTTGAAGTCGCGCAGGCCCGGCTTCCCGTAGTAGTCGGCGGGGACGAGTCCCTTCGACATCGTCACGAAGTCGTCGCGCTCCTTTTTCGAGATCAGGGCGGGATCGAGGGCGTCGAAGAAGTCGAAGATCAGCTTCGGGTACGCCTCCGCGCGCGCCTGCGGCCGGGCCACGCGGCAGTCGAAGCCGACGAGCTCCATCTGGCTCTTGCGGATGAATTCGAGCGCCGGCATGACCTCGGCCACCTGCCACGTCGCGTAGAGGCCGCGCTCTGATGCGTCGCGCGCGGGGACGCCGTCGCGCAGCGCTGTGGCCATGAGGCGAACATCGACGAAGCCCGACTCCCACGCCACGGCGTCGAAGCCCATTGTGTCGTGCAGAAAGCGGATGATCCGCGCCTTGGCCAGGAACGTCGCGCCGTCGCCGTGCGACGCCTCTCCGAGCTGGACCACGCGCGCGTTGCCGATCGCGGCGGCGAGCGGCGCGAGGTCCTGGCCGAAGGCCGGAGCAGCAAGGAGGAGGATCGCTAGAATGCGCGCGATGAAAAAACTCTGGTTTGTCATTGCCCTCATCTTCGCTCTCTCCTGCCGGAAACACGAAACCGCCACTCCGGCGGCGTCCACCACGACACCCGCTGCCACGTCTACCACCGCCACCGCCACCGTCCCCGCGGCCGATGCCGACGACCTCGTCGGGCTCGAACAAGGGGCCTTCGTCGTCGTTGCGCCGCAGTCGATCGACTACGGCACCGGCGCGTTCCGCATTCTCGACGGCGACCCGAAGGCGACGTTCTCCAGTGCCGAGGGGCAGCCGACCGATCACCCCATCGTCATCGCTCTGCCGCAGCGCGTCCGCATCGACCGCGTGCAATTCGACACCGGCACCGCCGGCCTCGACACGCACACGCCGAAACGCATCCTCGTCGAGATGTCCGACACGTCGGCCACCGACGGATTCAAGCCGATCGCGGACGTCGCGCTCGCCACGCAGAAAGACGGCCAGACGTTCCCGGCCGACGGCAACGTCACGGGCCGCTTCGTGCGCGTCACGGTCAAGGAAAATTACGGCGGCCAGCTCACGGAGGTGGGCGAGTTCCGCGCCTACGGGAAGAAGCTCGAGACCACGCCGATGCCGAACGTCAGCGGCGACTACGACACGTCGAACTGGCGGACGCTGCACCTCAAACACGACGGCAACAGCGTCAGCGGATGTCTCGGCGATCCGCCGTCGCCGTTCACCGGCGGCGTCGAAGGCCACGTGGTGAAGATCAACGTTAACACCGAGGATGAGAAGGGGCCGGCCATCCTCGTCTTCTCGCCCGATGGGAAGTCGATCTTCGGCGGCTACTGGAAGACCAACGGCGTCGAGGCCCAGCCGAGCATGACGCCGTGGGAAGGCAAGAAGGTCTCGGACAAGCCGGGCGACTGCCCCGGCGCACCGGCGAAGACGATGGCCGACGCGCTGGAGAAGGAGAAGCGCCTGCGCCTCTACGGGATCAACTTTGATTCCGATTCCGACAAGCTGCGCGACGAATCGAAGCCGACGCTCGACCTGGTTGCGCAGGTGCTCAAGGCGCATCCCGACTGGAAGCTGACGATCGAGGGCCACACCGACGCGACCGCCTCGGCGGAGCACAACCAGCAGCTCTCCGTCGCGCGCGCGAACAGCGTCAAGGCGTATCTCGTCGCCGCCGGCACCGACGCGGCGCGGCTGACGCCGGCGGGCTTCGGCGCGACGCATCCGGTCGCATCGAATGACACGCAGCTCGGCCGCGCCGCGAACCGGCGCGTCGAGCTCGTTCGCGAATAAACGGGCTTCGTATAATCGCGCCCCTCATGGCCAAACACTCCGAAGCTCTCTTCCAGCGCGCCCAGGAAGTCATTCCGGGCGGCGTCAACTCTCCAGTCCGCGCCTTCCGCGGCGTCGGCGGCACCCCTCCGTTCATCGAGATGGCCCAAGGCTCGCGCATCTTCGACGCCGACAATCTTCAATACATCGACTGCGTCGGCTCCTGGGGTCCGATGATCCTCGGGCACTGCCACCGCTACGTCGTCGAGGCGGTGAAGAAAGCCGCCACGCGCGGCTTCTCCTTCGGCGCGCCGACGCTCGGCGAGATCGAGCTGGCGGAGATGATCGTGCAGGCCGTGCCGTCGATCGAGATGCTCCGCCTCGTCAATTCGGGAACCGAGGCCACGATGAGCGCGCTGCGCCTGGCGCGCGCGGCGACGGGGCGGAAGAAGATCCTGAAGTTCGACGGCGGCTATCACGGCCACGTCGACTCGCTGCTGGTCAAAGCCGGCTCGGGCGCGGCGACGTTCAACCATCCCGACTCCGCGGGTGTGCCGTCCGAGGTCACGAATCTGACGGTGAGCGTGCCGTACAACGATCTGCAGGCGGTGCGCGACGCGATGGACGGCGACGTCGCGGCGATCATCGTCGAGCCGGTGGCGGGGAACATGGGCTGCGTGCCGCCGGCCGAGGGATTCCTGCAGGGATTGCGGCAAGTCTGCGACGAGAAGGGCGCGTTGCTGATCCTCGACGAGGTGATGACCGGCTTCCGCGTCGCGTACGGCGGCGCGCAGCAGCTCTACGGGATCAAGCCCGACATCACCACGCTCGGCAAGATCATCGGCGGCGGGATGCCGATCGGCGCCTACGGCGCCTCGCGCAAGCTGATGGAGATGGTGTCGCCGCTCGGGCCGATGTACCAGGCCGGGACGCTGTCCGGCAATCCGGTGGCGGTGGCCGCGGGGCGCGCGACGCTGAGCGTGCTGAAGAACTCGTCGATCTACGCCGACCTCGAAGAGCGCGGCGGCGAGTTCGAGGCGGGCGTGCGGGCGGCCGCGGAGAAGCACAACGTGGCCGTGACGATGAACCGCGTCGGCTCGATGTGGACGATTTTCTTCAACGACGGCCCGGTGACGGACTTCGAGAGCGCGAACCGCTCGAACCGCGAGCGGTTCGCGCGCTTTTTCCACCTGATGCTGGGGGAGGGGGTGTATCTGCCCCCCTCGCAGCTCGAGGCGGCGTTCTTCTCCGCGGCGCACGCGAAGAAGGACATTCTGCAGATGATCGAGCGGGTGGACCGGGTGCTCAAGAAGATTGCGTGGGAGTTCGAGAAGTGATCTTAGGTTGTTAGGTTCTTAGGTTCTTAGTTCTTAGTTCTTGGTTCTTGGTTCTTGGTTCTTGGTTTCAAAACCTAAGAACTTAAGAACCTAACAACCCAAGAACTAAGAACTAAGAACCAAGAACCAAGAACCAAGAACTAAGAACTAAGAAAGCGCCTCACGCAGCTTCTGCAAAATCTCCGTCTCCGCCAATTCATGCAGCGCGCGTGACTGATCCCACGCTTTGTCGGCGCGCTGCAGCAAGGCATCGCGATTCTTGATGCCCGCGAGGTTGATGCAGACGTTCTGGTACGCGCCGGCGGCAGCGGCGCGCGCGACCTGGGCGCCGACGCCGGCGTCGGAGAGCGACGCCTGCAGTCCGATGCGCGCGACGTCGCGACAGAGCTCGATGACCTCCGCACACCCTTCCAGCACCGACAGCGGCACCTCGGCCGCGCCGATGGTTGCGGCTTCGATGGCGGCATCGCGGTTCGGATCGTCCTTCGGAATGCGGAACGACTCGAGCAGGCGGTCGAACGCGGCGGTGTCGGCGTCGACGGCGGCGAGGAACTTGTCCTTCAGCTCCTGCGCGCGCACGGCGATGCGGTCGAGCTCCGCGTGCTTCGACTCGAATCCCTTCTTCGTGTGCGACAGCACCGCGACCATCGCGGCGAGCGCGGCGCCCATCGACGCGGCCAGCGCGGAGACGGAACCGCCGCCCGGCGCGGGAGCGTCGCTGGAGAGCTCGTCGATGAAGTCGCGGATGCTCATCGAGGCGAGGCGCGGCTTTGTCGCGAGCCGGTATTCGATGACGCGCTCGTTCGCATCGAACGGCTTGACCTCGTTGAGTCCGAGGCTGCGGATCGCGGCGTGCATCAGCGCGGCTTCCGGCACGCCGGTCGGGCGTCCCATCTTGGCGAGGTAATGCCGTCCGGCGTCGAGCAGCACGCTGCGCGGCACGAGGCCGACGATCTCCGAGCCGGTGACGCGCAGCCCGCGCTCGCGCGCGCGCTCATCGCACGCGTCGAAGGCGACGTGGAGGGGCGTGACGTCGAGGTCGGTCAAGTTGATCGACACCTGCGCGCAGCCGAACTCCGGGATGACCCAGCCGACGGCCTTGACCGACTTGAGAATGCCCGGCTCCCAGACCGGCTCGCCCTTGGCGTCGAGGAGCGGGTTGCCGCCGTCGTCGCGCTTCATCCGCCCGCGCTCGCGGACGTCGAAGGCGACGCGCGTGGCCAGGCGCTTGTCGAGGGTGTTGAGGTTGACGTTGTAGGCGACGAGGAACTTGCGCGCGCCGATGACGATGGCGCCCGTGCGCGGCACGAACTCCGCGGGGCCGAAGTCCGGCTGCCAGCGCGGGTCGAGAAGCTTCTTCGCGCAGCCTTCGTACTCCCCTTCGCGGATGTCCGCGAGGTTGCGGCGGTGCGGCGCGCTGCAGGCGTACTCGTAGAGGAAGACCGGGACGTTCAGCTCGTTCCCGACGCGCTCTCCGAGCTTCCGCGCCAGCTCGACGCAATCGTCCATCGTGACATTGGCGACGGGAATGAACGGCACGACGTCGACCGCGCCGATGCGCGGGTGGGCGCCGCGATGCGTCGACATGTCGATCAGCTCGACGCCCTTCTTCACGAGCCGGAACCCGCCCTCGAGCACCGCATCCGGCTCTCCGACGAAGGTGATCACCGTGCGGTTCGTGTCCGCCCCCGGATCGACGTTCAATAAGGTGACCCCCGGCGCGGACCCCGCTGCATTCGCAACTTCGTGGTAGATCTCCGGCCGCCGGCCCTCGGAGATGTTCGGAACGCATTCGACGATTCGCATCGGCGGCGAATTCTACGCTGCCTCTTCGGTTCTCTCCCTCACCGAGATCCAACTCCCCACCCATCCCGCCACCATCCCGCCGCCCAGCAGCCCCACGATCTTCTGCCACGGCAGGAACCCCGCGAACAGAAACCCCCACAGCAGCGAGCTGGCCGGGGGAATCAGGCGCCGGGCGAGCTCGTAGGAGCCGAAGAGCAGCGCGATGGCGACGATGGCGCCGAGCGTCCCTTGCAGCAGTCCTTCGATCAGGAACGGGCCGCGGATGATCCGCTCCGTTGCGCCGACCAATCGCATGATCTCGATCTCTTCGCGATAGAGCATCATCGTCAGGCGGATCACGTTCGCGATCGTGAAGGCCGCGGCGATCGCCAGAATCCCACCGGCGACGAAGCCGGCGGCGTTCACGACGTCGACGAGGCGGCGGAGGCGGCGCACCCAATCCCAGTCGAGCTGCACCTGGTCGACGCCGGGAATGGCGCGGAGATCCGCAACCTCGCGGGAAAACACGGACGACTGCGCCACGCGCGGCGTCACGTTGCACTCGAAGGAGGCGGGGAAGGGGTTCTCCTCGAGCTCGCCCACTACCTCGTCGAGATTCGTGAAGTACGACTTGAAGCGTGCCAGCGCCTCCTCCTTCGTCACGAGGCGATGCGGGCCGAAGTCGCGGTGCGCGGTGAGAAAGAGCTCCACGTCGCGCGTTTGCGCCGGCGTCGCGTCGGCATCGAGGTACACCGTCACGCGCGACGAGCCTTGCCAGCGCGTCACGGCGCGCGAGAGATTTTCGGACAGCAGCAGGAACGCGCCGAGGATCAGGAGGGACATGGCGATCATCGCCACGGCCACGAGGCTCGTCCGCTTCGACACCCAGATCCGCCGCAACGCCTCGCGGAAAAAGTAGCCGATCGTGCTGCGGGGGATCTCGGCGTCGCGCGGCATCAGCCGATTCCGAACAGCCCGCCGGCGCGGACGGCGCGCTCCGGCGCCGCCGGCTTCTCCTCGGTGATGCGGCCGTGGTCGAGCGCGATCACGCGGCGGCCGCTGCGCTGGATCACCTCGCGGTCGTGCGTGGCGATCAGCACCGTCGAGCCGCGCAGGTTCGCGCCGTTGAAGATCTCCAGGATCTCCGCGGAGAGGTCGGGATCGAGATTGCCGGTCGGCTCATCGGCGATGAGCACGAGCGGATCGTTGATCAGCGCGCGCGCCACCGCCACCCGCTGCTGCTCGCCGCCGGAGAGCTGCGGCGGATAGGCGTTCAACTTGTGATGCAGGCTGACCGTGCGCAGCGCGCCGTAGGCCTTTTTCTTGTGCTCCTTCGGCGGCACGCCCAACACCGTCAGGATGAACGACAGATTCTCGAACACCGTCATGCGCTCGATGAGCTTGAAGTCCTGGAACACCATGCCGATCTCGCGGCGGAAGTACGGCAGCTGGGCGCGCTTCATGGCGTTGAGATTGCGGCCGTTGACGACGATCTGTCCGTCGCTTGGGCGGATCTGCCGCAGGATCAGCTTCAGCAGCGTCGACTTTCCCGCGCCGCTCGGGCCGGTGAGGAAGGCGAACTCTCCCTTGTCGACGTGGAACGTCACGTCGTGAAGCGCGGTCGAGTAGCGGTCGAAGCGCTTCGTGACGTGGTAAAAGTGAATCATCGTGTGGGCCGAGTCATGATAGCGCGTTGCCTCGTCGTCGGCGCCGGCGGCTTCCTCGGCGCGATCGCGCGCTATGCCGTCGGCGTCTGGATCGAAACCTTCTGGCGCCGCGACTTCCCTCTGGCCACGTTCCTCGTCAACGTCACCGGCTGCTTCATCCTCGGGCTCTTTCTCACGCTCGCCACGGAGCGGATGAGCATCACGCCGCTGATGCGCCTTCTCGTCGCGACGGGCTTCGTCGGCGCGTACACGACCTTCTCGACCTTCGAGTACGAGACGCAGCGCCTCACCACGACGGGCGCGTTCGGCTGGGCGCTCGTCAACGTGCTGACCTCCGTCGTCGCCGGTTACGCCGCCGTGCAGCTCGGCGTGCTGCTGGGGAGGCGCTGATGCAGGGCCCGGCGAAGCGGCTGACGATCTTTTTGAGCGAGTCGGCGCGCTGGCACGGCCGCGCCGCGTACATGGCGCTGCTCGACCTCTTCCAACACCGCGGCCTTCCGGCCGCGACGGTGACGCGTGGCATCGCCGGCTATACCGGACACGGGGCGGTGGCGAGCATCGATCACGTCGAGCTCGCGAGTGCGCTGCCGATCCGCATCGAAGTCACCGACGCGCCGGAGTCGATCGAGCGCGTGCTCGCCGACGTCTACGACATCGTCGACGTCGGATTGGTGGAAGTTCAAGACACTACGGTGATCAAATGTGAAGACGACAGCGGCGGCATGGCCGCCGCACTTCAGACACAGATGCGACTGATCGGCAAGGCGAAGTCGCTGCAGATCCACATCGGCCAGGACGACACGTGGGAAGGCGCGCCGCTGCACGAGGCCATCGTTCTTCGCGCCCGCCAGCTCGACATTGCCGGCGTCACGGTCTACCGCGGCATCCTCGGATACGGCGCGCACAAGCGCATCCACAAGCACAAGACCCTTGCGCTCTCGCACGACGATCCGATCATGATCATGGTCGTCGACGAGGAGGAGAAGATTCAGAAGCTCCTCGCGTCCGTCGAGACGATGGTGCGCGGCGGGTGCCTTATCACGCTGTCGGACGTGACCGTCGTCAAGTACGAGGAGCACCCGACCGGCTAAGACTCGCCGAGCTTCTGCAGCACCCCGAGCACCAGCGCCGTGAACTCCTTCTGCACGCGCGCGGTCGTGTCCATCACTTCCTGGTGCGTCAGCTTTTGCTTGAACACGCCGGCGGCCATGTTGGTGATGCAGGAGATGCCGAGGACCGGGATGTTCATGTGCGACATGGCGATGACCTCGGGCACCGTCGACATGCCGACGGCGTCGGCGCCGAGCACGCGGAACGCGCGGATCTCCGCCGGCGTCTCGTACGTCGGGCCGGAGAGCGCGAGGTAGACGCCTTCCTTCAACTCAAGGCCTTGCGACTTCGCGACCTCCTTCGCCATCGCCCGCAGCGACTCGGCGTACGCGTCGCTCATGTCGGGGAAGCGCACGCCGAGCTCCTCGACGTTCGGGCCGCGCAGCGGGTTGATGCCCATGAAGTTGATGTGATCGGAGATCAGCATCAGATCGCCGGCCTGATACGACGTGTTGATGCCGCCGGCGGCATTCGTGACGACGAGCGTCTTGATGCCGAGGCGGCCGATGACGCGGGCGAGGAACATGACCTCGTCCATCTCGTAGCCTTCGTAGAAGTGCACGCGTCCCTGCATGACCACGACGGGAAGGCCGTTGGTGCGGCCGAAGATCATGCGGCCGGAGTGCCCGAGGACGGTGGAGGCTTTCGCGCCGGGGATCTCGCCGTAGGGAATCGCGGTCTCGACGTCGATGGCGTCGACGACGTTGCCGAGGCCGGAGCCGAGAATGAGACCGACGCGCGGCTGCAGTGCGGTTCGCGAGCGGACGAATGCCACTGCGGAATCGATCTTCTGGATCATGGCGGCGCAGTATAAGCTTCGCAGGTCCAGATTCAACGATTCGAGGGGGGGAGTTTGCATGGAGCGTTTCTCCGCGCTGATCGGCTTTGTCGTGATCCTCGGCATCGCGTTTCTGCTGTCGAACAACAAGCGGGCCATCCGCTGGAAGACGGTCTTCTGGGGTCTCACGCTGCAGATCGTCATCGCCATCGCGGTGCTGAAGGGGGAGTGGATCGCGCAGAAGCTCGCGCCCGCGGCGCTGCCGCTGGAACGGTACGGCGCGGCCATCGTCTTCATCGTCCTGGCCATCGTCGTTTATCAAATCGCCGTCCGCCTGCCGCTGAGTGTGCGGCGGCCGCTGTGGTACGCGTTCGGCGTGGCCTCGCTCTACCTTTTTCTCACCTTCAACCTCCTCGCGTATATGTTCGAGAGGCTGAAGGAGGTGGTGAACAACCTGATCGGCTACACCTCCGTCGGCTCGAAGTTCGTCTTCGGCCCACTCGGCGATCCGAAGGGACCGTTCTCCGGGCCGGCCTTCATCTTCGCCACGCAAGTGCTGCCGACGATCATCTTCATCGCCTCGATCTTCGCGGTCCTCTACTACCTCGGCGTGATGCAGATCGTGGTCAAGTTCTTCGCCAAGATGATGAACCGCTTCATGGGCGCGTCCGGCGCGGAGTCAACCTCCGTCGCCGCGTCGATCTTCATGGGACAGACCGAGGCGCCGCTGACGATCCGCCCGTTCCTCGCGGACATGACCATGTCGGAGCTGATGACCATCATGACCGCGGGCATGGCCCACATCTCCGGCGGGATCATGGCCGCGTATGTGCTCGTGGCGAAGGTCGACGTGATTCACCTGCTCACCGCCGTGATCATGACGGCGCCGGGCGCGATCATGATCGCGAAGATGATCGTGCCGGAGACCGAAGTGCCCAAGACCGGCGGCGAGGTCGAGGTGGTCGTGCCGAAGCAGGACGTGAACGTGATTGATGCGGCGGGCCGCGGCGCGATCGAGGGCTTGCATCTGTCGCTGAACGTGCTCGGCATGCTGATCGCGTTCATCGCCCTGGTCGCGCTGGTGAACGGCATGTTCGGCTACGTGCACGGCTTTTGGACCTGGTTCCCCGCGAGCCTCGACATCGTCCTCGGCTATATCTTCCGTCCCATCGCCTGGGCCATGGGCGTTTCGTGGAAGGACAGCGTTACCGTCGGCAACCTCCTCGGCACGCGTATGGTCCTCAACGAGTTCGTTGCCTTCGTAAAACTCGGCGAGCCCGCCATCGCCGCCACCCTCGATCACCGCAGCTTCGTCATCACCACGTATGCCCTCTGCGGCTTCGCGAACTTCTCGTCCATTGCGATTCAGATCGGCGGCATCGGTTCGTTGGCACCGACCCGCCGCGGCGATCTCGCGCGGTTGGGATTGCGGGCGATGATCGCGGGCACGCTGGCGAATTTCTTGACGGCGACGATTGCGGGGATGTTGTTGTAGGTTGCCCGGTTTCCCGGTGGGCCGAGGTAAGATACGTGTCTCTCCACACGCGAGCCGCGGCGTCAGCTCTCCTCGGTCACCAATACCCAATGAGAAAATTTCATGATCTGGTTGCGTTCAAGCGTGCGCTTGAAGTGGTAGTCGCCGTGAAGCCGCCACCGGGAGACCGGGCAACCGGGTGACCGGGAGACCATCTAACGCACCTCCTGAAGTACCCGCGCCACGTCTCCCGCCAACACCGCCTCGAACGTAACGCACACGCCCGTCCTCGGATGCGGGAAGGTGATTCTCGCGGCATGCAACGCCTGTCGCGTCAACGACGCCAGCGCGCGTTGCACGCGCTTGTCCGGAATGCCACGCCACTGCGGGCCCGAATAAACGGGGTCGCCGACAATCGGATGGCCGATCGATTTGAGATGCACGCGGATCTGATGCGTGCGGCCGGTCTTGAGCGTGCAGCGAAGGAGCGAGACGTGGCGTAAGCGCTCCACCAATTCGTACTCGGTGATGGCGCGGCGGCCGGTGGAGACGACGGCCATGCGCTTGCGGTCGCGGGGGTCGCGGGCGATCGGGGCGTCGATGGTGCCGCGGTCGGGGGTGGGGGTGCCGTAGACGAGGGCGAGGTATTCCTTGCGCACGGCGTCGGTGGACCAGGCGGCGGTGAGCTTGCGGTGCGCTTCGTCGTTTTTCGCGATCACCATCACGCCGCTCGTGTCCTTGTCGAGGCGGTGGACGATGCCTGGGCGGATCTCGCCGCCGATGCCGCTGAGGTCCTTCACCGTAAACAACAGCGCGTTCACCAGCGTCTGATCGCGGTGACCCGCGGCAGGATGGACGACGAGGCCGGCAGGCTTGTCGATCACGACGATCTCCTCATCCTCATGAAGAATGTGCAGTGGGAGGTCCTGCGCGTCGATCGTGGCCGGCGCGGGCGCGGGAAACGCCACTTCGATCCGCTGATCGGCCTCCACCTGCTGCGAAGGTTTTTTCGCCGGCCGGCCGTCTACCGTGACGTGGCCTTCTTCGATGAGGCGCGCGAGCGCCGAGCGGCTGTGGCCGGGATATTGCTCGCGGAGGGCGCGGTCGAGGCGCATGGTTTTCTGTGTGACGTTTTGCACAACACGTCCGTATTAGATCGGAGAGTCTAGTGTTGATCGCTCAAAAGATCGTTTAGAATGCGCGGTCAGCATATCCGGTGAT
Organism: Thermoanaerobaculia bacterium; assembly: GCA_036522835.1. GTDB lineage: Bacteria > Acidobacteriota > Thermoanaerobaculia > Gp7-AA8 > Gp7-AA8 > DATDFB01. The sequence continues at coordinate 976 of DATDFB010000076.1, read as the reverse complement.
ATACTTCAAATATCTAAAATCCAGCCGTTGGTTAAAGGGGAGAAAATGTTCATGAAGAAGCTTGGTGTTGCGGCGGCCTTGATGCTCTGCGCGTTCGGCGCATCCGCGAGCAACTTCCGTGGTGCAGATCAGGTCTACATTCCGATCGCCGCGCACGCCGGCGGCGCGAGCGGCACGTTCATTTCCGATGTTTACATCTCCAATCTCACCTCCGACGACGTCGACGTTTCCGTCCTCTTCCAGCCGGGCGGCGAAGGCGGCGGTCCCGGACAGGAGTTCAAGAACGTCATCTCCCTGCGGCCGAACGAGCGGAAGGAGTACCTCGACTTCTTCAAGAGCGCCCTTGGCATCACGAACAACGTTGCCGGCCTGGTGATCTTCAACGGCTGCAAGAAGAACAGCGCCGGATGCGGCGAAGACCAGCAGGACACCCAGACGGGCATCAGCGCGAATTTCCGCGCCATCAGCGTGGAGAGCCGCATCTACGTCATTCCGGGTGAAGGGGCGGGACTGCCGCCTGCGAATACCCGCCAGAACGGCCAGCTCTTCTCCGGCATCCCCTGGTACAACTTCGTGAGCTCGCTGCAGTCGAACTCCGGCCTCGACAAGGTCTTCATCACCGGCATCACCCAGACCGGCGGCCCGGGCCAGGTCGGCACGTACCGCACGAACATCGGCGTCGTGAACGCCTCGCAGTTCTCCCGCACCACGCTCAAGCTCACGCTCTACCAGAACACGCTGGATGCGGCGGGCAAGAAGAAAGAAGTGACGGTGGATCTCGGACCGCTCGGCAGCACCGGCGCGAAGGGCCTCGGCGACTGGTTCGGCAAGGACTCGAACGGCAACGATCTCTTCACCGGCTCGAACTATTTCGTCGTCGTCGAGCAGACCAACAGCACCGCGGAAAGCCCCGGCAACGGCATCACCGTTCCGGCCGCCTGCGGCGGTCAGGGCTGCCCGGCGTTCCTCGCCTTCG